>NZ_JBLNKU010000012.1:0-149116 GCF_048158545.1 Flavobacterium melibiosi | reverse complement strand
CAACCAGCAGGATATGTCCGTAATACTAGCGATTATAACGATACCACAATCAATATTACCAATATAGCTCCTCAGACATTTTATCGAGATGCCGATGTCGATACTTTTGGTAGCCCAACTGTTACAGTGTATTACAGTGTAAAACCAGCGGGTTATGTGACCAACAATACCGACTGTAATGATGCTGATGCTACCTTAAATCCTAATACGGTTTGGTATCGAGATGCCGATGGAGATGGTTTTGGAGTGAGTACACCCACTACGGCAAGCTGTACGCAACCAGCAGGATATGTCCGTAATACTAGCGATTATAACGATACCACAATCAATATTACCAATATAGCTCCTCAGACATTTTATCGAGATGCCGATGTCGATACTTTTGGTAGCCCAACTGTTACAGTGTATTACAGTGTAAAACCAGCGGGTTATGTGACCAACAATACCGACTGTAATGATGCTGATACTACCTTAAATCCTAATACGGTTTGGTATCGAGATGCCGATGGAGATGGTTTTGGAGTGAGTACACCCACTACGGCAAGCTGTACGCAACCAGTAGGGTATGTCCGTAATACTAGCGATTATAACGATACCACAGTCAATATTACCAATATAGCTCCTCAGACATTTTATAGAGATGCCGATGTCGATACTTTTGGTAGCCCAACTGTTACAGTGTATTACAGTGTAAAACCAGCGGGTTATGTGACCAACAATATCGACTGTAATGATGCTGATGCTAGCCTAAATCCCAATACGGTTTGGTATCGAGATGCCGATGGAGATGGTTTTGGAGTGAGTACACCCACTACCGCAAGTTGTACACAACCTGCAGGATATGTTCGCAATACTAGCGATTATAACGATACCACAGTCAATATTACTAATATAGCCCCACAAACATTTTATCAAGATATTGATGGGGATACTTTCGGAAATTCAAATGTAAGTATATATTACAGTGTAAAACCAGCCGGTTACGCGACCACCAATACCGATTGTAACGATGCAGATGCCGTGTTAAATCCCAATACTAAGTGGTATATTGATGATGATTTGGATGGATTTGGAGATCCTCTAAATTTTATAAAACAATGCATCAAACCAACTGGGAATTATGTGCTAAATAATACAGATAACTGTCCTTTAATAAAAGGCACCAGTATAGATTGTAGTAGTTTAGCATCCCCTTCGCAGGATCTAAACTATATTATAACAAGAAATTACAAACAATCCACATCAATTCCTTTTATTTCACCTACTCCTGATAAGGCTCAGGTCAGTATTACTTATTTTGACGGACTGAGCAGGCCTATACAACAAATAGGCAACCAACAATCAGCTTCGAGTAAAGATATTGTAACCTATATGGAGTATGATGCATTTGGACGACAAATCAAGGATTATTTACCTTTTAAAGGCACAATCAGTAATATGGCCTTTGACACCAACGGTAAAGCAAATGTTTTATCCTATTATGCTACCCCAAATGCTACGCAAAATGGAAATCCCAACTTGGAGTCGACAACGAATCCATTTAGCGAAAAATCGTTTGAAGCTTCTCCTTTAAACAGGGTACTCAAACAAGCTGCCCCAGGAAATGATTGGGCAATGGCAAACAATCACACGATAAAACTGGATTATCAGACCAATATAGTAAATGATGTAAAACTTTATACTGCATCAGCTACTTGGAATCTTACTCTCGGATTGTATGACATCAGTTTAGGAAACGGTACCGGTACTGTTTTTTATGATATTAATCAATTATACAAAACTATAACCTATGATGAAAATACCACCGCAACCCCTAGCGAAATATCTGGTTCTACAGTGGAATTCAAAAATAAGGAAGGTCAAGTTGTTTTAAAAAGAACCTATGGAATTGTGGGGACAGATACTGTAAATACAGTTCACGATACGTACTATGTATACGATCAATATGGGAATCTTACCTATGTAATTCCTCCTTTGGTAAGCAACCCAACTACCCAACTAAACGATTTATGTTACCAATACAAATACGATTACCGCAACCGATTGGTAGAAAAAAAATTACCAGGAAAACAATGGGAATTTATTGTTTATGACAAACTCGATAGACCTGTGGCAATCGGTCCGGCTGCATCTCCATTTAGTGATGTGGCAACTGTGGGTTGGTTGATTACTAAGTACGACGCTATTAGCAGACCTATATATACAGGATGGATGACAACAACAGCCGCAACTACTGCAGGTCGAAAAACCCTGCAAGACGGACAAAATAGTGCTGCTGTTCTCTATGAGAGCAAACAGACTTCGGGAACTATTGATGGTATTGTAGCTTATTATAGCAATGCTATAGCTCCAACAGCTTTCAAGCTTCTCACGGTAAATTATTATGATAACTACGTTTTTCCAAGTGTTCCTACTATCCCTACAACTGTTGAAACACAAACGGTACTCACAACAGGACAGGTAAAAAGTTTGGCTACAGGTTCTTGGACAAGAGCATTGACCACCAGTACGGCAATATTAGGAGAAACTGCAGCTACTTTTTATGATGCTAAAGCGAGGCCAATTCGTTCCTACAGCAAAAATTACCTTGGAGGATATACCTATGCAGACAGCAGACTGGATTTTACAGGAGTGCCTCAATACAGCATAACCTACCACAAACGACTTTCTACTGATACCGAATTAAAAACAACAGAAGTTTTTACCTATTCAGCCCAAGGAAGATTGCTGACACATACCCATCAAATAAATGCAGGAACAGCACAGTTATTAACGGCTAACACCTATGATGAATTAGGACAACTTATTTCTAAAAAAGTGGGGAACACGACAGCCGCTCCTACACAAAAAATTGATTACAGCTATAATATTAGGGGTTGGATGACAGGTATTAACAACACAACTGCGTTACAACAAGGCTCTGATCCGAGTGATTTGTTTGCCTTCAAAATAAATTACAATACTTCAACTACAGGTATCTCAAATGTAAATCCATTATACAATGGCAACATCTCTGAAACCTACTGGAGTAGTGTATCAGATCCTTTAGTGCGTGCTTATGGTTATCAATACGACAATTTAAACCGTTTGAAAAACACAACTTATCAAAAATCTGCTGTAACAACCAATGCGTACAATGAAAATTTAACCTACGACAAGAATGGTAACATAAAAACACTACTACGCAATGGAAATTCAGATGCGGCAGCAACAGCAATTGATAATTTAACGTACGTCTATGGGGCGAGCAATACCAATAACCAGCTTCTTAAAGTAAGTGATGGCTCTAACAAAACCGTTGGATTTATTGATGGCTTAAATGCAGGGGATGATTATACTTATGATGCCAATGGCAACATGACAACCGATGTCAATAAAAACATCACTGCCATCGCTTACAATCATCTGAATCTGCCTACCAAAATAACTTTTGGAACTACAGGAAACATTGTATATCTTTACAATGCAACGGGACAAAAGGCACAGAAAATAGTAACAATAACATCCCCTGCAAGTACGACCACTACGGATTATTTAGGTGGCTTTCAGTACGGTGGTGGGATATTGCAATTTTTCCCAACAGCTGAAGGGTATGTAGAAAATAATGCGGGAGTTTATAGTTATGTGTTTCAATACAAAGATCATTTAGGGAATGTACGTTTGAGTTATAATAATAGTCTTCAGGTTAAAGAGTCAAATAATTACTACCCTTTTGGATTAAAACAAATGGGATACAGTAGCGTTATTAATTCTACAAACCAAGCATTAAAATATAAGTATAACGGCAAAGAACTCCAAGACGAGCTGGGGCTGAATCTTTATGACTATGGTTGGAGAAATTATGACCCAGCACTTGGACGCTGGACACAAATAGATCCTTTATTTAACGACCTTAAATTTGCTCACGATAATTTAGATGTTGACCCTGATGATGAAGATGAAGTATATTTAGCTATTATTAATGATGCAGAAGTTGGAGGAGGAATATACAACACAGATAATCTAAATCCTTATGGTTATGGCTATAATAATCCAGTAAGTTTTGACGACCCAGATGGAAGATGCCCAAGTTGTGTTGATGGATTAGGAGATATTTTAAGTTGGACTGACGTTGATGATATAGCTGTAGCAGTAACAACTGTTACTCGTGGAGTACTAGGGATGTATGATGGTAAGCCCAAACATATTGACGGAACTGATGCTAATGCTTCAGATGCTGGTTATATGATTGTTGGAGCTTTACTTCCAGTAGTTAGTGGTGGAACTCTTAAAAAGATATTTAAAGGTGGAGATAAAGCAGTTGATGCGGTTAAAAAAGCCGATAAAGCAAGTGACGCTAAACAGCTTTTAAAAGAGGGAAGATCTGGAAAGCAAGCACGTTTAACGGAGATAGGTAAAGATCCTAAAGTTAGTAAATCTGACAAGGGGTGGATAAAGTCTGAGCAAAGACAAGTTGCTACAGGAAATAGAAAAACAATACGTAATCCGCCAGGTAAAGATTTAGCTCATTCGAGAGGAAAAGAAGCAGCTAAAGGTTACTCTTATAAAAATTCGAAGTTACAGGATAGAGATTTACACAGAAGGCAGCACAAATATGACAATAATGGAAAGAAAAATAAAGAAAATCCAAATTAATTTATGAATGCAAAAGAATTTGATAACGTTATAAAATTAACACCATTTGATAGGTACAGATATTTTGTAAAAAAAGTTGCAGACTTTGAAGAATTATGGACTATTACAGATATGGATGGAAATTACGCTTTGTCAGATATTGATGAGAATGTGATGATTTCTTTTTGGCCAAAACTTGAATATATAGACTCAAACTTGGCTAACGGTTGGGAAGAATGTAGACCTAAAAAATTAACGTTAGATGATTTGGAAGATGAAATCTTTGATTTAATTGCTTCACAAAATTATTTAATTAATATATTTCCCGTAAATGGAAAATCAGGTTTTATAGTAAGTTTAGATGAATTTGCTAGGGATTTGAGTGATGAACTAAAAAATTATTAAGCAACAACAGAATTGCATTCTGTGCCTGCAAAAAAACCACTTCAAATCGAAGTGGTTTTTTGTTTTTAAGAAAGTTGTTGTTGCAAATTAGCTTTTAGAATGAAAGCATCTATTAATTTGGTAACTACGTTTTTATCTTCTTTTTTCATTTGCTCCACAGCTTTAAACTGTTTTAAAAGCAAATTATCGTCAATTGCTTCTTCTGCTTTGTTTTGAATGGTTCCGTTTACGAGATAATCAATAGAGGTTCCAAAAACATTAGCTAATTTACTTAATACATCTGCAGGAGGTTGAACTCCTTTAGTTTCATAACGGACTAATTGAGGTACTGAAAGTTCAATTTTTTCTGCTAGTTTAGATTGGGTTAAACTATTGTCTTTTCTTAATGTTTGTATGCGTTCTCCTAAAGTCATAACAATCGTATTAGATATTTATCAACAGTGATAATATCAACAAAGATAAGCTAATACGTTTAAATTATATCTTATGTGTTTATAACTTTCCTTTCTGTATAAATTGTTATATTATCAATTATGAGTAGTTTTACTCAAATAAGATAAATAAATTATTTTTCAACAATGGAAATATCCGAAATCAAACAAAATCTATCCTTAACCCAAGTATTAGAAAATTACAGCTTACAGCCCAACAAAAACAATATGCTCCGTTGTCCATTCCACGATGATAAAACAGCGAGCTTACAAGTTAACCCAACCCAAAATAAATACAAATGCCACGCTTGCGATAAAAAAGGCGATGTGATCCAGTTTGTCCAGGATTATGAAAAGCTGACCAAACGAGAAGCGATTTTAAAATGCACAGCAATGATTGGCCAAGTAATTACAAATGTTCCAAGTGTTCTAAAAGTTCAAACTGTAACCATCACGGAAGACAAAAGCTTGTTTTTAGAAAAGATGTTCCAGAGTTTTAGAAAAGGAATCTTCAACAGTCCGCCAGCAAGGGAATATTGCAAACAAAGAAATTTAGATCTGGAAAAATTAAGTATCGGTTTTAATGGCGGTCAGTTCCACCACGGAACACGAAGAGACGAAACTTTAATCAATAATTGTCTGGCCGTTGGATTGCTTTTGGACAGAAACATCATCAGTAAAACAGGCGAAAAAGCCTTTAATGTCTTTGGAAATAAATCAATTGTTTTTCCGCTGAAGAACAAAGAAAATCAAATCGTTAGCTTATATTTTAGAAGTACGACAAACGAGAAAGAAGCGAAACACTTCTATTTAAAAAACCGTTCCGGACTTTATCCAAATTACCCAAATCCAGCCACTAAAAAGCTAATCCTGACCGAAAGTATTATTGACTGTGCAAGCCTGCTACAAATCACGGAAATAGCAGAAAATTACAGTCTATTGGCGTGCTACGGAACAAACGGATTAAACGAAGAAATCCAAAAAACCATCCAAGAACTTACAGAACTGGAAGAAATCATTTTTGCTTTTGACAATGACAATGCAGGAAATGAAGCCATAAAAAAATACGCAGAACAGTTCAGACAATATAAAATAACTACAATCGAACTGCCCAATAAAGACATCAACGAAACCCTGCAACTTCACGAACCCGAGATATTTACGGAGCTTTTAGAGCAAAGAAAGGAACTGAATTTTTCTTTTTCTATTGAAGATATTACAACAAAAACCACTACCAAAAAACCTACTGCAGAACCAACGCAAAACACCAATTTAGAGAATGTAGTTGACTTTTTAAAAGGAGAAGATTTACTAAAAAGACTCAACGAACAAATAGGCAAAGCGGGCATAGTTGGCGAGGAAAACAGCCGATTATTATTGTTCTTAATTATCATCAGTTACCTCAATAAAAGCCCAATCCACGCCATTGTACAAGGTTCGAGCGGTAGCGGAAAAACCCACATTATCAGCAGAATTGCAGACCTGATGCCAGGGGAAGACGTACTTCGATTTACCCGAATAACCGAAAGCAGTTTGTACAACTGGGGCGAGTTTGATCTGTTCCAAAAAATCATCATCATCGAAGATCTGGACGGCCTCAAAGAAGATGCCTTGTATGCGCTTCGGGAACTGATATCAAACCAATTTTTAAGCAGTTCGGTAAGTATAAAAGATAAAAAAGGAAACAATAAATCGGCAAAGAAAGAAGTAAAAGGACAGTTCAGCAGTTTATCGGCAACCACCAAAGGCGAGACTTACGAGGATAATATGAGCCGTAGTTTTTTGATTGCAGTCGATGAATCCAAGGAACAGACCCAAAGAATAATCACCCATCAAAACAAACGAAATGCGGGAGAAATAGACCCCAAAGCACAACAAAAAGCGGTTCAGTTTATACAGCAAATGGTGCGCAGACTGACACATTACGAAGTCATAAACCCATATGCGACAAAGCTACTATTGCCCGAAAAAGTCCATAAAATAAGACGGTTGAACGAAATGTACCAAGCCGTAATCAAACAGGTAACCTTTTTGAACCAACACCAAAGACAGCTCACCAAAGAGCAACAACTCATTACCCAAATCGAGGATATAGAACAGGCTACGGAAGTCCTTTTTGAAAGCATTGTTTTAAAGGTGGATGAACTCGATGGCAGTTTAAGACAGTTTTTTGAACGACTGAAAAAGTATGTAAAGAATGACAGCCAAGAATTTATTTTAAGAGATATAAGACAGGAATTAAATGTTAGTAAAACACAGATTTTTAGAAACATACAAGTGCTTTTAGAGTTGGAATATGTCAAGCAAATAGGCGGTTACAGCAATAAAGGCATCCGTTATAAAATCAGTTATTGGGATAATTACCAAAAATTAAGAACCGAAATTAAAGACTTTTTGATAAAACAAATTGAGGTTTTGAAAAGCAATGAAGTATGACCAAAAGAACAGCTATGACCAAGGTTTGGAACACTACGGAACACTAATGGAACGCTAGAAAACTTTGTTAAGTACTGATAAATATAGGTTTTTGATTAAAAAATAGTCTAGCGTTCCTAATTCCAAAAAAAGAAGTAAGCAAAAACATCATAGAAGCTATAAACATCATATTAAAACTATGTTTGAAAACACAATTTATGAATTTAGAAAAGAACTGGAAAACCTGGGATATTGCAAAACAGTAGTCAAAACGTATCCAAGATATGTCGTTCATTTTTTAGAATTTACAAAGGAAATTCCCACCCAAATAACCGCAAACCAAATCAAAACCTATCAGGAACATTTACGGGAAAAACCCAATCCATCCAAAGACGGAAAGTTAAGCCAAAGCCACGTTCACAGCCAGTTGTTAGCCATCAGAATCTATTTTGAGTATCTGGAAAGAATCCAAAAAATCAGCAAAAATCCTTTTACCCTAAAGCTGAAATCCCCAGTAAACGAAATCAAAATAATCCTTACCCAGGAAGAAATAACAGCGCTTTACGAACATTGCAGAACAGCGCAGGAATGGGCAATAATGCACCTGTGTTACGGTTGCGGACTGCGAAGAAGCGAAGCCCAAAACCTGAATGTTACCGATGTTCATTTAGATAAAAAACTGCTATTTGTCCGAAAAGGAAAAGGCAAAAAAAGAAGGGTAATCCCAATTACGGAAATGATAGCCAAAGATTTAGGCAACTATTTAGAGATAAGAGCCTTTAGTGCAACAGAAAACGAAACCAGTTTTTTAATCGACAGCAAAGGAAACAGAATGTTGGGAAGCACCATTTATAAAACCTTTAAAAGTCTTTTAAAAAGAACCAAAAACCATCCCGATCAAAACATAAGTTTGCATCATTTACGCCACAGTATCGCCACGCATTTACTTGAAAATGAAATGAGTATTGAAATGGTCAGAAACTTTTTAGGGCATCAAAGCTTAAAAACAACTCAAATTTATACCCGAATAAATCAACTGAAAATGCGATGAACATACAAGACTATTTAGAAGAAAACCTGCACCCATCGACCGTTAAAAACTATCTGTATGAAATCAACAAGTTTAGGTTATTGAACCGAAAAACAGAACATTACGATTATAAAAAAGTAATGGAATACGTGGAAGAATTACGGAAAAGTTACCCTCCAAACACGATCAACAGGATTGTATCGGCACTCAAAAAATACTACGATTATCTGCAGGAAACAGAGCAAAGAAGCGATAATCCAGCCAGAAGCATTAAACTTCGGGATGCCAAAGATAACCCCATCCAATTGCAAGATTTATTCTCTGAAAAAGAACTGCAAAAACTGTTAGTTCCAAGAATAGAACGTTATCCTTTTTTGACCAAAAAGAATCAAATTATAATGAGTTTATTGGTTTATCAAGCCTTGAAATCGGGGGAAATTATCCAGTTAAAAACAAACGATATAAATCTTGAAAAAGCCACAATCCAAATAACCGGCACAGGAATAACCAACAGCCGAATATTGCCTTTAAAAGCCCAACAAATCCTTTTGCTTTACGAATTTATCAATCAGGACAGAAACAAGCTAAAAACGATTAGAAACGATGAAAACGCTTTGTTGTTGGGGAAACTGGGAACGCCGATAACAAGCGACGATATCCATTATTTAATAAGTACCTATCAAAAGGATTTTGCCAAAAATCTAACAACAATAACCATAAGACAAAGCGTAATCACGAATCTTTTAGCCAAAGGAAACGACCTTCGAATGGTTCAGGAATTTGCAGGACACAAACATTTAGACACAACAGAAAAATACCGCCAAACAGGAATTAAAGCGTTACAAAATGCGATTGATAAACATCATCCGATTAAGTAATTTTAGAGTTAAGAATTGAAATTTAGGTTTAAAAGGAAAATCCGAATCTAAACAGCAGAGCAATAAAGCGGTCTCCCTCCGGTCGCTTCCTTTGTTCCGTTCGGCTGTTCCAGTCGGCTGAAAAAAGCCTCCGTTCCACAGTCCACTCGTCAGCATAGCACCTGCCAGCTCTGAAAAAGAGCAGGCAGTTACTACGCTTCCTCGCCCTCATCTTCACACGGTCGCTTCCTTCGTTCGTCGGGGCTACTACATCCACAATACCGCTTCATTGCGTTACGCTTCGTAAACTACGCTGCACTTCATTCAGCCGTATTTGCGTCTGTCGCCCCTTATGTTTTGGCGGTTGCTCGACCGCCAGCCATCAACCTCAATAGGTACGCTGACGCTGATTTTATAGATTTGTTCCGCTGACGCTTTACTTGTTCGGTTGCCGTTACACGCTCCTGTCCCTACGCCCCCGAAAAAAGGGGCTCCCGGTCCAGGGTGGCTGTCAGTGACCGCAACACCGCCACCCGTTCCGCAAAAAACGCTCCTTGCAAGCACCGCTTTTTTTGCTTCACTTGGGGTGTTTATTGTTGGAATGCATAGTTCAATCGCCACAAGGCTATGCTCATTTTTTTGGAAGAATGCCAGGGGAATTTATCTAAAAAAACAACTTTTACGTTCTGGCATCCTTCCAAAAAAATCGAGCGCACGATTAAAGACAATCAGGGAAGTTTAGGCAAAATGGAATGTTCAGGCATTTTTGGAAATCATAATCGATAAAAAAACGGAATCTTTTTTTTTCAATTGAAAGAAAAGACTATTTTTGAAGCACGTTCTTACAAAATAGTTTTTGCTCGCGGGAGCACATAAACAAACGCTCGGGCGAGGCAAAATATTGAGCAGGCGCATACAAGTATAAGTATAACGGCAAAGAACTCCAAGACGAGCTGGGGCTGAATCTTTATGACTATGGTTGGAGAAATTATGACCCAGCACTTGGACGCTGGACACAAATAGATCCTTTATTTAACGACCTTAAATTTGCTCACGATAATTTAGATGTTGACCCTGATGATGAAGATGAAGTATATTTAGCTATTATTAATGATGCAGAAGTTGGAGGAGGAATATACAACACAGATAATCTAAATCCTTATGGTTATGGCTATAATAATCCAGTAAGTTTTGACGACCCAGATGGAAGATGCCCAAGTTGTGTTGATGGATTAGGAGATATTTTAAGTTGGACTGACGTTGATGATATAGCTGTAGCAGTAACAACTGTTACTCGTGGAGTACTAGGGATGTATGATGGTAAGCCCAAACATATTGACGGAACTGATGCTAATGCTTCAGATGCTGGTTATATGATTGTTGGAGCTTTACTTCCAGTAGTTAGTGGTGGAACTCTTAAAAAGATATTTAAAGGTGGAGATAAAGCAGTTGATGCGGTTAAAAAAGCCGATAAAGCAAGTGACGCTAAACAGCTTTTAAAAGAGGGAAGATCTGGAAAGCAAGCACGTTTAACGGAGATAGGTAAAGATCCTAAAGTTAGTAAATCTGACAAGGGGTGGATAAAGTCTGAGCAAAGACAAGTTGCTACAGGAAATAGAAAAACAATACGTAATCCGCCAGGTAAAGATTTAGCTCATTCGAGAGGAAAAGAAGCAGCTAAAGGTTACTCTTATAAAAATTCGAAGTTACAGGATAGAGATTTACACAGAAGGCAGCACAAATATGACAATAATGGAAAGAAAAATAAAGAAAATCCAAATTAATTTATGAATGCAAAAGAATTTGATAACGTTATAAAATTAACACCATTTGATAGGTACAGATATTTTGTAAAAAAAGTTGCAGACTTTGAAGAATTATGGACTATTACAGATATGGATGGAAATTACGCTTTGTCAGATATTGATGAGAATGTGATGATTTCTTTTTGGCCAAAACTTGAATATATAGACTCAAACTTGGCTAACGGTTGGGAAGAATGTAGACCTAAAAAATTAACGTTAGATGATTTGGAAGATGAAATCTTTGATTTAATTGCTTCACAAAATTATTTAATTAATATATTTCCCGTAAATGGAAAATCAGGTTTTATAGTAAGTTTAGATGAATTTGCTAGGGATTTGAGTGATGAACTAAAAAATTATTAAGCAACAACAGAATTGCATTCTGTGCCTGCAAAAAAACCACTTCAAATCGAAGTGGTTTTTTGTTTTTAAGAAAGTTGTTGTTGCAAATTAGCTTTTAGAATGAAAGCATCTATTAATTTGGTAACTACGTTTTTATCTTCTTTTTTCATTTGCTCCACAGCTTTAAACTGTTTTAAAAGCAAATTATCGTCAATTGCTTCTTCTGCTTTGTTTTGAATGGTTCCGTTTACGAGATAATCAATAGAGGTTCCAAAAACATTAGCTAATTTACTTAATACATCTGCAGGAGGTTGAACTCCTTTAGTTTCATAACGGACTAATTGAGGTACTGAAAGTTCAATTTTTTCTGCTAGTTTAGATTGGGTTAAACTATTGTCTTTTCTTAATGTTTGTATGCGTTCTCCTAAAGTCATAACAATCGTATTAGATATTTATCAACAGTGATAATATCAACAAAGATAAGCTAATACGTTTAAATTATATCTTATGTGTTTATAACTTTCCTTTCTGTATAAATTGTTATATTATCAATTATGAGTAGTTTTACTCAAATAAGATAAATAAATTATTTTTCAACAATGGAAATATCCGAAATCAAACAAAATCTATCCTTAACCCAAGTATTAGAAAATTACAGCTTACAGCCCAACAAAAACAATATGCTCCGTTGTCCATTCCACGATGATAAAACAGCGAGCTTACAAGTTAACCCAACCCAAAATAAATACAAATGCCACGCTTGCGATAAAAAAGGCGATGTGATCCAGTTTGTCCAGGATTATGAAAAGCTGACCAAACGAGAAGCGATTTTAAAATGCACAGCAATGATTGGCCAAGTAATTACAAATGTTCCAAGTGTTCTAAAAGTTCAAACTGTAACCATCACGGAAGACAAAAGCTTGTTTTTAGAAAAGATGTTCCAGAGTTTTAGAAAAGGAATCTTCAACAGTCCGCCAGCAAGGGAATATTGCAAACAAAGAAATTTAGATCTGGAAAAATTAAGTATCGGTTTTAATGGCGGTCAGTTCCACCACGGAACACGAAGAGACGAAACTTTAATCAATAATTGTCTGGCCGTTGGATTGCTTTTGGACAGAAACATCATCAGTAAAACAGGCGAAAAAGCCTTTAATGTCTTTGGAAATAAATCAATTGTTTTTCCGCTGAAGAACAAAGAAAATCAAATCGTTAGCTTATATTTTAGAAGTACGACAAACGAGAAAGAAGCGAAACACTTCTATTTAAAAAACCGTTCCGGACTTTATCCAAATTACCCAAATCCAGCCACTAAAAAGCTAATCCTGACCGAAAGTATTATTGACTGTGCAAGCCTGCTACAAATCACGGAAATAGCAGAAAATTACAGTCTATTGGCGTGCTACGGAACAAACGGATTAAACGAAGAAATCCAAAAAACCATCCAAGAACTTACAGAACTGGAAGAAATCATTTTTGCTTTTGACAATGACAATGCAGGAAATGAAGCCATAAAAAAATACGCAGAACAGTTCAGACAATATAAAATAACTACAATCGAACTGCCCAATAAAGACATCAACGAAACCCTGCAACTTCACGAACCCGAGATATTTACGGAGCTTTTAGAGCAAAGAAAGGAACTGAATTTTTCTTTTTCTATTGAAGATATTACAACAAAAACCACTACCAAAAAACCTACTGCAGAACCAACGCAAAACACCAATTTAGAGAATGTAGTTGACTTTTTAAAAGGAGAAGATTTACTAAAAAGACTCAACGAACAAATAGGCAAAGCGGGCATAGTTGGCGAGGAAAACAGCCGATTATTATTGTTCTTAATTATCATCAGTTACCTCAATAAAAGCCCAATCCACGCCATTGTACAAGGTTCGAGCGGTAGCGGAAAAACCCACATTATCAGCAGAATTGCAGACCTGATGCCAGGGGAAGACGTACTTCGATTTACCCGAATAACCGAAAGCAGTTTGTACAACTGGGGCGAGTTTGATCTGTTCCAAAAAATCATCATCATCGAAGATCTGGACGGCCTCAAAGAAGATGCCTTGTATGCGCTTCGGGAACTGATATCAAACCAATTTTTAAGCAGTTCGGTAAGTATAAAAGATAAAAAAGGAAACAATAAATCGGCAAAGAAAGAAGTAAAAGGACAGTTCAGCAGTTTATCGGCAACCACCAAAGGCGAGACTTACGAGGATAATATGAGCCGTAGTTTTTTGATTGCAGTCGATGAATCCAAGGAACAGACCCAAAGAATAATCACCCATCAAAACAAACGAAATGCGGGAGAAATAGACCCCAAAGCACAACAAAAAGCGGTTCAGTTTATACAGCAAATGGTGCGCAGACTGACACATTACGAAGTCATAAACCCATATGCGACAAAGCTACTATTGCCCGAAAAAGTCCATAAAATAAGACGGTTGAACGAAATGTACCAAGCCGTAATCAAACAGGTAACCTTTTTGAACCAACACCAAAGACAGCTCACCAAAGAGCAACAACTCATTACCCAAATCGAGGATATAGAACAGGCTACGGAAGTCCTTTTTGAAAGCATTGTTTTAAAGGTGGATGAACTCGATGGCAGTTTAAGACAGTTTTTTGAACGACTGAAAAAGTATGTAAAGAATGACAGCCAAGAATTTATTTTAAGAGATATAAGACAGGAATTAAATGTTAGTAAAACACAGATTTTTAGAAACATACAAGTGCTTTTAGAGTTGGAATATGTCAAGCAAATAGGCGGTTACAGCAATAAAGGCATCCGTTATAAAATCAGTTATTGGGATAATTACCAAAAATTAAGAACCGAAATTAAAGACTTTTTGATAAAACAAATTGAGGTTTTGAAAAGCAATGAAGTATGACCAAAAGAACAGCTATGACCAAGGTTTGGAACACTACGGAACACTAATGGAACGCTAGAAAACTTTGTTAAGTACTGATAAATATAGGTTTTTGATTAAAAAATAGTCTAGCGTTCCTAATTCCAAAAAAAGAAGTAAGCAAAAACATCATAGAAGCTATAAACATCATATTAAAACTATGTTTGAAAACACAATTTATGAATTTAGAAAAGAACTGGAAAACCTGGGATATTGCAAAACAGTAGTCAAAACGTATCCAAGATATGTCGTTCATTTTTTAGAATTTACAAAGGAAATTCCCACCCAAATAACCGCAAACCAAATCAAAACCTATCAGGAACATTTACGGGAAAAACCCAATCCATCCAAAGACGGAAAGTTAAGCCAAAGCCACGTTCACAGCCAGTTGTTAGCCATCAGAATCTATTTTGAGTATCTGGAAAGAATCCAAAAAATCAGCAAAAATCCTTTTACCCTAAAGCTGAAATCCCCAGTAAACGAAATCAAAATAATCCTTACCCAGGAAGAAATAACAGCGCTTTACGAACATTGCAGAACAGCGCAGGAATGGGCAATAATGCACCTGTGTTACGGTTGCGGACTGCGAAGAAGCGAAGCCCAAAACCTGAATGTTACCGATGTTCATTTAGATAAAAAACTGCTATTTGTCCGAAAAGGAAAAGGCAAAAAAAGAAGGGTAATCCCAATTACGGAAATGATAGCCAAAGATTTAGGCAACTATTTAGAGATAAGAGCCTTTAGTGCAACAGAAAACGAAACCAGTTTTTTAATCGACAGCAAAGGAAACAGAATGTTGGGAAGCACCATTTATAAAACCTTTAAAAGTCTTTTAAAAAGAACCAAAAACCATCCCGATCAAAACATAAGTTTGCATCATTTACGCCACAGTATCGCCACGCATTTACTTGAAAATGAAATGAGTATTGAAATGGTCAGAAACTTTTTAGGGCATCAAAGCTTAAAAACAACTCAAATTTATACCCGAATAAATCAACTGAAAATGCGATGAACATACAAGACTATTTAGAAGAAAACCTGCACCCATCGACCGTTAAAAACTATCTGTATGAAATCAACAAGTTTAGGTTATTGAACCGAAAAACAGAACATTACGATTATAAAAAAGTAATGGAATACGTGGAAGAATTACGGAAAAGTTACCCTCCAAACACGATCAACAGGATTGTATCGGCACTCAAAAAATACTACGATTATCTGCAGGAAACAGAGCAAAGAAGCGATAATCCAGCCAGAAGCATTAAACTTCGGGATGCCAAAGATAACCCCATCCAATTGCAAGATTTATTCTCTGAAAAAGAACTGCAAAAACTGTTAGTTCCAAGAATAGAACGTTATCCTTTTTTGACCAAAAAGAATCAAATTATAATGAGTTTATTGGTTTATCAAGCCTTGAAATCGGGGGAAATTATCCAGTTAAAAACAAACGATATAAATCTTGAAAAAGCCACAATCCAAATAACCGGCACAGGAATAACCAACAGCCGAATATTGCCTTTAAAAGCCCAACAAATCCTTTTGCTTTACGAATTTATCAATCAGGACAGAAACAAGCTAAAAACGATTAGAAACGATGAAAACGCTTTGTTGTTGGGGAAACTGGGAACGCCGATAACAAGCGACGATATCCATTATTTAATAAGTACCTATCAAAAGGATTTTGCCAAAAATCTAACAACAATAACCATAAGACAAAGCGTAATCACGAATCTTTTAGCCAAAGGAAACGACCTTCGAATGGTTCAGGAATTTGCAGGACACAAACATTTAGACACAACAGAAAAATACCGCCAAACAGGAATTAAAGCGTTACAAAATGCGATTGATAAACATCATCCGATTAAGTAATTTTAGAGTTAAGAATTGAAATTTAGGTTTAAAAGGAAAATCCGAATCTAAACAGCAGAGCAATAAAGCGGTCTCCCTCCGGTCGCTTCCTTTGTTCCGTTCGGCTGTTCCAGTCGGCTGAAAAAAGCCTCCGTTCCACAGTCCACTCGTCAGCATAGCACCTGCCAGCTCTGAAAAAGAGCAGGCAGTTACTACGCTTCCTCGCCCTCATCTTCACACGGTCGCTTCCTTCGTTCGTCGGGGCTACTACATCCACAATACCGCTTCATTGCGTTACGCTTCGTAAACTACGCTGCACTTCATTCAGCCGTATTTGCGTCTGTCGCCCCTTATGTTTTGGCGGTTGCTCGACCGCCAGCCATCAACCTCAATAGGTACGCTGACGCTGATTTTATAGATTTGTTCCGCTGACGCTTTACTTGTTCGGTTGCCGTTACACGCTCCTGTCCCTACGCCCCCGAAAAAAGGGGCTCCCGGTCCAGGGTGGCTGTCAGTGACCGCAACACCGCCACCCGTTCCGCAAAAAACGCTCCTTGCAAGCACCGCTTTTTTTGCTTCACTTGGGGTGTTTATTGTTGGAATGCATAGTTCAATCGCCACAAGGCTATGCTCATTTTTTTGGAAGAATGCCAGGGGAATTTATCTAAAAAAACAACTTTTACGTTCTGGCATCCTTCCAAAAAAATCGAGCGCACGATTAAAGACAATCAGGGAAGTTTAGGCAAAATGGAATGTTCAGGCATTTTTGGAAATCATAATCGATAAAAAAACGGAATCTTTTTTTTTCAATTGAAAGAAAAGACTATTTTTGAAGCACGTTCTTACAAAATAGTTTTTGCTCGCGGGAGCACATAAACAAACGCTCGGGCGAGGCAAAATATTGAGCAGGCGCATACAAGTATAAGTACAATGGCAAGGAGCTGCAAGACGAGCTGGGGCTTGGGATGTATGACTATGGTGCCAGATTTTATGATCCTGCATTAGGTCGATGGGTAAACATTGACCCCAAGGCTGAAGAGATGCGTAGACACTCACCTTACAATTATGCATTTGATAACCCTGTATATTTTATTGATCCAGATGGAATGAGTCCCACAGAAGGGCCAAAACCAAAAGTAGCTCGCGGTGCTGCAATTATGGCTGCAGGTTTAAGTGGTGCGACAGCAATAGCTATCGCTGGTGCAGGTCCACAAGGAATTGTTTTAGAGCCAGCTGCTCTTGTAGTTGCTGCTGGGTCTGTTGCACTTGGAGGCGCAGTAATGCTTTGGGATTCTATGACGGGAAATGATGATTCAACAAGCACGTCTACTTATAATGAAGCTAGCTCTAGTGACAAACCTGCTGAAACGCAAGCTGCATCAGAGTCCAGTACAACAGAAAGAGGCACAAAAGGGAAACTTGAAAAATCACCTACTGGCAGAGGAACAGTTCCTGCTTCGGAAAGAGCTGCGCAAAGAGTCCCTACAGCTAAAGAAAAAGCAAAAGAAAGAGAAGCAAACGATAACAACTGTACGAATTGTGGTAATGAAACTAAAGCAGAAAATACAAGATCACATCATTATCCTGTGAGACACGCAGATGGTGGAACAGCAACAGTTCCTGTCTGTACAGATTGTCATACATATTTGCACAGTAAAAAAAAATAAACAATAATGACAAATAGCGAATTTTTAGATATTATAAAAACAAATATTTATAATAATGGTTATCATCTAACACTTGTTAACGGGGGACAACATCCAGAATTTTCTTATTCTATAGGGTTGACTGAAAAGTTAGGATTTGAATTAGTTATCGCAGGTGGATTTATTTCCATAAAAGAAAACGAGTCTATATTTAAATATGTATATCAGCAATTGCAAGCTGGATCTACACTTGATTCTCAGTTTTTGTTATCTGATAATAATATTTTTTGTTTAACCAAAGTAGATTCATCTTGGTGTAAAAAACTAATGTTAGGCGTTTATGATTATTATAATTTAAATGAAATCACAGCTTATCAAATTATTCCAGTTAATAGAACAATGGATACACCGTTAATGGCGGAGCCAATTATTTCAAATGACCCTATTTGGAAATGGCTAGATATGGATTGGAACATAAAAGTACCTAAGAATTCGTATGCAATAACAGATATAGATTCTCTAAAAGGCAAAACAATAGTCGAACTAATGAGATGGGAAGATCATGTATGGGAAATGTTTTCAGGTCCAGGTCCAGATTTTAAAGAAGAAGATATCAGGATAGTCCCATTAGGTACAATATTAGGAATTGATGATACACTGCAACGGACTGTAAATTTGCCTGTTGGGAAAGGTTTGTGGCGAGAAAATAAAGATTCCGAATGGAACGATTGGGAATAGTAGCACTGCAACTATAATAATTATTTTATAATAAAACCTTCCATTTAAGGAATTGTAATTAAAAATGAGATAGTTAGATAAAATCGAAATAAAATAAGAATCTTATAATTTTGTATGCAATACTATAATACTAATACCACTGCTATTAACACGATTCTTTTATAAAAAAGCGTTCCGTTTAAGGAATTGTGGTTAATAATTAAGGTGGTTGTGGGAATGTCAAAATAAAGCAACAATCCAGAAATCAGGGATGGAATAATAAAAACCTAATACCAGAATCATATCTGGTATTAGGTTTTACTTTTTTAATACTATTTGCATCCGTTGCATCTATTTTGCTGGTTTTGTGTTATTCTCAATGTCTTCTGGCTGTCGAAGTGGGTTTTATAATAGTTTATGTCTAAAGGTTTTCCTAAAAATGTTTCGGCAGGAGTATTTCCTTGTAAAGAGAGTTGGGGGCGTATGGTGTTATACGTTTGTATGTCAATAGTCAAGGCAGTTTCAAGTTGTTTCCTGTTGGTTAAATTTTGTGGCAACAAAAACTGGTGTTTAATGATTTTATTGAACGCCTCAATTTTAGAGTTCGAAAAAGGAATATCTTTTTGGGCAATTAAGTGTTTGATGTCTTGACCAGTGGTGGTTAGGAATTCTTGAACCGTATTATTTACATTCTCCACACCACCATCGGAGACAAAAGTGATGGCTTCTTTGTTTTTATGTTTCAAATATGCTTGTTCCAACAAATCTCTAATGACTTTTGGGCTGGGACTATTCTCAATTCTGCACCCTAGAATCATTTTAGAATAATGATCCATCAAAAAATGAATATAGTGTTTTTTATCATCTAACGTTTTCAGAATCGTTACATCGGCACACCAAATTTCATTGGGTTTATAACTGGTTAATGATTTATAAACTTTTTTAGGGTGCAGATGTCTCGCTTTATTATATCCTAATAATTTGGTGTATTTATACCAAGTGGTTAAACAAAAAGAAATTTTTTTGCTGCGTAAAGCAAATAAGTAAACAGAAGATTTAGACCAATGTAGATAGTTTTCATTTTCCATATATTTTTTAATTTGGGAAATTTCTTTTTTTAATAGTTGATGTGGATATTGTTTCACACACCACAAAAAATAGGATGAATCACATTTATTAATCACAAGCGTTTTATAATTATGATACGTGGCTTTTGAAATATTAAAAACCTTTAATGCCATTTCAATTGAAATAACATCTTTTACATTTTCGATAGCATTAACAAGCTTATCTTTCTGCAACGCTACTTGAAGCTTAACTCCTTTAACAGTGCTGATGATTTCATGATAGGTATCTGATAGTCTAAAATACGCTTCCATTACCTTTTTACTATTTCTGGATTCACCTACTCTTTTTATTAACTCCAATTCTTCTTTTATAAACGACGCTACTTCACAACCCATATATTTATCTTTCGTTTCATTTTCCCAGCGGTGCTTGTTAGTTTTAGGGATTTTTCCTTTTATTGTATTGGGTAGATTGTTGTATAATCCGTTTCTAATGTAATGTTTAACATTAGTATCCCATGAAATGCGAGAAGACAAATAGGTCATAAAAGTAGTTTATATGATGAAAAGCTCTACGCTAGTAATACCATTTGAAATGAAATTCATTTTAAAATGGCATTTAGCATTAATTTTAGAAACAATCGTTTAGAATCCTTATCCATAAATACCATAAATAGAATAAAAAGTAAGACAACAATTATAAAAAATAAAGAACAAATATCAATTTTTTTTATACTATTTATAAGACAAAATGTTTATTTTTACGAGAATTATTTTGTTAAAATATGAAAAAAACACTACTTATTGTAGTACTATTCCTTTCGTTAGGCTGTTTTGCTCAGGGTGAAGCTAATATTTGGTATTTTGGGGATCATGCAGGATTAGACTTTAATAGTGGTAGTCCTATGGTTTTAACTGATGGTCAGCTAAATACTTTTGAAGGTTGTGCAACGATCTCAAATGCTGCGGGACAATTATTATTTTATACTGATGGTATTTCGGTTTGGAACAAAAATCATCAAATAATGCCAAATGGCACTGGTTTATTAGGAGATCCGTCAAGCTCACAAGCAGCAATCATAGTCCCTAAACCCAATGACCCTTCAATTTACTATATTTTTACTACAACCGAATTAGCCTATGCTAATGGAGCAAGGTATTCGGAAGTAAATTTAAACTTGAACGGGGGACTTGGTGATGTCACTTCAAACAAAAATATATTGTTATTAACGCCTTCTTGTGAAAAAATTACAGCTGTAAAAAATGCAAATGGCGATGGGTATTGGGTTGTTTTTCATGCTTATGGTAATAATAGTTTTTTTGCTTATAGCATTACTAATTCAGGGATAAACTTAGCACCCGTGATAAGTAATGTTGGAGCAGCTGTTGATACAGACAATCAACGTACGATTGGATATTTAAAATTTTCACCAAATGGGACTAAATTGATTAGTTGCAATTATCATATTAATGTGGAACTTTTTGATTTTAATGCTTCAACAGGAATTATAAGCAATCCTAAATTAGTAATGTCAGGGACAGATATTTCAACTTATGGTGTAGAATTTTCTCCATCAGGAAATATTGCTTATGTAACAGGTGGTGATTTCTTCCTTAATCCTGAATTAATTCAGTTCGATTTAACAGCTTCAAATATCCCGGACACAGCAACAATAATATATGACGGTAGGGCTAGTTCAAATTATTCAGGAGCATTACAACTGGCATCTAATGGTAAAATCTATGGTGTCGTTATTTACAAAAATTATTTGTATGCAATTAATAATCCAGATGTTTTAGGATTAGGATGTAATTTTCAATTAAATGCGATTTCACTCGGGGCAAACAGCTACTGTAATGCTGGTTTACCCCCTTTTATACAATCTTATTTTGATATTGGAATTAATGTTCAAAATAATTGTCTTGGAGAAGCTACATCTTTTTCATTAAATGGCAATCAAACCATAACATCGACAACTTGGAGTTTTGGTGATAGTTTTTCATCTGCTGATATAAGTCCAACGCATACCTATGTAAATACAGGAACTTATACTGTATCAGTAACAGCTACAACTGCCAGCGGAACTTCCACTAAAACCCGAGATGTTGTTATTTCAGCGGTACCAACGGTCACTAAACCTCAGGATTTATTAGAATGCGATGACAATAATGATGGTTTGCATACTTTCGATTTAACCACTCAAAATATGGCAATTCTTCACGGGCAAGATCCAAATTTATATTCAATAAACTATTTTGTCAATAATGTAGCCATCATCACACCAGATAATTATGCAAATCCAGTTGCCTACCAGCAAGAAACTATTATTGCTGAAGTGACGAACAAGGACAATGCAACCTGCAAAAACACCACAAGTTTCATCATTGATGTTTTTGATACTCCTTTGCCAAATGTACCAGCAAATATTCCAAATCTAACCAGCTGCGATAATACTAGTGTAGGCACGGATACCGATGGTCGTTTGATTTTTGATTTAACAGAAAGAACAACAATTATTTTAAACGAACAATCAGCAACCCAATTTTTGCTTTCTTACTATAAAGATGTAGCATTAACCCAAGGTATTGCAATGCCTGCAACTTATCAAAATACGAATCCTACCGAAACGATTTACGTAAAAATGACGAACAAGGATAATGCGAATTGTTTTGCTACAACCTCTTTTAAAATCGAAGTTTTGATTTTGCCAGTAATCGCAAAAGTTGTCGATTTAAAACAATGCGATGACAATATTGACGGGTTTAGTATTTTTAATTTAGAAGAAGCCATCAATAAAATAAAAGTTAATGCAGCAATTGAAACCATCACTTTTTTCAGAACCCTTGCAGAAGCTCAAAACAATACAAATCCTATTGCAAATCCTACAACCTATACTAATCAAATTGACAGTGTCGACAAAGTTTATGTGAGAGTTAGTAATAGTAACGGTTGTTTTAGCATTGCTCAACTGAATCTGATCGTTTCCACCACCCAAATTCCATTGAATTTCACAAGAGATTTTACTCAATGTGATGATGCTATTTTGGGAGTAAATACCGATGGAATTGCTTCTTTTGATTTTAGCGGCGTGACCACTCAAGTTCAAAACATATTTCCTGTTGGGCAAGTATTAGACATTACCTATTATAAAAATTTAGCTGATGCACTTGCCGAAAAAAATACGATTACTGATATTTCAAATTACAGAAACATTGGTTATCCAAATAACCAAAACATTTATGTTCGTGCTGACAGCAGATTAAATAATGATTGTTTAGGGTTGGGAAGTTATATTACACTAACAGTAGAATCAATTCCTATTGTAAAAACGATAATAGAAACACATTGCGATGATGATCAAAATGGGTCGTATGCTTTTGATACTTCATTAATACAAACGAATTTGTTGAATGGATTGACCAATGTAACGGTTTCCTATTTTGACCAAAACAATAATTCAGTTTCTAGTCCGTTACCAAATCCTTTTGTAACAGCTTCACAAACTTTAAAAGTGGTCGTAAAAAACAACACGCCAACAGCTTGTTCGCATGATTCAACTGTACAATTTGTGGTAGATGATTTACCCGAAGCGTTTTCAGTTTCAACATCCTTAACCACTGTTTGCGATGATGAATTAGATCCTAGTTTACAGGATGGGAAATATGCTTTTAATACAACATCGTTTGAAACTACTGTTTTAGGAGGGCAAACCGGAATGACTGTCAAGTATTTTAATAAAAATAACAGCGCTCTTTCCAGTCCGTTGCCGAATCCCTTTGTGACTGCTACTCAAAATGTGAGAGTCGAAGTGATAAATCCGATAAACACAACTTGTATCGCTACAATCACAATTCCGTTTATTGTAAATCCCGTACCCAATATCAAATTATTAGGTGATGAATTGGTGTGTAGCAATTTACCCACTTTTACAAAAGTATTGGATGCAGGTATTCAAGATGGATCAGCTATTGGTAATTACTATTATGTCTGGTCATTTAATGGAAATGTAATTCCGGGAGCAACAAGTTATACTTTGACGGTTAATGTAATAGGAATTTATACTGTTCAGGTTTTTAACAATCAAGGCTGTTCTAGAACGAGGATAATTACAGTTTCAGCTTCGGATATAGCTACAATCACCAATGTAAATGTTGTGGATTTAGCAGAGTCAAATGGCATTACAATTTCAGTAACCGGTTCGGGGGATTATGTCTATGGTCTGGATGATGAAAATGGGGTCTATCAAAATGAAGCTGTTTTTACCAATGTGAGTGCTGGAATTCATACTGTTTTTGTTAAAGATTTAAATGGTTGTGGTGTCACTCCAAAAGAAGTTGCGGTATTAGGAATTCCAAATTATTTTACTCCAAATGAGGATGGTGTCAATGATTATTGGAATATAAAAGGAATCAATGCGGCTTTCAATGCTAAAACAACTATATACATATTTGATCGATATGGAAAATTGATTAAGGAAATTAGTCCACTGAGCCAAGGTTGGAACGGAACATTCAATGGACAACAGATGCTGTCAGATGATTATTGGTATTCGATACAATTGGAAGATGGTCGGATTATAAAAGGGCATTTTGCATTGAAACGATAAATACAAGCAACTTGAGAACAATTTAATTACTTTTACTACAAAACTTAAATAATGAGAAAAAGCTTTTTTATAATGCTGCTGTTCGTTTTTTCAGCATGTCAATCTACTAAAATAAAAAATGACAGGTATAGAATATCGCCTACAACTCCTGAATTAGGAAGTATAGGACAATCCAAATCACTATTTGATTTACAAAATGATTTTGAAGTGAGAACATTACCTAAATTAGAAAACAATATTAGAGTTGCGATTGAGGTGATTCCTTTTAACAAAAGATTGGATCATTTTTATAAAGTCAAAGAGAAATTCAACCAAAACCAGTCGAAAGTAACTTATATTGATAGTTTACCGTCAAAGCCAGAGTTGGTCACTATTCGATTGCTAGATGTCACAGGATTCATAGTTGAGTTAAATGCCGATTACAATGCAACTGTTTCCAGACTGTTATTCGATACTCAGAATTCTAAAATTATTTCTAGTGTAGCAGTACGTTTGACTACTGAAGAAATTACAAAAATAAGACAGGCCGATACTTATTATTTAACAAATTCCCAAGAGAAGAAATACATCCTTTCTTTATATAAACTAGGCAAAAAGACAGAAATAGTAAACATTATTCCAGAGGCTATTCTTGCCTATCGTTTGAGTACTTTTTGTTGGGCTGTTTCACAAAAAGGGGAATGGTACATTGCTGATATGGTAGACGGAAATAAAAGCTGTAAAGGAAATACAAAATCACGAATTAATAAAAAGAAAAAAACTAGAAATTTGTTTGACATGTAAGCCAATTTTAATACATTTCTTTTTCTCTCTCTTCTTTGGAGAGGGTTGAAGGAAGAAAAAATAAAACCAAAAATGAATAAATCCCTACTATATAAATTCCTTATCGGCATCTTTTTTTTATCGTTATTTTCTTGTGAAGAAATACTTTTAGAGGATGATATTTCAAAAAGTGAAGTACTATTAGTAGCACCGGTAAATAATGCCCAATTTTTATCAACAGGAGTAACATTCTCATGGGAAAAAGTTCAAAATGCAACTCAATACCATCTGCAAATTGCGAAACCTAATTTTACAAATCCAGTTCAAATTGTTTTGGACACACTAATAATATCTAATACTCTTACTTACCAATTAAATATTGGAGAATATGAGTGGCGGGTTCAGGCAGTTAATAGTGCTTATAAAACTCCCTATAAAAATTGTTTTTTTACAATTGTAAGCAATGAAGATTTTCAGAACAACACGCCTGTTCTATTAACGCCAAGCAATGATTTGATTACCAACACTATTACCCAAAAATTATCCTGGCAATCTATTATTGGCGCTACCAATTATCAAGTTCAAGTGTATGATGGAAACAATACCGTTATAAATAATCAAACGATTGCAGCAACAAGCTTAAATTATACTTTTTCACAAGGAAATTATTACTGGAGAGTTAGAGCAAGCAATGGAACACAACAAACATTATATTCTTCTCGATCAATTTTAGTGGACACTACATCTCCAAACACCCCTACATTAACTAGTCCTGTTGACGCAAGTACAACCACGAGTACCAATGTGATTTTTCAATGGAATAGAGCTCCAATTTTAGGAAGTATTGAAAAAGATAGTATTTACATTTATACAGATAAAGCACTGACTACATTACAGCTAAAAAGCGAAGTGAGGAGCTCTTATAGCAAAACTCTCAATTCAGGAACCTATTATTGGTTCATGAAAGCATTTGATCAAGCGGGAAATACCAGCAGTAAGAGTACGGTCTTTAGTTTTACGGTAAATTAGATTACCAATGAAAAACAAAAAAAGTATCCTCATCTTGTTACCTGTAGTAGTATTAATATGGGGTGGTGTACTATATCAATTTTTTTCTTTTTCAAGTGCTGATGAAGTATTGGAAAATAATTCAATGGACTTAAATATAAAACCTTTTAAGCTAAAAGAAAGAAATACCTTTTTGATAAATGTGAATTATAGAGATCCTTTTCTCGGGAAAATGTATACAACACAAGAAGTTGCTAAAACTAAAAGCGTAGCTAAGATAAGTAAGGAATCAAAGCTAGAGGAAGCTATAGTCTGGCCAAGCATCATTTATAAAGGAATTGTATCGGATACTAAAGAAAAAAACAAGCTCTTTATACTAATAATTTCTGGGCATGATTTTTTTATGAAAAAAGGAGATGTCGAAAATGGGATTCTATTGAAGGATGGAGATAAAGAATCTGTATATGTCAAATACAAAGGTGATCTAAATCTTATTATGTTAGCAGAGTGAAATTTAACCTCAAACTTAAATCAGGAGCCTTACAGTTTACCGTTTTTGTGGCGGTATTGATTGCCTTGCTTTTAAGCGGATTGATGTTATATGCCTATACTTTTATGTATATGAAAGAACAGTCAAAAGGGGCTATTGAAAATATTCAATTTTCAGATACAGGGATAGAGTATCTATTAAAACAGCAGGAAATCAATACAGATACCCTATCGGTTGATCTTATAAAAAAAGAAAATCAAACCATTAAAGTACATTTATCACAATGGGGAATTTTTGAAAAAGCATTTACTATAACACAATTCCGAAAAAAAGTATTTATAAAAACTGCCCTTATAGGTTCACTAATTAATTCCGAAGAATCAGCGACGCTTTTTTTACAGGAAACACAAAATCCATTGACGATTGTGGGGAATACTTCAATAAAGGGAATAGCCTATTTACCTTCACAAGGAGTAAAACCAGGTTACATAGCCGGAAATAGTTATTATGGGAAACAACTTATCTATGGTTCCATAAAAAAAAGTGCCCTAGCTTTACCTCAGCTAGAAAAAAGTGTCATAGATGCACTTGTTTTTTATCTGAAAGACTATAAACCTCTGATTCAGGGAGATTATATCAATTTGGAAACGAATCGGAGAATTATCAATTCGTTCAAAGAAAAAGCAAAATGTGCCTATTTAAAAGAGCCTATTATATTAGAGAACAGGGAGATTACGGGAAACATCATCATTAAATCGGATACTTTAATTAGGATAAAAAGAACCGCCTTATTGAAAGATTTAATACTGATTGCCCCCATTATTGAAATTGAGGATGGTACAATGGGAAATTTTCAGGCAATTGCATCAAAAAAAATCACTCTTGGGAAAGAATGCAAACTAAGTTATCCATCGGCTTTGGTGCTGTTTCAAGAGAACAAAAACGATAAGAATGAGTTATCTAATAATACTTTCGACAATCAGATTTTTATTGATTCCGGGACTATAGTAAAAGGTTGCATCTGTTATTTTCAAACCAAAGAACTAGCTGATTTTCAAGCACAAATTGTTTTAGAAAAAGAAGCTAAAATTAAGGGTCAAGTATATTGTAATGGAAATTTTGAGTTAAGAGGAACCGTTTCAGGATCTGTTTACACCAAGCAATTTGTTGCGAACCAGTCTGGGTCCATATTCGTAAATCATATTTATAACGGGGTTATTGAAAATGAAAATATCCCCAGTATCTTTGGAGGAATTGTGTTAGAGAAAGAACCCAAAACAGTTATGAAATGGTTGTATTAAAAAAAATCAAATCAGCAACTTTAATTGAAGTTATAGTTGCTTCCGTACTAATCGTAATTATATTTATGATTGCCAGTTTGGTGCTGAATAATCTGGTTTTGAATACATTTTCTAAAAATACCCATCCCATTGAAAATAGATTAAATAAACTGGAATACGAAATTCAAAACGGATTAGTAAAATTACCTTATCAGGAGAATTTTAAAGGCTGGAACATTTTGATTAAAACAGAAAAAACAGATTCAGAAGTGGAGTTGTTTATTTTAGCCACCAATGAAAAGAACAATAAGGAACTATCAAGACAGCGAATTTATGCCGAAAAATAAAATTCAATCATTTACACTTCCAGAGTTATTGGTGGTCATGATTATAACTGCTATTGTGGTAGGAATGGCGTTTAGCGTCTTGCGTTTAGTTCAAAAACAGATTTACGCTATTGAAACGAATTTTAACAAAACTAGTAGTCTGGCTCTTTTTGAACAAAGACTATGGCAGGATTTTAATGAATTAAATACCATTCAATTCAAAGATAAAGAAAAAAGCTTGCTTTTGGAATCTGAAATGGATACGGTTGTCTATTCCTTTCAAGAAAACTATACACTAAGAAATAACGATACCATAAAATTAAAAGTGACAACAAATAAATTATTTTTTAAAGGAAAAGAAGTGCAAGAAGGTAACATTGATGCAGTATCGATTTCGGCAAAAACAGAATTGCCTGATTATGAAATTTTCGTTTCAAAAAAAAATGATATAACTTTTTTTATGAATAAGGAAGATGGCCTTTAAACTAGAAAACAAGCAAAATAAGAAAAATACTCAAACCAAAAAACAGAGTAGCATAGAAGAATTGCTGAAAAAAGAAATTGTTCTTTTTGGTGAAAGGTTCAATAATAAGAAAAAGCACTCTTTTTATCAAGAACTGGCTGTATTACTTAAAGCAGGAATTACCTTTAAAGAAGGTTTAACCTTAATTGTAGATTCCTTAAAGAAAAATTCCGACAAAGAACTGATTCAATCCATACTAAATGATGTCATTAACGGGAAACCATTTTCCGAGGCATTATTGGCATCCCAATCATTTTCTGAATACGAATTCTATTCCCTGCAAATAGGGGAGGAAACAGGTACAACTGCCCAGGTTTGTCAAGAATTAGGAGTGTTTTATGAACGCAAAAACGAACAAAAGCGTATTATTATTGCAGCCTTAACCTATCCCTCTATTGTAATGACAACAGCTATTGTTGTGGTACTATTTATGTTGAGTTATGTTGTCCCTATGTTTCAGGATATTTTTAGACAAAACAATGTAGAGCTTCCCATGCTTACTAAAGTAATTGTAAAACTATCAATATTCACTAAAACTTTTGGGATGTATGGATTATTACTTGTTATATTGTTGTTTTTTGTAGGACGGATATTCAAAGATAATCAGCAATACCAAAAAGCGTTGCATCATTTTATTTTAAAAATACCTGTTTTAGGAGCTTTCACAACCAAAGTATATTTAGCTCAATTTACACAAGCGGTAGCATTATTAACTACGGCAAAAGTTCCACTATTGAATAGTATTCAAATGGTAAAAAAAATGATACGTTTTGTACCCCTACAGGAAGCACTAGAAAAAGTGGAAAATAGCATTTTGAAAGGGAATAGCTTAAGTTCAAGCCTAAAAGAAAACCCCTTGTTCGACAATAGAATCATATCGCTGGTTAAAGTAGCTGAAGAAACTAACCAAACCGAATATGTATTCAAACAACTAAGTGAACAATACAATCAGGAAGTCGTTCAACAATCCAAAATAATGACTACTGTTTTAGAGCCCTTAATTATACTGTTTGTAGGTGTTCTTGTTGCAATTTTATTGGTTGCCATGTACTTACCCATGTTTCAATTGAGTAGCGCGATTGGGTAAGTGGCTAGCTACTAACACGATTCTTTTATAATAAAACGTTCCATTTAAGGAATATTGATTAATAATGTGGCTTTTACAGTGAAGTCAAAAAAAGCACATTTTTCTATTTTAGGTGCTAAGAGTAAACTGTATCACTAAATTAATAATTTATTTACTTACTTTATCTGGGAGAGTAATCCGGAACTTAATCACAACAGTCTGTTAATCTGTCTGAAAGTAAGATTAATACGAGGCAGAATCTCTTTTGCCGTTTTTGGCACTTGATGTTGCCAAAAGCTTTGCGTTGTTCCTGCCATTACTAAAAGCGAACCGTGATACAAGGGGATTTCCATCTGGGGAATCTCTTTCCTGAACTTATGGCGCAAGCGAAACATGCGTGTTTCGCCGAAACTTACCGATGCAATAATTGCATCTTTACCAAAATTCTGTTCGCGGTCACTATGCCACGCTACGCCATCCTTACCATTGCGGTAAAGGTTTAGTAAAACGCAGTTAAATTTAAGCTGTGTTTCCTTTTCCACTCTTTCCCTGATGGATAATAGTTCGGGTGTTCAGTCCGGTTTGGTGAGATCGGCACCTGGATTGTCTCTGTCTTCGTAACACGAAATCATTCTTGGGACAGTAACTGTTTTATCATACATTTCCATAGCAGATTCAAGCCATGGCGCGGTATTGAGCACGGTAGTGTAATAGTGGTCGGATTCTTCTTTGGTGAAAAAATTGTCGTGCAGGATGAGTGCGGTATCCGGAAGGTCAAAAACTTTTTTTCCACCACTGCCTGATGTAAATATTTCGATGTCATTGAAGAGCGTCATAATTCTTTACGGTGTTTGTTTTAAAAGAACCTTACCCGGATATTTCTCTGCATACGTAAGGATTAATTGTATACTATAGTGATTGCTTCTGCAGGGAGTGACATAATCCTTTATCTCTGAAGGATCGGTAAATCCAATATCCGCCGCGATATATCCCATGCCATAAAAGTGACCCTTTTCAACCCAAATGCAACTGCGTTCTTCAGCAGACCTGCCTTTGTCTATAATGGCAAAGCTTGGCCTGTTTTTTACTAAAAAATCTATGGCGTTTTCGACTTGCCGGTTGTGTTGTTCGACTTCAGGTAAACTGGCCCGGTCTGGTTTTGGGATAAATTCTCCGTGGTCCTCCATTCCGTAGTTACAGAATCGGTTATCAATGCTAAATTGTTCGGCTAAGCTACGCAACAGATTTATACCATTATACAGACTATTGAAAGACTCTATGCACGCCTGAAATTTGCCCAGCTTTCCAATTGCCAGGTATCTGTATCCGCTACGGGCTTCATACTCATAAAGTCCATATTTGGGGTCAAATCGCTTTAGTGCCCTGTTGTAAGTTGGCCAAAGCTTCTTGATTTCGGTACATTCCAACAACAGCGCCATTAATTCTGTAGCACAGACTTCAAAGGAAATACCGTGGATATCCCGCAGGAAATTTTGCCTTTGTGGCGTGACATTGTGACCACTGAAATGAGAAGCCACCCGTTTTTTTAAGTTGATTGCCTTTCCTACATAAATTACTTTCTTTGACTGATCATAAAAATAATATACCCCTGGTTTTTCAGGCAATTGCTCAAAGTCTGCAGGAGGTAGATTCGGAGGTAAGCGCTGGTCTTGAGAGGTCTTTTTTATCATTTTTTCGATTTCTCCTTCGACATCCCATTGCAACAAACGAGAAAACAAAATAGCTGTGGCATCCGCATCACCACCGGCACGATGTTGGTTTATCAAAGGGATGTCTAGTGAATGGCAAAGCCTACCCAAGCTGTACGAACTCAATCCCAACTTAATCTTTCTTGCTGCGCGAACGGTGCATAGTTTTCGCGCTGTCCACTTAAATCCACTTTCTTCGAGTTGGTGGCGAATAAACGAATAATCAAAGTTGACATTATGGGCAACGAAGATGCGGTCGGTAAGCATCTCTAAAACTTTTTCAGAAATGTCATCGAAAATAGGGGCATCAAGTACCATTTCATTGTTAATGCCTGTTAGCGAAAAAATGGCTAACGGTATTTCTTTTTGTGGGTTGACGAGCGTTTCCCAACGGTCGATCACCCTTGTTCCGTCATGGATAACAATGGCAATTTCTGTGATGCGACTACCACTGGCATTACCGCCAGTGGTCTCAATATCTACTATTGCGTATTCCTGTTTTTTCATTTGGTATTTAACGTGAATTGTATTGTTATTCTTGTGTAAAGGTTAGTCAAAGCGCTCCTGTCTCGTCCTAAAAGGGTCAAACAGATTCTTTTTTTGCGCCCACCTCCATTTTATACCTTGGCAGGTTAATTTCGTGCTCCTGTGGGTACGGTGCCCGATGTGTCATGCTCACGTCTTCCCGAATCTGTTCGTGTACTTTATATTGCCTGTCACTGGTGTTGGAATATCTTGGATCAGGAAAGAACGGCATTTTAGCCATTTTGGTAACGGTAACGGTAGGGAAATGATAGTCCACTTCAACAGTTCCCAGAAGCAGGTAACAGCCACCACCTTGGAACGGATATTTCTCCAGACTTTTTGTAAAATGTGCGGTGTCAAAATACGCTCCCTCATGATCGATCCAAGTTCCAAAATACATGGCTCCCATTTTGGTAGGCACGTGCTTTCTGGAAATAAGATAGGCCAGCATCTTTACGGTCTTTTTATGGTTCTTTAATAAATCTTTCGCCATTACGTCTCCCCGATATTTTGTCTGTAATAAATCGAAAGGGGTGCAGGAGACCGGAAAACTCAGCAGTTCGATTTCATCAAAAGCATCTTCAAAAGGAGAGCGTTCAAGTATTGGTAATGTATATTCTTTGATTGGTTCCTGAAGGAGCATTAGGTTTCTGTTTTCAGGTTTAAAATTGACCAGAATGAGTCTGGCGATCACCAGCAATTGGTTTTTTGTTTTACCCGTAAAGCGGAACGCTCCGATAAAAATTAAAATTTGTATGCCTTCAATCCCTATTGGAATGCGGTTGATGAAATCTTCCAAAGATTTGAATTCGCCCTGTTCCTCCCGTTCTTTAACTATAAAATGCGTTACTTTACTTTCCAAACCTTCCAGATGCATGAAGCCCAAATACACGTCGATGCCATATAGCGTAGTTTCATAGTCGCTTTTGTTTACGCATGGATTCTGAATGGTTGCACCTGACATTTTGGCTTCATGAACATACACTTCGGTACGGTAAAAACCACCCTGATTGTTAATAACGGCTACCATAAATTCAATCGGGTAGTAGACCTTAAGATACAGGCTTTGGTAACTTTCCACAGCATAAGAAGCGGAGTGTGCTTTACAGAACGAATAACCGGCAAAGGATTCAATCTGTCGGTATATTTCTTCGCTTAATTTTACCGGATGGCCTTTTTGCGCACAGCAAGCAAAATAATTGTCTTTTACTTTTTGCAAAGCAGCTTTCGAACGGCCTTTCCCACTCATGGCACGGCGCAGAATATCTCCATCGGCTGCGGGAAGCCCTGCATAATGTAACGCAATCTTAATTACATCTTCCTGATAGACCATAACCCCATAGGTTTCGCCGAGCTGTTCTTTAAACACCTCATGAAAATACTCGAACTTGTCGGGATGGTTGTGTCGGAAAATGTATTCTTTCATCATACCGGATTGGGCGACACCCGGGCGGATAATAGATGAGGCAGCTACAAGGGTTTTGTAGTTATCGCATTTGAGGCGGCGCAATAATCCGCGCATGGCCGGGCTTTCGATGTAAAAACATCCAATTGTTTTTCCATGGCTTAGAAAGGTATTGGCTTTCGCTTCATTTTTTGATAAAGAAGTATCTCGGATATCGACTTTAATTCCCTGATTTTTCTCAATCAATTTCACACTGTCATCGATATGACCAATACCTCGCTGGCTCAGGATGTCAAATTTTTCAAAGCCGATATCCTCGGCAATGTGCATGTCGAACAAAACGATTGGAAAACCTTTCGGGGGCATTTCCAGTGGCGTATAATTCGTAATGGGTTCTTCTGAAATCAAAATGCCACAGGAATGCATGCTTCGTTGATTGGGGTATTTTTCGAGCAACATCCCGTATTCCTGAACTAATTTTACGATTTGATTTTTATCATGCAACTGCATGGGGTTTTTAGCCAATAGATCCAATTCCTCTTTGGGCAGCCCAAACACTTTACCCACTTCCCTGAATATGGAGCGGTATTTAAATTCCACATTGGTACCACAAAAAGCGACATAGTCTGCACCGTATTTATCAAAAATATATCGGAGAATGGTATCGCGTTCTTTCCAGGACCAGTCAATGTCAAAATCGGGAGGGCTCTTGCGGTTCACATTGAGGAAGCGTTCAAAATATAAATCCAGTTCAATAGGGCAGATGTCCGTGATGCCTAGGCAGTAACTTACAATACTGTTGGCACCGCTGCCCCGACCGATGTGTAAAAATCCTTGACTTGTGCTGTATTGAATGATATCCCATGTAATCAGGAAATAGCCGCTGAATTCCAATTGATCAATCACCTTTAATTCTTTTTCCACTCTTGCTGTTGCTTGCGGATTATCGGCACCGTACTTTTTGAATACTCCTTCCTGAGCCAACTTGGTCAAAAGCTGCATGTCACTTTCCCGACTTCCGGAATAGTACTTTTTGTTTTTGGGTGTTTTAAAGTCGAATTCAAAATGACACTGATCCATCAGTTTTTGCGTGTTTGCAATGATTTGCGGATACTCCTCAAATTTCACCAACAATTCCTCCAAAGGAATCATTACTTCGGACGTCTTGCAATAATCATCCAAAGTCAATTTGGACAAGATAACATTGGTATCAATAGCTCTCAGGATTTTATGCAGATTGAATTCTCTTTTAGTCCGAAAGGTGACGGATTGCAAAATCACCATTTTGTGAAGCCATGTGTTCCATTGCGGGAGAAACAATTTGGGAAGCTGATCAGGAGCAATACCTATATATTCATAGTCTTTTAATACCGCTGGCCTATTTTCGAAAGGATAAATAATGACTACTTCTTTAAAATCAGGTGCTGCGAATGACAAGGAAGTACCCTCAAAATTATGTTTGGTCAGAAAGCGGTTCATTTCGGCGAGCCCATCGGCATTTTTGGCCAAGCCGATATAACGCAATTGATGGTTGCAGCGAAATTCTATGCCAACCAATGGTTTTATCCCAACCTCGTTACATGCTTTTATAAAATCATAAATACCGGTGACCGTATTAATATCGGTCAGCGCCATAGTTTTTACCCCACAAATAACAGCCTGCTGTACCAATTCGGTGAGCGGGATGGTGCCGTAACGCAGGGAATGAAAAGAATGACAGTTGAGGTACATTGGATTATAATTTACGTTTTAAAATTTCTGCTTTGTTGTTGGGCTTAAACGTTGCTCCGGCACACCGCATTACGGCATCAAAACCATAACGGCTTTTCATTTTGTCCATGGCTTGGTATAGTGATAGCATTTCTTCGGTGTCCTCAAATAAATTGATTTGATAGGTTCCCCGAACCAACCCACTAAAACGGATCCCTATTAAACGGAGTCGCATGCGACGCTGGTAAACTTTATCAAATAAGTCGGTAACAGTTTTAGTCAGCATGTGATCGGCTGAGGTATAGGGTACTTTGCATTGTTTGGTTTCCGTATCAAAATTGGAATATCTTATTTTAATGACTACAGTTGAAGTAAGCCATTCTTCTGAGCGCAACTGAAAAGCTAATTTTTCCACCATTCCAATCAGTATCGATTTCAATTTTGGAATGTCAATGGTATCCTGACTAAAAGTATGTTCCGTTGATATGGATTTCCGTTCCGTATAGGGTTCCACCGGATTATTATCAATACCGTTTGCTTTCTTCCATATTTCGATGCCGTTCTTGCCAATCATCCGTTGTAATACTTCGGCAGGCATTTCTGAAAGGGTCTGAATCGTACGGATTCCAATTCGGGATAATAGTTGAAACGTTACATCACCCACCATGGGTATTTTTTGAATGGAAAGCGGATTTAAGAAAGAGCGTACTTTATGCTCCGGTATTTCCAGATTTCCTTTTGGTTTGGCTTCGCCGGTACCAATTTTGGAAACGGTTTTATTTATCGATAAAGCAAAGCTTATTGGTAGTCCTGTTTCATTGGTAACGGATTGTGCCAGTTCGTTGGTCCATTTGTAGCCCCCATAGAATTTATCCATTCCGGTAATATCGAGGTAAAACTCATCAATGCTGGCCTTTTCCACAATTGGTGCTTTTTCTTGGATCACTTCAGTTACGTCATGCGATAATTTGGAATACAATTCTATATCGCCTTTCATCACTTTAGCTTGCGGGCAGAGGCGGAGTGCCATTTTAATAGGCATGGCAGAACGCACTCCGAAAGTACGGGCTTCATAGGAACAAGAAGCCACTACACCGCGATCCCCGCCACCAATAATCAATGGTATTCCCTCCAGTTTTGAATTGCCTAGTCTTTCACAAGACACAAAAAACGTATCTAAATCCATGTGTACAATTGCTCTTTCCATGTTCCTCTCCTTTTTATACTTTACAAAATTAGTACAGATTGTAACAAATTTTATTATATTTGTTGTTACAAATTATAACAAAATAGCTATGTCTTTATTTTCCGACAACATCAGGAACCTTAGGGTAAAACAGAAAATTTCGCAGGAAAAGCTGGCGGAGTCGTTAGCGATAACCAGGGGTAGGTATGTCAAATATGAAGACGGGACTTCGGAAGCACCGTACGAGATACTGAAGAAAATAGCGCATTATTACCACATTAGTATAGATCTGTTGCTATCTGTGGATGTTCGAAAAATACCATTAGATGATTTGTTGCAATTGGAAAATAACAGATTGGTATTGCCGATCACTGTAGATAGAGCCGGTGATAATTTAATTGAAGTCGTTACGCAAAAAGTAAAAGCCGGGTATTTGAATGGCTATGCCGATCCGGAATATATTGAAAGTCTGCAGCAAATTTCATTGCCCTTTTTGGGGCCGGGAAAGCACAGAGGGTTTCCGGTGGAAGGAGATTCCATGCCACCACATGAAGATGGTTCCATCATTGTAGGACGTTATGTAGAAAGGCTAGGAGACGTGAAGGATGGCAGGACTTATATACTGATTACCAAAAGCGAAGGCATGGTTTATAAACGCTTGAATAAAAACAAAAAAAATATACTGTTTGTGGAATCAGACAATAGTTTTTATCCCGTTTATGAAGTCAAGGTTTCTGACATTCTTGAGATTTGGGAATATGAGTGTAATATTGGGAGAAGTGACAGAAAGGTTGAAATCTCTGAAACAGTAAGTGTGAAGGATATGTTTTTGGAGCTGAAAAGGGATATTAACGATTTGAAGATTAAGTATTAATGCCATGAGATATAGTCATAGTCAGGAGACCTCGCCTTTTGAATTTGATAAATCAAAAGGAACTACTTTCTGTCGCATCATTCTTTTGTCTTTAAAGTGTCTTGAAATTTCATAGATCTTCTCTATCACTCCTAACTCTCAGGCAAGTTCTGATATGTTTGCTCTAGCATAACTTAATTGGACGATTCATTTTCAATTCTATTTTAATTTCGATCCCTTTAACCTCAATTTAGTAATATTACTATTTTTTAAAAATTAGATGATATTAAATATATTATTTACTCAAGAACCTCGAATTTATATACTTTAGTATCGTTAGTCAATGAATCCAATTTAACTTTTTTGGAATTATCAAAACCCCATCTTTCTAAAGCAAAATTGATTAGCTTTTCTTCTCTTTTATCAAGAAATTGAATTACAAAATTACTCTTATATACAGTTTCTTTTTTGTTTACATTTTCTGTGCCATATAAAATTTCCAATTCTGACAATGAACGTGGTGTTAAGTATTTATGACTATTTCCTTTGTATTCTATTAATTTATCATATAATGGAGCATCTTTAATTGATTTATTAATACTTGGTCGTAATAATACAAAATTCCCTAATCTTCTTTTATTTATATCATCATATTCTATTATAGCAGAACATTCGTTTGTAGCAATAATATGCTCTTTCTCAAAATTAGCATTTTTATTATCAGAATCTTGTGAAAGTAAAAATCTGGTAAAATCCTCTAATTCACCACTTTGTACTGCTATGCTTTCCTCGTAATTTGCTAAAAAGTACTTTAAATTGTTCCAACTATAATATCCCCCAGATTCCTCTTTATCCAACGTTAAAGCTTTAACAATACTTTCATCTCCACATTCTCTTTTAATAAACCCTTTTATTTCCTGCTTTAACCATTTATTAGTAATATTGCCAGTACCATATTCATTAAAAAAAACATGTGCTAACCAAAATAAATGGCCATTTCCACTGTCAGATCTATTCGCAATACCGCAGCCATAGTATCTGAAATTTAATTTTTCAATGGCAGATAAAATATCTAATCTAATGGCACTATCTTTTATTTTGGAATACACAGAAAGTAATAAAGGAAGAATTGAAGCTGTTGATGCTTGAAAAAATATCTGCTCAATAATTTTCCTCTCTTTTGGAAGTGAGATTAAATTTCTAGTGAGTATTTTATTGTAGGTTTCTGCAGATTCAGCAATAAACTCAATATATAATTTAAGTCGTTGCCAATTTGAATTTTTATTTGCTGGAAACCTATATTTAAGATTGTTATATACATGATAACTCTCACTTTTATTGGTTTGTTCAAATACAATCCAAGTATATCTTAAAAAAGTATTTTCATGATCATTAGATGTTTGATGACACGCATTTAGGTTAAACAAGATTTTACCCCAATAATTATCAACCGCCACTTTAATATCTTGGTAACCTGATTTTTCCGCATAGTAAATTAGGTAATTTTTGATTTTTTCCAGTTCACTTAATTTTTTACCTCTATTGTTAATTACTTCAAACATTAATCCAACTTCAGCACTTGTTTCAGGAACATGAAATAGGAAAACAATTTTCCCTATTATAACTGAATATATTTCTTTTGGAAAATCCGGATTGGTAATTATATTTTTATCCAGCCATTTTTTAAATTCAATAAATGCATTATTAATGTTTGTATGTGCTTTGGTAGCGTGTTCTTCAGAATAATAATCCCATTGCTCTAGTTTTCTGAAAAAGTATTTGTCTAATTCTCCATTAAGTTTAAAGAGCCTTATAGTATTACCGGTTTCTTTTCCTTTGAACAAATAATTATTATAAATTTCTTTTGTAGTATTTTCATCCAGATATCCAGCTTGTGCTAGAACTGAAAGTAAAATTATTATTGAAGTTAATCGTTGTTGACCATCTACAATATTATAATATATGAAATTCTCCTTGCTTTCTGTTTCTTGAGCAACTATAGTTCCAGTAAAATGCTTGTAATTATTTAAAGTTAGAATATTTTCTAAATCTTCTAATAAATCTTCTCGTTGTGTTGTTTCCCAAGAATAAGCTCTTTGGTAATCTGGAATTTCAAAACAATTCAATCCATTATTGAAAATTTCAGTAAGTGATAATGTCTTTGATTTTATAGTTTTATTATTCATTGTTTTTATTATATTATGAATGGGGATAAGGAATTATTATACTTTTAATTAGGATATACTTTCATTCAACTTCTTTTCAAAACCAACTGTAGAAAAGAGAAAATTAAAATAAGAATATTTGATTATTCCCATACCTGAAATCAAAATCTGATATTTTGCTGACTTCATGAATTTTTCCTCAAAGTCTTTAAACGTTTGGCTTAATTCAATAGAATCTTTAAATTTTGATTGTAATTCATAAAACCATTCTTTTTCAAGTCTGTTTAGGCGTTCAAAATATTTTCTTTTAATTCCATATATTTCATTCCAAGAATCTAATCTCTCATCAGGATTGCCATTTCTTTTTAATTCAAATTGCCATTTAATATTACGAAGTAATGTTGCTAAATTTTGGGCATCATAATTCTCTAGTGGAACAATTTTTATTTCTAAATTATCATGTGTAATTGTGGAATCATAAGGGTAGTATACTGCTCTTCTTGTTCCGTCATCTTTTACTAGAGTGTCTGTACTTCTTTTTTCATTGGAATTACATTTAAAGCAAGCTGGAAATAGTAATTTAAAATTTACTGAGACAAAAGGATAAGTTGCTTTAGCTACCATATGATCATAAGCCTCTCTATATTTTCCCTCTGAAGGTTCAAAGGTTTCAATACCACAAAAAGGACAAATCAAAGCTTCACAATTATCTTCATCTATTAATTTGTCATAATGATCTTTGACTGTGCCAAAATCACTTTCCATTTTTTTGACTTGTGGATAACCATCCCATAGATTTATAAAAAACTTTTTAAGTTTTTCACTTATGCGTATATTTAATTCTTCAAATTTTATTGGTTTAATATCTATATCAGTAAAGGCGTCTATACTGTTATTATAACTGAAAGCAATTTGTAATTGTATTTTATCACCAAAAGGTAAATTATGATAAACAACAATAATTTCTTTTAAAGGCTCAAGTATTGTTTTTCTTGCAGCGTTAATAATTTCCCTGAAATCAGGATGCACTAAAAGTGATTCATCATAAACAGATAAATTGTAATGAAACATTTGTCTAAATATATAGGCAATATGTTCATTGAAGAAATAAATATTATGATCAATCTCTTTGTAACTAAATATCATTCTTCCTTATTATTTTTAAATTCTTCTTCCTTGGATTGAAGAAAACTATAAGCGTCAAATTTCTCAACTGATTCGCCAAATTTCAATAATTCTTTTTTTACTCTTTGAATATCCGCTAAAGATTTGATACTCTTTTTTAATTCAATTAAATCAATGTTTGAGTAATCAGAAATTGAAATATCTCTTTCAAAAATTGTTTCCAAAATCATTCCTACAGAACCTCCATAAGTTTGTATTTCGGGTTTTTCATAGTCTCCTTTACTAAATTTATAAACATCTTCTTTTTGACTATCACTAATTACAAATGGAGAATGGGTAGTAACAATGATTTCATGTTTTCTAACCTTTTCTATTTTTCCATTTTCATCGTGACAGATAGCTGAAACATTATTAAGCATTTCTATCATTTTGGCCCTCCACATAGGATTAAAATGGGTGTCAGGTTCGTCCATTAAAAATAGACAACCTTCTTCTTGCATCATCAGAACAGTACCAATTACTTCATTAAACTGATGCTCTCCATCTGATAATGATTTATAGTAAATATTTTTTTCAGGTTTTCCTTCTTCAATTATTTTACTAATTATAACTTTTTCTATTCGAAATACCATTCGCGATGGATCAGGTTTCGACATTTCATCAGAAATATTCAGTGTTTTATTTGCGTTCAGAATTAAACTCCTTGTTTTACTATTGACTAAATATAAATTGAAAATTTCTAATTCATAAAAAGCTGTAAACAATTTAAATGAATTAGTGAAATGTAGTTCGAAAGCATCCTTTGTTGCTGGTGTTATAAAATAGTCAAGGATTAACAAATTATACTTTCCAACCTTTTTTTCAGTCCAGGTTGTTGAACAAAGTTTTAATTTGCTTAGATTTTCTCCAATTTTATCACTAACTGGAATTACTTTTTGGTATAGTTCATCTGTATTGATTGTAATTCTAAATGATTGGAGTTCATTTATTTTCAATTCTTTTTTTACTAATTGTAATTTTTCCTCATTAGCTAAAAGCATATTTGCAATGAAAATAGAAAAATTGGCATTATAATCAAGGTAGAATAATCTATGATTTTCTGAAATTTCTTCCTCCTCTTTTAGTTTTTTCTTTTCTTCAAAAGCCTTAAAATAATGATATTTTAATTTATAATATGGATTACTTAATAATTCATTTTGACCAGATGTATAGGCTATAACTTTTGTGGGTAAAAACATTTCTGTCATTTCATCCACTCTTTTAAATTCTTGTTCATCTAATGACATATATGAAAATTCTGGAATATCACCTAACGGCTTTACAATCCTGATTAGCATATCGAAATGAATTCCTTTATTACTTTCCAATACGATGGGGGTTGTTCTCACCATTGGTAAATAATATTCAATTTCAAATCCAAAGTTTTTACTCTTCTTTTCTTCGTCACTAACAGTATTTAAGTGAAAAATCTCTAGATAATAGAAAATCTCTGAGAATAATTCGAGGAAATTTGATTTACCACTACCATTTAGTCCGGCAAATATTTTGGTTGAAAGCCTGTCTTCCCTAAATGAAGTATTAAATTCATACAGCTTATTAGCTGCAAGACTTCTGAAGTTATCTCCTAGTATTTTAACATTCTTTATTTTCATTAGACAATTTTAAAATAAATACCTGAACGTTCTGATTTTTCTTTATCCTTAATTAATTCATAATCTTCTTCAAGTAAGTCAAGTTCAATATTCTCTTTACGAGCATTATAAAAAACCTGATCTAATTTTATAAATGGATTTTCATTATTTAATGCTGAAAATATATATGCCTTTAAATCATCCCCTTCACTTAATTTCGGGTTGGTTTTTAATTCCTCTGAAGAGTAATAATTTGGAAATGTAACGTGGTCATCACTTAAAAAACGAATCAGCATTTCACTATTAAAATGAAATCCGTCATATTTATTTTTTATCCAATTTGATACTTGTTGAAAGTTAACTTGTTCCCAAGCAATTCTACTAGATTCTATTTTTTTACTTTCCTGTAATGTTGATGAAATTGATTTTATGTTTTCGAAAGTTTTCATCGCTTGAGATAGACTTTCGGGTATTTTTGGCAACTTTTCAAAAGGAGATATCATTTTGTTGATTTGCTCAATTTGTTTTGAAATCTTATCTATATTGGCCGGTAATTTTATAGTTGCTGGTGACGATGCAACTATTTTACTTAAAGAGTTTGTTTTTTTAATAAATTCTTGCATTTGAGGCGTAATGATTTTATCAATTGGAATAGGTAATTCTAAATTATCAACTATTAAAACATCCTTTTCCTCAATAGCTAGTTTCTTCAAATCTAATTCTCCTTTGAAAGCTCTTTGGCTCAATGAACTAAACAAGTTCTCCAACTCATTCAAACTTTCTTTAAACTGACTTTTTAAAACCTCAGCTTTTTCAACTATGGAAGCAAATTGGTTTTGGAGGTTGAGTGGTGGAACAGGGATTTTTATTTGTTTTACAATACCAACATTAATAATATCCATTGTACCTCCACGAGATAGTTTAGGCAATTGCTGTAGTAAATATTCACTTTGAAAAAGTTGTTTAAAAAAAATAGGGTTGATAACCTGTTTATCAAAGCTTATTTTCATTAATCTAGGGTTTATAATTCCTTCTTCAAAATTTTTAGGAACAAGTGATATTTTACCGTATGTACCGACCAAACTTATCAGTATATCTCCTTCTTTTATTTTACAACTTTCTAATTTTTTGTATAAGTTATAATCTATATAATAATTACCAAAACTTAAGTCATCTTTAATAACTTGTTCTTGTCCATAAATTTTATAACCTGATTCAACATACACTTCTTTTTTTAAGGAAGAACCAAATGGTCCAGCTTTTATAGCATTTTTATGTTTTTCTACAGTATTTTTTACTTCAGTAAATTTCCATTTTTTTGCTTCTTTATTGTAAATAAACATCTTTAAAAAAGTACTCTTCAAAAACTCATTCAATAAAACGATACTTTCTTTACGTTGTTTAATTAAAGTTTCAGCTTGAGTTAGAATAGTCGCAATACGGATTTGGTCTTCTAGTTTTTCAGGAAGTGGAATTTTTATTTCTTTGATTTTTTTTACAGAAAGATGTTTTACTGTAGTAAAGTTTGTGTTTCTGTGAATTTCGTTTAAAGCTGAAGGTAAAAAGTGTAAAAGGTAATCTCGTGAAATCAAATTTGATTTTGGAATAATTTTACAAACTCGTTGATTTAGTAATGCTTTCCCATTTTTCCATTCAATACATTTAAAATCACCGTCCAATCCAATTAGTAAATCACCATTATTTATTACAAAATTATCGGCATATTCTCCTAAATAATATATTCCAGCAAATTTTGAATTAACATCCCTAACTCTTATCAAAGGTAGACCTTCGCCAATATCATTAAATAAATTTGACTTAAAAGCATAACCAGAAATTATAGTTATAAGATTATCTAAAAATTCTAATTTCATTATAATAATTCTTTTAATGCGCTTATTCCTTTCAATATTGAAGTTTCAATAGTTTCTATTCGATCAAAAATAAATTTAGGTTCATCATATTTTATTTCCTCATAAATTTCCTCTTTGTATTTCCTCAAACTCAAATCATACTCATTATCTACAATTTCATTTTTTGGCACAAAAAAGTGTTTTTGGGTACGGTTGCTTTCTTTTTTTGGATCTCGTTTTTTGTAAGCATTTATTATTACGTGTAAATCTTCAAAATCACGTTCCCCATTAGGTTTGTACTTGGGGTATCGTTTATCGTCTAAACTCCATCCATCTCCTAACATTTCGTAAAACCAAACATCTTTGGTTTCACCACCTTTAGTAAATATTAACATGGCAGTGGCTACTCCAGCATAGGGTTTAAACACCCCACTAGGTAAACTTATAACTGCTTTTAATTCACACTTGTCTAAGAGTAGTTTTCTAACATCTTTAAATGCGTTACCACTACCAAACAAAACCCCTTGTGGAATTACTACACCTGCTGTTCCACCCATTCGGAGCATTTTATAAATACGTTCTAAAAACAACAGTTCACTTTTTGTGGTAGAAACCGTAAACGTTGGGTTTAAATCACCTTTGTCCATACTGCCGGCAAATGGTGGATTTGCCATGACTATATCATATACATTGTCTTCGTTGTAGTTTTTGCTCAACGTGTCTTTGTAGTCAATCTTGGGTTGGGTGATACCGTGCATCATCAGGTTCATCAACCCAATACGTATCATGGTAGGATCAATATCAAAACCATAGAAGGTTTCTTCATTCAACAGTTTTTTTGCATTGTCATCTACAAGTTTGTCTGCCAAAGTTCCTCTTATAAACCCATTATCATCGGGTTGTTTATAGGTATTGCTCGTAAATTGAGTAATCATATATTTGTAAGCCCCTAATAGAAACCCAGCTGTTCCACTTGCTGGGTCGGCAATTTTGTTACCCAATTGTGGTTCTACTAATTCCGCCATTAACTCAATAATATGAGTTGGTGTCCTGAATTGACCGTTTTTACCTGAACTGCGCAACGAATCTAAAAGGTATTCATAAAAATCTCCTTGCGCATCAATAAAACGGTTTTCTTTTTCGAGTTCTTTATAGATTTCATTAATAGTTTTGGTAGCCTCGGTAAGCATTCTACCACTTGGAATTAAAAAAGCAGCATTTGCCATGTGCTTAGTGAAAAACGAATTTTCATCATCTAGCTGTTTGATAAAAGGAAATGCTTTGATTTGTACATGGACTAACATTTCATCACTAGGCAATTGGGTGAAATAACTCCAGCGCAATGTTTCTTTATCAATTGCATTTTTCTCGTCTTTTTCATCTACACCAGGAGGGAAATATTTTCCAGAGAAAACAGAAGTGTATTTTTCTGCCAAAAAATCAGCATTGCTCACTTTGCGTTTGTCAGTTTCCTCTAATTGCTTCATGAAAAGCAAATACGTTATTTGTTCAATAGCATTTAGTGGATTAGAAATTCCTCCACTCCAAAACTTGTCCCACAGTGTTGCTACTTTACTTTTTAATGATGGTGTTAACATTATTTTTAATCGTTTTTAAAATTTTTATAATTATCTGGTTTCAACCAAAATTCATAACAATCTGCTTGATTTTCCCATTTTTTGTTGGCTTTTAAAGTTTTCCAATCCTCGCTATATAAGTCTTCACAAAATTTGTAGAAACCATCACCTTGTTCGCGTAATCCGTTTTGATGGGTAATTAAACAACTTAATACAGGTCTTCCTCTTTCGTATTCATAAACGGAAACTTCGCCAAGACATTCACCAATTAATTTTCTTTCAAAAGCGTCTGAAAAATTCAAATTTAATTGAAGTTGTTCCTTTAATTGTGAATAAGTCCAAGTAGTTCTTAATCTTGCTAATTCTATAAGTTTAGCTCTAATATCTCTATCCATATTTAAGTGGCTTATTTTTTAATAAAAACAATAATTTCATTGATTACCGCATTTGTCATTAATATTCCACCCTGCATATTTAAGGCTGTGGTAATTATTTCTTTGTGAGTATATTTTTCGTTTTTCAAAGAAGTTGTCTATTTTAAAGAAAGAATGTAAAATAGCCAAATTACTATTTTTATATTACTATTAAATTGTAGCGAGTGGTTAAAATGGTTAAAACGTAAAACTAATTATTTTTAATTCAATAACCTATTCAAATAATGTATAGGTAACTGTGGAGTTTACTTTAGACTTAAGCTCAATATTTATAATCAGCTCTTTAGAATCAAAAATAAACTTTGGTTTTTGTTTAATCTTGTAGTTTTCCGTATTTTAAAAAAACAATCAATCATTTAAATTTAAAGTATCTATAAACATTTGAAAATCGTACAAATGAATTAACTCTTCCTCGTTATCCGGCATTTGTGCGAACTGTACAAAATTGATGTTTTGGGAAAGTGATTTTTCACCCAGTAGGTCTTGCATGATGATGAAAATAGCTTGTTCTAAAGTCTTTGTATCACAATACAAATTATAGTTTTTCAGGAAAGCGATGATGTCGAACTTATACCTTTTTTATCATAATCTAAAGATAGAAATTTGAGTTCATTTGCTTTTAATGTAATCTTTGGGAAGATGTTAACAAGATATAAATATGCGTTTTAATTTTTATTTTTGAGTTCCCATAAGTAAATTAATAATTCTTTTTAAGAAATTATCTCTCACTTCTTCAATACCAAGTAAGCCAGTCCTGGATCACCTAATAAACGTTCCATTTCAGATTGCATGATTTCTTGAATATCCTGTTTTACCTGCAGGTAATTTCGTTGTACCATTGCAGTATCAATCTTCCTAATTACGGCAATATCTTTATAATTATCCTCTTCTTTCTTTAATGCATCATGGTCATTAACTATTTCACAATGAAACGTTTTTAATTCAATTTTACAGTTAGGATCATCGGCAACCATGCCTACAAATTCACCAGAACTTAAGGAAGAAATCTTGGAAGGAGGGACGGCTGATTCTAATTGTTTGGAGCGACTAATGGACGTGTCTCCGCTATTTATAGATAAACTTTCCCTGTCTTGCATAATTTTTCCAAAACGTTCTGACAATTGTTTGGCAGTATCACCAGTTACTTGACCACTAATGATGTTTCCGGTGATGTTCATAATCACATCGGCCTGTTCACGACCGTAATCTTTGCGAAGCTGACTGAAGTCTTGAATCCCCAAACAAGTGGCTACCTTATTGCTTCGGGCAGTAGCAATCAGGCTATCCATATTGTTGAGATAGATGGTTGGAAATTCATCGAATATTAGACTACTTTTCAGTTTCCCTTTTTGATTGACCAGCTTTACCAAGCGAGAAACATACAATGATAATACGGCACCATAGATTTGTATTTTCTGAGGATTATTCCCCATACAGACAATTTTTGGCTCGTCTGGATTATTGATGTCTAATGTAAAATCATTTCCTGATAATACATAATACAATTGGGGAGAAGAAAGTCTGGCCATCGCAATTTTAGCGGAAGCAATTTGACCTTCCAATTGTTCCATGGCATCATTGAGATAGGCATTTATAAAAGGATTAATGAGTACCTCAATTTCTTTCTCTGTACGCAATATCGTAAAGAGACTGTCATAGTCCAGTTGCATGAGTTCAATAACATGGGGTAGCGTACAGAATTGTCCATCCTTATACTTCCTCAAATACCAGATAATAGCGGTCAGAAAATTGATAGGCGATTCGACAAAAAAGTCACCTTGTCTTTTAATCCATTCTTTGTTTAATCCCAGTAAAATCGTACGGGCTGATTCCGCTGCATCGGTGATGTCTGTCATAGCAGAAGGCTCCAGTGGATTGCATCGGTGTGTGCGAGCCAAGTCATCAAAATTGATCACATAAAACTGCGGCGGAATAGGATAGAGGTGTTTGTATTTAAACCAAGTATTATAGGTAATTTTGGAAAGGTCATCAAACTTAAAATCATAAATAAACATCGTAAACCCTTTGCGAATGTGTTGGGTAATAACATGCCGAATTACAAAATAGGATTTACCCGATCCGGGAGTACCCAAAACCATTAAAGCTCTAAAGGGATTGATGATATTGATCCAACTGTTTCGAACTTTATCTTTCAAATGATAGCGTGCCGGAAGATTGATCGAATATTCGTTTTCCAGCAATCGTTCTTCTTGCGGAAAAGTTTCATTTTCTTTATTGAAAATATCTTTGTTGTTTAACCTGTTTTTTATAATCCGGGATAGTAAAGTACCTCCGGAAAGTATCAGTAAAAATCCGATAGTGGTACTACTGATATAACCGATTGCTACTGTAGCGCCATCGGTTTTTACTAACAAGGATAGATAGCTTAAAAAGTAGATTAATACACCTGTTATGATGTAGGTAAAAGCTGTTATTTGATTCAATTTCTCCTCTTTGCGCCCTTTTGCCCCTAGCAGGGAAATTAGTAAAAATCCTAAGGTGAAAATTTTAGATTTATGAAAATTACTGAATAGTCCGGTACGGTGTATAGTACCCAAAATTTCATCACTGAATCCACTAACAAAACCCCATTGTTGAAAGGCAGTATAGCAGTAATAATAAAAATGGATCAGTAAAATTACGATACTGATGAGTCGGGTCATATCAAGTATTTTCCGCAATGCCTGTTCGTTTTCTCCGGTTTGCATAGCCATAACTTTATTTTTTTATTGATTATCAGATTGCCCTTTTCGTTTCTTCTTTTTCTTCTTCCCCTTCAGTTGATTCGGCAGATAAGAGGAATCTTGTTCTGACTGGGTAAGTGCACCTACTAATTTCCCAATTTCGATGGTTGAATTAACTTTGGAATTCCTTTGTGAACTGCTATCGATTGATGAATGGCTAACTTCTTTTGGATTTGCTTGTGATGTAGCTTCATGTGATTTTTTAATTTTAGAAACTGCTGTTTTTTGCTGTGCCACTTCATTTAAACCACAGCGTTCCTGAATGGCTTTTGCACTATATAATTTTCCCAAAGCACTTCCATTAAAAACACATTTTGTTTGGTGGTCTACATAGGTGATACCGTATAGTAAACCTTCGGTATTTTGTCTCAAAATCATATTGATTCCGGACAGTTCTACTATTTTTGCCAATTCCTGAATCGACATTTTTTTCTGATCCAGTAATGCAATATCAATTGCATTTTTTATTCTGACCTTATAGGGCGTTCGTGCCTTTTCATTTGGAATAAATCGTTCTTCTAAAAATTTTAGCGTTGGTTTGCTGTAAAAATCACTGGCTTTAATAGGAACACCGACCTTATTGCCACCTTCATCCAGTATGCGATAAACCAAACCTTTATTTTGAAAAATTCTTGAATTTTCACTTCCTTTGTCCGCTACTACATTATACTGTTGGAGTACCGCATTTAATTCGGGTAGGCTCGTGTATTTATAATTTTGAAGTACTTTATCCAATACGTTGGTTATGGCTCGTTTTGTTTCACTACGCCCGTATTCCACTTTGCTGGTAGCAACTTGTTTTGCGACCAATTCTTTTTCTCTTTTATGCTTTTCAGCCGGAACTAATCCATACGTTGTTTCAATTTCTTTTCGAGCTTTTTCAGATTGGTTCCGACCAATATTCTGCATGTCGATCCGGCTGCCATCATCTCTGACTTTTAAGGATATGATATGAATGTGAGGATGTCCCGCATCATGATGTTGATACACCAGATAGGGCTGTTGGGTAAAACCAATTTTATCCATGTAGGTATCGGCTATTTCCATCAGTTTCTCTTTTGAGATTTCCTTTTCAGTCACATCAAAATTGAGCGAAATATGCACGCTGTTTCGTTTCACATTTTCATTCAAATCAGCCTGTTTCAAGAACCGGTTTAGTTTCATTGTAAAGACCATTTTTTCAATATCGATGGGGTAATTTCCAGCCCCAATACACTCGGCCACACCTTGCTGAACTTTGTTCTCATTGTAGTTCAAAATCCGATGGATGGAATGTCCCGTTTTGATTATTGCAACCATGATTCCGCAAATTTTTGAATGTGTTTTTTTATTTCATCGACCTTATTAAAAAGAATCTTTTTTTCCAATTCATAACTGATCAGCCAGTGTTTAAAATCGATAATCTGATGTAGCGTATGCAGCTTTTTTACAGCCTGATTAAAGTTGTTTCCAATGGAATTAAGTTCTCCTCTCAGCCGCATCATTTCCGCCATAAAATCGTCTAGGGATTTATTCCGATAGGTATTGACAATAGGCTTCTGTAAAATATTTTTTCGGGCATATTCGCTTAGTTTTCGGCAGGTGGATTTGCTGAATGCTGCAACTATTTTTTGGTATTCATCAGGGGTCAAGCGCAGATGAAGCCACTTTGTTCGGTTGTTTTGCTCTTTCATTAGTTCTCTTTTTACTCATTAATTCCAACTGTTTTTATCGGTATTCGTGAATTCGCTACGCTTCATTTCATATTTTGTGAACTCTTTATTCTTTCAGTTTCACTGCCCACGAGTCCCGAGTGAATAGGCAGCAAGATATCGGTTGTGATACAACCGGACATCTTGCCGATTGCAGGAACGTGGCAATCTTCCTGATACTTTAAACGCCTGTTAGACTTTTCAATATTTTTAAAATGCTCAAAACAGATTTCTCATTTATAACTTCTTTTTAAAATCTGATATAATAAAAATGGTATTTCGAAGCCTGAGAAGCACTACTGATATAATCATGGAAATTTTATAGTTTTTCAAAGCGTATTTTCGTCTTTGCATTTAGTACTCAAGGAAAGTGCACACTGCCTATAATTTTATACTGTTGTATCCTAAGTAAACGAATAGCTGGTTTGGTCCACAATTTTCCCTCAAGAAGGCGTGCTCTTTCAAAGCAATAATTCGATTTTTAAAGTGACAAAGTCCTGACTGTTTTCAGGAAGGTTTTTGTTACTGTCTTTAATGGAAAAAAGTGTCTATTACGATGCGTTTATAATTTTATCCCTTTTATCAAATGCGAAGTTAAGTAAGCGGTATGAATCTCACCCATCATAGGTATATTTCACCCATGATAATTTAGAACCAGCTTTATACCTTTGGAATAGTAAATTATTAATTAAAACGTGAAAATTATGCTTACAACAAATGATGTGGCCAAAGTGTTTGATACGATATTGAGCACGCCTGGGATGAATGAGATGGTGAAAATAGATTTGAAAATTTCACGAAAAAATGTACTGTTATTAAACCATGTTATTGAGCGTGGTTTGTCTGCTAAAGAGGATTACAAATCGTTGTCATTGTTAAGTAGTGTTACAGAGGAGAGTTTACAGGAATTAAAAGTGCTAGCAGACGAATGTTTGCAGAAAGCTGGGCTTACAGAATTAAGCGAAAAACTCAATACATTGGGCGGCGGGAAGTAAACAAAAAGCCGCCAGTCAATTATGGAGTAGTTGTAAAATTTGTTACTCAGAATAATGATTGGCGGTTTTGTATAATATTTATAATCGTAGGATTAAAAAATCCGGATGATATTCTAGCTCCTCTTAAAGAACAGTAGGATAAATTGCCATTATTGTTCTAACCGGAATACATTCTATTTGGTCTGCATTGTACCCATAAATTCCATTGAAAAGTTATCTTTTGCCTGAATGTAGGCTACTTTTGGAATCACTTTGGCGCCCAATTTTTTCTTTTCAAATGTGGCCGTAATTCCAAAATCAATTCTTTTATAACCCAGTTCCTGTGCCCGTTTAATACCCTGAAATAAAAGTTGGCGGTACAAGCTGAACTTTTTGGGAACGGCATAGTCCATACCAATTAAGGAAGGCACATAGGTTTGACCTAAGTTTTTGTAACAGAAAAGGATCCCGACCAGAGGACTTTCATTTTGTGAGTCTTCAGTATTTTTTAGATGCAGCAGTATAAACTCCCAATGGGGATTAGCCGCCATTTTTGTGAAGACATCTATCGAATACGTAAAAGTATTTACTGCATAATTATTATTTTTTACATTCTGGTATAAATTGTATCCTTGCCTAATTTCGTCGGCTGTCAATTGTTCTTTTAGGATGATATCAAATGCTTTTTCAAAAGGTAAAACCTCTTTCGTAAAATGCTTTTTTGAACGAAGGGAAAGGGTAGAGGCAAACTCGTCAATAGAATTCCAAGAAACATTTTGGATGATGCAGGTTTCGGGCATGTTTATTTTGATAAAGCCTTGATTGTGGAACATACGATTCAGTACTATATCTTCGTCAAAATCGCGTAAAACAAGCATACTAGAATTTAAACTCTGATTAAGAATTTCGACTTGTTCTAAAAGTAACACCACTGCATTTTCAGCCAAGGGATTTGTCTTATTGATGTAACAATGATTTCCTTCCGTGAAAAGCGAGCCCATGCCTAAAACTTTTGAAGTCAGGTAGGAAGGGTCTCGGATTCTTTTTTCTTCAAGCTGAAGTGAAACAGACTCGGGGGCAAGCATATCGTCTTTCCATAACCCAAAGGTAAAAAAAGTTGCCAATAGCGGAACATCAGTTGCATCGGTTATTAGATAATAGTGAAAGCTCCAATTATTTTCAGCATCAGCGGAATTTTTAAAAGCATCTTCCAGAAAACAAAGTCCATCCCAATCAAATGTATTTTGTCCACCCAGAAGTGTATTCCAAGTGGCCTTATCAATTTGTTTTATTGATGTTTCATATTGGAAATTAAGTGATGTTTGCGGAAACAATTTTTCTTTTTTCTGCGTTATTTCAGGAATGCCAAATGCCCTTGAAACTTTTTGCAGCGTGTTGGAAGTTTCTTCAAGCGCTTTTGGAAAATGATATTCCAAAGCCTGAACAAGTCCTTTTATATCTTCTCGTTGATTGTTGCGGGAAACGGTAATGCGGATCCCCGTATTTTTTACGGGTACTGCCGGATATAGTCCTGGATTGACAAAATAGCCTTCGTTCAAAAGGCGTTGCACTAATCGATAAGCAGTCAATGGCATAGCTGTTCCAAGGAAAAAAACGGGAGAACTATTTGGAGCTATCATGGGAAGTGATGTAGCCTTAATGAGCGAATTAAAATACGCTATCTTTTGAGCCAGTTCTTCCTGTAAAATAGTGATTTCAGGAGAAAGATGAATATCGGCTGAAGCCGATGCCGCAGCCACCGAAGCAGGCTCCAATTGGGCTGAAAAAGTAAGAGGTCCTCCAAAATTCTTAATTCGATTTCGTAATCTACTATCGGAGGTTATAAATACGGCTCCGCTGGCACCAAATGTCTTGCTTAGCGTGCCTACAATCAGGATGTTTTCGGGTAATTTTTTTAGAAGATCAAGAACATATCCCGTACCATTTTTTCCCTTCCAACTCATTCCATGTACATCATCAAAATAGAGTTGCAACTGCGCGTATTTTTTGCATAGTACCAGTAGATCTGGTATGGGGGCATAATCGCCAAACATGGAATAAACACCATCGGCCATATACCATATTTTTTTGCATTTGGAAGACAATTCTTTTATCTTGTCTTCCAACATTTGTAGATTGTTGTGCCGAATCATTTCGACAGGAATCCCTCGTAATTTTAAAAGCTGGCAGGCGTTCTGGACACTCCAATGTACTTGATGATCTAGCAGCACTCCATCTTCATCCCGTATCGCAGTTGGTATGACTGCGAAATGCCCGAGGGTACTGTTCTTGGTTACAATTCCGGGCACACCATACATAGCCTCAATTTTGGTTTCCAGTTCCTGATATAATGGATGAGAAATGTACGTTTTAGAAAGTGGAAATTGTGTGCCATATTTTGTAATAGCAGAAATTGCAGCATCTTTTAGTCTGGGATCGTATTCAAGTCCAAGATAACTGGTAGTGGCAAAATGAAATAGCTTTTTTCCATTAATTTGAAGGGTATGTCCACTTAGTATTTTGTCTTCAGCATAGAGATGGATAGCCCCTTCATTTTTTGCTAGGGATAACATTTCATCTACCGTATCGATAAAATTATTGTGTTTTATTTTTGCCATTAGTACTCCATTTTTTGTTACTGATATTAAAGTTTTTTGAATCTATCGGTTTAGATTTTAAATCGTTAAAGTTCTGAATTTAAAAGGGGAGAATGCAAGTCACTGAGCAGATAATCCCGATTTGATATGTGAAAATCCTGAATTGATATGCTTAAAATAAAATGATTGATTACCATTACATTTTACCTTTTTTTGATAACTAATCTCAGAAAAGGAATAGCTAATTTGCCAGACCCCAATAAAAGATCAGAAACAATGGATGAGTATTTTGAAAACGAATTTGCCGTATTCTGGATTAGTGAGAATATCCTTTTTTTTGAATACAAGCCTGACGTTGTCATCAATTTAGCGGCAGCGCAGCGTATTGTAGCAGACAGAATTCAAATGCAAAATGAAAAAGCGTATCCCGTTTTATGTGACATTAGAGGCATTTCCGATTCTGACAAAGCCGCCAGGGATTATTTGGCGCAACATGGCTCTGTTCTGACTAAAGCCGTCAGTATATTGGCACACCAAACCGTGTCAATTTTAATGATTTCATTTTATCTTAAAATCAGTAAGCCTCAAGTACCAACCAAGGTATTCAGTGATAAGCCAGCTGCACTGAAATTTTTGAAAGCTTTCGTCTAGGGTTAAAAATTTCAACAATTTAATTAATAGAATATGCATCAGGAAATCGACCAACAGCGTATCAATAGAATCTGCAAAATGCTTCTGGAAATGGCGGAAGGAAATTTTGCATACCGCATACCAAGGACTGGAACTGATGATGAATTGGAAGCATTGATAGTCTTGGTAAATTGGATGGCAGAAGAAATGAAGGAGTCTGTATTCCATGTCGGTTTTATCAATCCCCATCTTAGTTATCAGTACGTAGTTCAAAGTACATTCATCGTAGACAATAAATTTATTATAAAAGATTTTAGTGTAAATGTTCCTGCTCTTTTGGGATATACCTCCAATGAACTTCTAGAATTGGACTTTACGGCACTTCTTGCAAAAGAATCAGTTCCCTTACTGAAAACTGTAAGGAACGAAGTACTAGAGAATGAATCCTTTTACACGATTATTTCATTTGAATTCGTCAGTATTGAAAAATTAGTTATTCCAGCCACCTGTAGCATTTCACGACTCTACCAAAGTACAGATATAGTAATTAGTTTCTTTTCTGCTATTGTAGCGAACACAATGAAAAATCCGACTACAGCAAAGAAAATTTTGACTGTTGAAGAACAGAAAATTCATAATTATTTAGATGTAAAATCAACACAAGCGGTTTATGATTATATATTGGCCCATATGGATTCGGCTATGCCAACATTAAAAGAACTCTCCCGCATTTTTGGTACTAATGAATACAAATTAAAGAATGGCTTTAAGCATTTATTTAAGACGACTATACAGCAATTTTATAATAATGAAAGACTTAAGCGATCGCAACTTCTGATACAACACACCAAAATACCATTAAAAACGATTGCTATTATGACTGGTTTTTCTACCTATCCAAATTTTTCAAGAGCTTTCAAAATTAAATTTGGTTATTCTCCAACAGACCTCGAAAGGCAGTTTCCAGTTGGATAATATTCAGAATCTGTGATAAAAAAATCCTGATTTGATAAACCAATATCTTGATTTGATAATACTTATGTTATTCTGTTTTAAGAATTTTACATAACTAATATCAATCATCTTACGAAATGAAATCTACTCAACACATAAAAGGTATTATTATTGAAACGATTTGCCTGCTGTATGTATTATTGTTTATCTATGCAGCTGTTAGCAAATTTTTGGATTTTGAAAATTTTCAAGTACAATTGGGACAATCTCCTTTATTGAGTGCTTTTGCCGGTGCGGTTTCATGGGTGGTTCCGATAGCAGAACTGTTTATTGCCCTGCTTCTGATTTTTCCAAAACACCGTCTTGCAGGACTCTTTGCAGCTTTCAGCCTGATGGTTCTATTTACGACCTACATCATTATCATTTTGAACTTCAGTTCTTTTGTGCCTTGTTCCTGCGGCGGGATATTGGAAAAGTTGGGCTGGACCGAGCACTTATTTTTTAATCTTGTATTTGTTGTTCTGGCACTTATTGGTATTCTGCTGCTGACACCTAGCAAAACAGCCAACAATACAAGAAAACGCAACATTATTTTTATTACAGTTCCAACCCTACTGGTTAGTAGTATTGCCGTTGTAGTTTTGCTTTTTGTACTATCGGAAGACATTATCCACCATCGTAACAATTTTATCAGACGATTTCCTCATTATCCGGCAACTGAAATGCGACAGCTGGATCTTAAATACAATTCTTACTATTTTGCAGGAACCAATCCGGGGAAAATCTACCTCGGTAATTATACAACCCCTTTTCAAATCACGGTAGCAGACACTCTTTTAAAAACAATTAAGAAACATAATATTCAGCTTGATCGAGTCGATTTTTCTTTTCGTAGTGCCGAAATACGTGTGCTTGATTCCTCTTTCTATTTATTTGACGGGACCGTTCCCTGTATTTATAGAGGCAAAACAGCACATTGGAAAGCCAAATTACAAGCGCCAATCGGAATTAGATATACCTTGGCAGAACCTGTAGATACTAACACAGTCATCTTCCGTGCATTTGCACCGGAAACCGGAGAAAATATTTTAGGCCTGTTTAAACTTGCTAAAGAAAATACCATGGACTTTAAACCGAAACTTCTGGAAAAACAAATCGATGGGATATTTGATACAGATGGTATGCTTAAATATGACAAAGTAAAGGGTAGTGTCGTCTACCTCTATAAGTACCGGAACCAGTTTATAAGAACTGACCAAAACCTTTCAGCTGTTAGTCGAGGTAAAACTATTGATACATTCAGCAAAGCAAAAATACAAGTAAAATACCTGCCTGGATCCAAAGAACGAAAAATGTCCGCCCCTCCTTTTGTGGTTAATAAAGTAATAGCTGTTCACAACAACCTGCTGTATGTGGCGTCAGCATTACCTGGGAAATATGAAGCAATAGAATTATGGGGCACGGCAACTATTATTGATGTCTATGATCTTTCCAACAATAGTTACCTTTTTAGTTTTCCTATATACAACATAAAGAAAGAAAAAATGAAAAGCTTTATCGTTCAAGGTAATCAACTGTTCGCTATCGTAGGCACACATCTGGTCATTTACAAGTTGAACAACCTCTTTAAAAGCACTCTCAAAAAATAAAGACAGGAGTTCCATCTGTCTAAAATTATACTGCGCAGTATCAGGGATACGATCGAAAACCTGTTCATAGAGTAGATCATCAATTTTTAATTTTATTATTATGAAAACAGAAATTTTTAAAATGATTCTGCCAATGGCAGTCATTGCAGTTGCCGTAACCGGCGCTTTCAGTTCAAATGCCATGAATAAAAATTCAAAAGCATTTGCTCCAAAGCAAGGATACACACATACCAGCCCTTCATCGGCTTGTAATATTTCTAACATGTGTTCCGATGTAATTGGAGACTTCTGTACCGTCGGTGCGGAAGAAGTAAGATTGTTTGGTAAAACTAATCCAGAGGCTACAACTTGTAACGTTCCGGTTTACAAACCATAAAAGGTAACAACAATCATAACCTTTGGAAATACCCGCTGGCAATGCGGTTTCTGTAAAATAGAAACCGCATTGTTTTTTTTAAGAAATTAACATCGGTTTATCTTCAATTAGGGGGTGACTTTAAATCGACCAGAACCTCTTTCTTTAAATAGCGGTCAAACCAGCTTTCAATCTGTTGCGTTAAATGCTGCTGATTCATCCGCTCCACTAATGCATGCCCTTCATTTGGATAGAGTAACATCGTAGATGGCTTTTGCAGTCTTCTTAAAGCCATAAAAAATTGTACAGTTTGTAAGTAATGCACCTGTGGATCGGCATCTCCTGACCAAGACAAAAGAGGCGTATTCACATTTGCAGCATCAAGTATCGGTGAATTATTAAAATAGCCCTGTTTGTTTTCAAATAACGAGGTTCCCATTCGGAACTGCTGGAATTCAAAACGCCAGTAATTCGCTTTACCTGTTGCGCCGTTAATCTGCAAATAAAAACTCGTCAGATCCGCTACCCCAGCCCCTGCTACAGCAGCTGCAAATCTATTGCTGTGTGAGATGATGAAATTGGTCTCGTACCCTCCAAAGGAATGACCGATAAGACCTATACGGTCAGGTGAAATAGACGCTTTCAAAAGCGCCGCAGCTGTGGCTGCCAATACACAATCCACTGCTGATTGCCCAGGCTGACCTTCTTGGTAGACGATATCCGGGTACAGTACGAAATAGCCCTGCGTGGTTAGATTGCGAACATTAAATCCTGCCGAATTATGTAGTGAAGGATACACATACCAGTGTAATTCTTGTGACTGTTTCTGATAAATATGAACCACCATAGGATATTTTTTTTGCGGATCATAACCCGTGGGGTAAAATAGTACACCCTGCAAAGGGATACCGGAACTGTTGGTATAGACAATGCTTTGTGCGGTACTCCACAAATATTTTTGTTGCTGGCTATTGCTTTGATAAATGAGCTTCGGTACTGCCTGAGCATCTGATTTAAAAATCAGCGCAGGGGCCTTTTCAAAGGTTTCTTCGCGGTACACACAGGCGCTTCCTTTTTTGGAACTCATCAAATAATTAATTTGCTTTTCTTCGAATATAAGGGGCTGTAAACCTGTAGCACGCTGCCACAAATAGTAGCCGCTGGCGGTATAATCGGCTCTATGGACCCTCAAAACGAGGTTTTCGTTCCAATTGAAACTGCCATTGGTCAAACCGCTGTAATTGGAAGTACTGCGTTGTGCTTGCTCTTGCAGGGCTATTCTATAAACAAGATTATTTTCCTTTCCACTAGTCAAACGCTTGGCAGTATTGCCATCGGGAGTAATTTCCCAAACATCAAACTGGTCATAAAGCAAGAGTGATCCGTCGTTAGAACTCCAGCCCGCAAGGCCAAAAGGCTCAGCATCTTCCTGCACAACAAAGGGATGCTGTGAAAATACAGTCCTGTTTTGGGTAACATTAGTGTGTGTGGCTTTGGCAATATTGTATACCCACCAGTTTCCATTCTTAAAATAGCTAAAATAGCCACCGCCGGGGGAAGCAAGGATAGGACAATCCAAACTGGGGTGCTTTTTCAGGAAAAGTTGCTTTTGACCTGTATCCAGATTAAGCAGCCAGGAAGTTACATCGCTATTGTCTTTGAATTGGGGGTGGTACGCTCCAAAATCAAATAAAAGGGCAACTTTTTGATTGCCATTAAGCATCATTCCGGATAATACATCATCAGTAATTTGTAAATAGCGATTAGTTTTCGGCCACCATACCGAGTGAAAAACGGTATTTCCCATTTGCTTTCGCTCGGGATACAATTGACGCTCGGTTGTATTCCAAACCATTGCAGTATCAGTTGCAGTAACAGCCACCTCATTTTTACAGATTTTCATAAACACTCTTTTTCCATCATCCGACAAAGTCACCGGAGCTACTTCATTGGACAAGTGCATTCCCTTGGGAAATTCAGCACGGCTGGAGTCAAAAACCACTAATTTCTTTTGGGCGATCGTATAGTGATAAAGTGTAGGACGTAACGGATTTGCTAAAGAGGAGCCATAAAAGCTCACCGCTTTTCCGTTTTTACTCCACGTTATTTTTTCAAAGTTTTCATCCTGGCTCTCTGCCATTTTTAATTGTCTGAAGTGCTGCTGCAAAAAGATTAATTCCGCGGCAGTCCCTTTTTTGCTTTTAGTGATAATGCCCAAGATAGTTTGATCTGTACTCAATGCGAAAGAAAGGACGCTATCAATGCTTTTAAGGGAATGCCCATTGGTTTCACAGATCATGACCTTTTGCTGTTTTTCATCACGGACGGTCAGCATAAGATAATGGTCATCAGCAGTAAAAAGATAGTCCGTCACATTATGAAATGCAGTTGCCTGATCCGTTTTTAAATCGACCAGTTCTAATGTGCCTGGAGCAGAAAAATAAGCAAAAAAAGCATCTTTACTAAATTTTCCATTTTTTCCTTTGGGAAAAACATGTGTTTTTAATGTGCGGGTATTGCGCACAAATAAAGTGTCTTGTTGCGATTCATATTTTGCGCTATAGCTCAGCCACTGGCCACTGTCCGAGAGCTGTGTATTCGTCACTTTCCCCCATAGCGGGTAGTCAGCAGCAGTCAACTGCTTTTTCTCGTTTATCTGTCCTATGGAGAGATTGGAAACCAAAAATAACAATAGTCCAATCATTCGGAAGAAACAGCGGTAAACGAATAGTAACGTATATCTATTTTCATTTTTCATAAGAGAGAGTATTAGTAGCCTGGGTTTTGAGGGGAAAGATTCGGGTTCAGCAGTATCTCTGCTTCCGGAATGGGAAGCAATCTATCGGTGGAGTTCCAACCGATTTTACCACCGAGAACTTCATCGAGTTTTTCGTATCGCTTTAAATCAAAAAAACGATGTCCGTGTTCGGTAAATAATTCAACGCGTCGCTCTTGCAAAATAGCATCCAAAATCTGCTGTTGCGAAACGGCTTGGGTCGCACTGAGGCCCGCCCGATTTCGGATAACATTCAAATCTTCTTTCGCCCCAATCAAGTCACCAGCCCGTGCACGCGCTTCCCCACGGATGAGGTATTGTTCTTCAATTCGAAAAATAACAGAATACTCCTCAGAGAAAGCAGTACTGCTATTGTCCTTGTATTTATTGGCATGAAACCAAGTCGTGGTACCATCAGTTATTGCATTTGTCCAATCGTCCTTGCGCTTGTCCATTGGTTCAAAAGCAGCCATAAGCGCATCACTTAAAGCAGTAAAAGGAGGTGGTCCTGCAGTAAATATAAAAAGACCGCCTTCTTCTGTGCTGTTGCCAGAGTATGCAGGTGAAAATTGCCAGATTGTACTGCGGCTGCTATTCAAAAAAGCGGAATTAAGATCGTCTTGTAAGGCATAAGCGGTGGTATTGTTAAGTACAGCGGAAGCGGCATTGGAAGCCTCTGACCATAATCCGGCATATAGGTACGTTCTTGCCAGTAAAGCCTGAGCCGCATATCTATTTGGTTGTACTCTTTCTCCGCTTGCGTCTTCTTCGCCAAGCATGGAGTTGGCAAGTTTCAGGTCCGCAATAATCGATTCATATACATTTGCAACTGACATGCGGTTGACCACTCTATTTTGCCTGTAATCGGTAGTGGAGATATACGGAATGTTTCCATATAAATTGACAAGATAAAAATGAACCAAAGCTCTTACGAATAACGCTTCTCCAGTAAGCTGCTCTGCTGTGGCAACCGGCAGGTCAGCCGAGGCAGTAACTCCTTCGATTAGCGCATTAGTATTATAAATAACATGGTAACTGCTTGTCCACAATCCGGCAACGGCATCATCGGAAGCCAACAAACTATTGGTATAGAAGCCAAAGGTCGAGTTTTCCGTATCACCGTAAAAAGTAAGCTCGTCTGCATAATGCCCCAACTGATTCGAAAGTCCAAGGGGGGAGCCTGTCAATAGCGTCGAACTGCGCAACTGGGCATAAATAGCTATCATTGCGGCGTTAGCAGTCGTGGGACTTTCGAATATCCCGTTAGCGGCAAGTTGTGACGGCGGTTGGTCAGTTTCCACAAAACTTTCACAGGCAAAAAGCAGCAACAATAGCGCAGCACTTAATGCGAATGCAAGAGAATGGATTCCTTTTTTTTGTAACCAAAGAAGGGTGTTTCTTTTATCAAATATATTTTTCATATCAGAGAATTTAAGGTTAAAAGGTGAATTGGACACCAGTAGTAACTATTTTCAAAGGCGGTAGCACCCCTCTTGTTTTAAATTCGGGGTCTGCTCCTCTATAGGATGTCAGGGTGAGTAGGTTTTGTGCCTGAATGTTGAGTTTACACACTACGCCTTTTAACCAGATAGGAGGGAGCTGATAACTCAAGGCGATATTTTTCAACCGGATGTAAGAAGCATCAGTAATCGTTTCATCGCTTTCTTTGTATTTAGTAAAAGCATTTGCAACCGCCGCATTCGCTCCGGTACTGTATTGCTGAATAGGGTCTGTATCACCTGGGTTCTGCCAGCGTGCCAGCACATCAGTGGTTTGGTTGTTCCTGCTTCCAGGCAAGCCAAGGGTCGAGGCTGAATTGTAATTCAGTTGCTTTACAAACTGAAACAGGAAATCGAGCTGTACGCCTTTATAGTGCAACTGGTTTTGCAGGCCTCCATAAAACTCAGGATTCAAATCCCGCAGGTATTGCTTGTCGTCTTTAGCAGAAAGTAGCCCGTCTCCATTAAAATCTTCAAACTGATACACACCTGTTGCCGGGTCAAGTCCTGTAAAATGATATACTTTTACGATATTCAAAGGCGACCCAATTACATACTTGTTGGCATAGGTGGAGCTTTCTAAATCAGGAAATCGCAACAATTTGTTGTTCAAAATACTGATGTTGAAATTACTGCTCCATCCAAAATCCTTTCGTTGCAAATTAACGGTTCGCAGTGTCAATTCAATTCCGTCATTCTGTACGCTGGCATCAAGATTGGCTTGTATGCTGTTAAAGCCTGTTGTTCCGGGCAAAGGAATCCCTACCAACTGGCTTGAGGATGTATTGCGGAACCAACCAACAGTCAGGAAAATACGGTCATTAAAAAAACCGAGTTCTGTTGCCACTTCAAATTTTTTATTGCTTTCCCATCCAAAATCAGGATTAAAAAGCCGCGTAGGTTCTAACCCCACGATTCCTTGATACGGATTTCCAGAAGAGCTGTAGGTGTCTAAATACTGGTAATCCCCAATTTGGTCACTACCTGTTGTGCCATAACTGGCGCGCAGTTTGCCAAAACTTAAAACCGAAGCAGTGCCGTCACTTATAAAGGATCTCGAAAAAAGCCAGGCAGCACCAACAGCACCAAAGTTCGCAAACTTGTTACCTGGTCCAAAACGGCTAGAACCATCTCTTCTGCCGGTAATATTCACAAAATAGCGGTCTTGCCAACTGAAATTAGCGCGACCAAAAAAAGCATGGTATTTGTATTGCGTAGCACCGCTACTCATAATGGTAACAGTAGAAGCCGATGCCAAATCATAAATTAAACTGTTGCTGGTAAATCCCTCACCCGCCAAAACAAGCTGTTGTCCATTGAGCTGGTTAAAAGTACTTCCCAGCAACACCGCAATCTTACCCTGACCAATAGTAGTATGCCAATTTATTTGTGGCTCCACAATCCATGATTGTCGGGAAGTGGTATTGGTAAAAAGGGACGAAAATTCACTGCCCAGCCCGTAGGCAGGATTATAAATAGTCGATGGAAAAGTACTGCTCTCGGTATGCTTCAGGTCCGTAAAACCAAAACTGGATTTCAATTCCAGATGATAGGGCAATTGATAGGATAAAATGGTGTTGGCCACAAAATCATAGGTTTTGCTGAGTGATTTACCGTTCAAATTACTCAATGGGTTTTCCCAAGTACTGTTCTCCCAGTTCAGGTTGCCATCAGCATCATATAGAGCTGGAGCATTCGGAGCCAGTTTTCTCGAAATAGTGGTGAGGTCGGTGGAGGGTTGATTATTGTCCTGAACGGTATAGCCAGCCGAAAAAGTAATTCCAAACTTTTTATCTTCAGAGGTATGGTTTAAATTAATACGGACATTCCCTTTTTTATATCCAAAATTACCGGGGAAAACAGTTGTTTCCTTTCCATAATTCCCATTGATGATAAACTGTGTGTGCTCATTGCCACCCGAAACGGAAGATTGCAGATTCGTGATAGTAGAGGTACCTCCGGTAAGTGTCTTTTGCCAATCGGCAGTGCGGGTCTGATCCCAAGTACCATTGATCTCATAAGCAGAAGCGGGGTACTTAGTATATCCATCATTAGCGAAAGCCTCTCGACGCATTTGCAGGTATTGATCCGTATTCATTAAATCCATAAAACGGGTCACCTTCCCAAAACCATGGGAGTAGTTGGCTGTATAAGTGGTTTTGCCTGCCTTGCCTTTTTTAGTTGTAATCAATACTACGCCATTGGCTCCACGCGAACCATATATGGCGGTGGCGTCGGCATCTTTGAGTACTTCTATGCTTTCAATGTCTCCAGGGTTCAAGTTATTCAGCGGACTGGATAAAGTTGGCATAACCGACGCTGTAGCACTAAACCCGACAGGGTCACTGGCATAAGGAACCCCATTTATGATGTAAAGTGGTCGGTTTCCATCGGGTCTAAGGCTGTTCTGTCCCCGTATCTGTATCTCGAAACCGCCACCAGCCACTCCTGTGGTTTGGGTAATACTCACACCAGCCATGCGTCCCTGCATAGCCGCCAACATATTGGTGACGGGCTGCTTTTCGATGTCCTTAGCAGTGATTTTGGAAATACTACCGGTGCGTTCGCTTTCCTTTACGGAATAGTAGCCCGCATTGATTTTGACCTCCCGCAGTGAAGTCTCGTCTTCCTGCATTTGAATATTTAATACGGACTGACCATCAACGGGAACTGTAACAGTTGCAAAGCCAACATAAGTAAAAGTGAGAATGTCGTTGGGTGACGCTGTTATAGTATATTTCCCGTTGAAATCAGAAACCACCATTTTTGGCGTACCTTTTATGGTAATTGTAACGCCGGGTAAAGGGCTTGTTCCATCAGTAATGGTGCCGCTTATTTGAGTTTGTTGCCGTAAAGACTGCAGTTGCCTCAGTACGGTTTTTGCTGGAGCTGGGGTGTAGGATAGTGAGAACCCAAAAAGAATCAGGTACCAAAAAGCCGAACCACCCTTGTAAAATGAAAAATTTTTCATAATATTGGTATAGTTAGTTGAAACATTAGTTTTGTTAGCGATGGTCCTCTATTCTAGTTTGTCGACGGGAGTTAGAGGGCTTTTTTATTTGTTATGTCATTGCGAGGAGTTGCTAGGTACGAAGCAAAGCATTCGCTCTCAAGCACTTATTTTTCTATCATAGGCATCATTTTAATTAGATTTATCTATTTTTTGTTATTTGTCCTTTGTTATATGCTCTTGTTTCTTGCTATTTTGTTCGAGTTCCGTCTTCAGCTTTAAAATTTATTAACTTCCCGTAAAACTTTCACAACCATAAAGCCAAAGACATATAAGTGCTATTAATGCCACTATTAATGCAGCTTTCATTCGTCTGTAGTATTTCATGATATCAATTTTTGTATTTTATAAAACCAGTTGTATACCCATTGAAATCTGGAGTAATGATGACTTGAAAAAAGGAAAATTGATTTTCAGGATCGGCTTCCAACCCTTTGTTTAATGAAATAATTTTCATAATATTGGTTTAGTGAATTGAAATGTAAGTTTTGTTTTTACTGCTCTTCTAGTTTAGCTTGCCGGCGAGTTAGAGGCCTTTTTTTATTTCCAGTGTCATTGCGAGGGACGAAGCAATCTCACTGGCATCTAATTTTTATTTTATCATAGGCAAAGAGTTTTAGGATTAAAAAATAACCTGCACCTTTATTAACAAATTCAAATTAAATTAACTAGGTGTTCAAAGGACCTTTCGGTGCAGGCGTTTATAGTTAGGAATCACTTATAGAATCATAGGCGTTTTTTTTAAATTTTTAATCATCGTTTCTAGTTGGGGTATGGCATAAGAGTTTAATACCGATTAAGAAAATGCTTTTTCTTGATGGTCATTTATGTTAAAACCAATGCTAACGCTAAGCGTAGGCCGTTTTTAGGAGTGTTTTTTTTTGTTTTGTTCATAGGCATGCGGGTTTTAGCGGGTTAAACTGCTGCGAGACTATGAAAAATGGAGAAGCGTGCTAAGAATATAAGAGAGTAATGTGCTAATTAATATAAAAAAAAGGAGCGCAGACCCAGCTTAAACGTTCTCGAGGCACTAGTAATACCTACACACGAATAAGTGAGCCCACGCCCTTTTAGGCGTGAGCATTTACACTTATCATCTCGCGTGTTTAAAAGTTACTAGTTTTCGAGAACGAGATTCAAAGCGAATGCTTCTATATTTTTATAAGAAGTATCGCAAATATATAATAATTCATCAAATATAATCAAATAAAATTGTAATCCAAGTGGGTTACAGTATTTTATGAGATTATCGCAAAATTGCAGCATGGCAGAAAGAACACAGGAAGATATTATACTTAAAGACAAGATTGCTGACAGAATTGAATTCCTTCGATTAAAGACTGGTCTATCTCAGACAGATTTTGCAAAGGCACATGATATTGACAGACAAACGATAAATAGATGGGAAAGTAAAAAGAATAAAAGAGGCGTCGCAATTTATACAATCCTGAAATTTTGTAATATGCTAGGAATTACTCTAGACAAATTTTTTGACACAGATGCTTTTAAAAAGAAGTGAAAAGATGCTGAAGCATCTTTTTTGTTTACTTAAATTACAGTAGAGATTAAGTTGTTTTATTTTTATCATTAAAATTTTATTCTAAATCATTTGTTTCAATGAGAGATTTAAGTTGTGTTAAACGAATATCATCTAATTCAGAGGGAGGCCATATTGCTACACTTAAATCTAAATACAATATCTTTTTGCCTCTATTGTTAAATGGATATCTCATCGTATCATCAATTTTTAAATTTCTAGCTGAATTTAAAATAGTTTCATAAAATACTACAGTCGCTTTGTCTGCAATTTTTTCTTTAAAAAGTATATCCACTAAAATTTTTAATAAAGCTTCATATCCAACTGTTGTTTGAAATATATTTTGAGGTTTTTGGATATCGTTATCTAAAATCCAGAACGATTTACCTTTTTTGTCTTTAAAAGTATTTTTAACTGCGTTAAAGAAGAAGAATAAATTATCAGAAATTATAAAATCATTATTATTAGCGTAGTATTTTCTAAATGGTAGATATATATTTGAACCAACCGTCCTTTGGTTTAATTCTTTTCTATTTTTATTCCTATCTCTTTCTGCTTCTCGTAAATTTTCTGAAATTAAGCCAATTATTGACTTAGCCATTGTTGCTTGAGTTAGTGGCGGGCTATTTTTTATAGAATAGTTGCCACCGTAAAATTTTATTCTTCTGTAAAATGGTGAGTTTTTATGACCATTAAGACTTATTATACATTGTAAAGCTGTTTTCTGTGGTGAATCCTTTTTATCAAGTCCAAACAATTCATATACTAAACTCTGTGAAACCCTTTTTTGAGTTCTATTAATAGTCGAAAATATCATAGCTTGATATTCAATCGTTTTATCTATAAAGAAAGAAACAACCAATTCAATATTCTGTAAATCTTTTAATCGTTGAATTCTTGAAATTAGTTTTTCTTCAAGATCTTTATTTTGCCCAGTTCTCAAAATTTTTGTATAAGAATCTATTTCAGTTTTAATTCTTTCAAGAGCTATTTCAATCCCTTTAATACGATGTTGGCCGTCAATAATGGTTATTAGTACATCACCGTTATTCTTAACTCCATCAAAAACTTTTTTTAATAAATGAATTTCAATAAAATTGCTATGCTCTACTTGGCTTTCGATTACTTCTCTTGGAATATGTAAAACTATATTTGTAGGAAATGTGGCTTCGGGATCTTCTATTAAAAAGTCTGCTATTCCTTTAACTCGGGAAGGTTCAATCTCTCTTTGAATTTCCTCATTATAAATTGGTTCTCCTTTTTCGTCAAAACCGTTTAAGATACGTTTAGTATATTTAGTAAATGTAAATATCTGTGAAATTGTAAATTTTGCAATAACAAATTCCTGTTGATTTTGTATTATTGGGAATCCAATAATTTTATTTTGTAAAAGATTATCCATTTTGTTCCCAGTTTTGTCCATGATTATTATTGGCTTCCGCTCTCATAAACTCGTCAAAAGTCGGATTATCTAGATTTGTAATCCACCAAAGTTTCAATGCTATGATAGAACCGATAACTGACAAAATTATCGGTAGAGTTATATAATTCAAAACACTTAACCAAATGGTTGTAATAATTAGTCCAAAACACAGTATTATTAAAAAAACAATATTTAAGATGTTAGATTTTCTATTAGCATGTTCAATGTTGTCAATTTGCTTAAGCATAAAATCAATACATCCAGAAAAATAAATACTTATGTAAAAAGTAGTAAGATTTATTGCTATCGTATCAATACCTACTTTTTGTTTTAATGGTACTGCAAGTAAGAAAGGAAGCCATATACCTATACTTCCTATACACACAATTGCTATCCAGAAATATTTTGCTTGAACGGATAAATTCATTTAATCTTTATTTTAATTTATTTATAATAGTTTTTTAAATAACATTTTATCGAAGATAAACATTTGTGTATATTTAACAAGTAATTTTTTAAATTTATAACCAAAATATTAATATGACAATTAAGGAATCAATATTAAAAAGTTTAGATGAGATTAAAGGATTTGCCAATCCAACGGAAATACATGATTACATAGTTGAAAAAAAATATTTTGAATTTGGTGCAAAGAACCCTATTGCAATAGTTTCCGCAAACTTGGGTGAACTAGTTAAGAGAGGTGATTCAAGAATACGTAGACAAAAAATTAGAAAAGGGTCTTATTCTTATATTTTAACAAAATATGAACAAGACATTAATGCGTCTGTCGTAGAAAAAGATAAAATAGAATATATACCTGAAAAAATTAATCGTAAGGATTTCCTTGAAAAAGATCTCCATACACTTTTGAGTAGCTATTTAAAAAGTATAAATACATTTTCAAAAACTATTTACCATGAACAGTCATCCAATTCAAAAGACAATCATCAAAAGTGGATTCATCCTGATATGGTAAGTATACAGTTTGTTAATTTACAATCAGCAATTAATCAAACATTTCTAAAGTCAATAAATCGTTTAGATACTTTTAAAATAAGCTCATATGAAATTAAAAAAGAAATAAATACCGATTATGAATTGAAAAAAGCATTCTTTCAAGCCGTATCAAATTCAAGTTGGGCAAATTATGGATATTTAGTAGCTTATGAAATTAGCAGTACTTTATTAGAAGAAATGAAAAGGCTAAATCAATCTTTTGGAATTGGTATAATGGAACTAAAATCGAATCCATATGAAAGTAGGGTGCTTTTTACAGCAAAGTATAAAGAATTAGATTTTTTTACTATTGATAAACTTTGTAACATAAATGCAGATTTCGAAAAATTTATCGAACAAGTCGAAAAATTAATGACTGCTTCGGATAAGTATTTTAAAGGTTCGGAAAAAGAGCTTGAGGATTTTTGTGATAAATATTTTTTAAATGATAGTGAAATTGAGATTTATTGTAAGGAGAGAAAGATTCCTTGGGAAGCAAATTAAGCTCTTCTTAGATTCCTCCTTTTCAAATTCAATACATTTTTAAATTTTAATGTAATTTTTTGATTTTAAGTAACTTATTAAAAATTAACCTGTATTTAAACTTAATAATTTAATTTTTTAAGAATTTAAAAAAGTTATTAAATCATATTATAATCTTACATCAAAAAAACTAGGCAAATACTTGTAAACCGATTTGTATTTATTTATATCATTAACGGTGACAATTTGTGTTGCGGCTAATGTTTCAGCTTCTTCATCATTAGCAAGATGTTTATTTATCAAATCAACTTCTTTTACCGTAAGGTTAGGAAGATTAATTTTATAAACAGTATCATCGTTTGAAACAAAGTCAAAATCAGAAATATTTAAATCCTCAAATTTAGTTTCGTTATCTGTTAATACACCTCCGAAGGTAAACATTCTTGCACCTCTGTTTTCCTGGTAAACTATATTATACAGTTGATGAAAAGCAATATTATCACCGGCTCTATTTCTACCTTTTATAGTTTTCTGAATAAGATTTGTAAGCAGCTTTCTAATGGTTCTATGATCTTCGCTTCCAGAAAAATCGGACACCTTAATATCAAATGGAACTAAACCGTCAAATTTTTCCTGAAATTGTTCAATCGTGTAGATTTCACCTGATTCATCGCTTTTCAGCTCTTTATTGCAACTCATTAAGTATACGCTCCCAATTGGTAATCGATTGAAAAGAATAGCTAGATCCTCAAACATATAGTTATCTAATGCTCCATCATAATCTAACCAAACTAATGTTTTTTTAGTTAAATCTATTTTGGTCAAAGCCTCCGAAGTCATTTCGTGATAAATATTTATGAACGAATACGGCGAATTAAATATTACTTTTTCCTTCTTTAATCCGCCTTCAATACTACACATATCTTTAATATGTAATTCTTTGTGGAACAATTTAAAATCAGTAAATGATAGCCCTCCAAGACCAATATATTGATATGCCCCTTTAAAAGTATTACACAGGCGTAGAAATGTGGAAAGAAGCATTTTCCGTTCCGTAAATTTCGCGGGCCTTGTTTCGTAATTTAAATATTTAGGGCTATTCATTTAAGCTTTCCATTTTAATGTAATACTCAAATGTTGTTTCGCCAAGTTCTTTTAGAGATTTAGATTTTGAATGTGTTCTTGCGACATTGGCCCAGTCCTTTTTTACATCATATGATATGCGTACACTCTCTTTTTTTGTTGCTATCGCTTCCTGATCAACAACTGGAGCAACAAATTTCCGGGGTGCAATGACTAAATCAGTACTTTTCATTTCAACTACTGAAATTTTATTTTCTGTTTCACCGAGCAATTCTCTGTATGGATTTGCTTCATTACCAAGTTTCGTTACTAATTTAAAAAATGGCATAATATTGCCCATAGCTTCCCGCATAAAAAAGTGAACGAATTTATAAATATCCGATGTCGCATCTATACCTTTTTTTGTTGTAGTTAGAGGAAGATTTATAGTTTCATCAGAATCAAGGAAGACAATGCCTCGAAACATAACATGGTCGATGTGCCATTTAGGAATTCCAGATGTACCCCAACCTGTTATTTCACTCTTATCTGCTTCTAGTACTAATCTATCATTACAATATATATACCATCCTGATTTTGAAGGATCTCCAACTACTCCTAATCCGCCTATAACTTTATACCGAACCTTGTCTTTTACCCCTTCTGCCATATATGGTGTAGACTCATCATTAAATATTTGAATGTTTTTTCCAGATAATTCCTCACCGTTCAAAGTAATTCTAATCCCTTTTTCCAGACTAAAATTCAATAATCGTTCGATATCACCACGTAAACTAGTTAAAAATTCGTTATCATTAAATAATTCACTTACTTCATCATAGAGCTGAGAAACCTCAATATAAGTTCCATTTTCTTCGAGATTAGAACTTTCTATTGTTATATCTTCATAGCTAAAATCCCAATCTTCGACCTCCGTAGTAATTTCATTTGTAGTGATTGATTTTTTCTTATGTCTCCACGTATTTACATCTACAGAAACTTGAAAGTGATCTTCAGTATGTTTAGATTCCACTTCAAAATATTTTCCAATCTTAAACAATGCCCTTTTCATTCCAATACCAAAGCGTCCAACAGATCCATGTGTATCCGGCGCATCGTCTGGTCGCCCAAATCTAAAAGCATACTTTTTTGCTGTTTCAAGAGAAAAACCACCACAATTATCTTTAACAATAAATTTATCTTTATCTATTATAATTTCAACAAACAATCCCTCATAATTATGAGGATTAATTTTACTGGCACCATCTATTGAATTATCTAAAAGATCTAAAATAGCATCTCTGATAGAAATATCCCTGGTAATCATTTCAATAAAGAAAGTCTTGGTAGGATTTCCTTCAATTACGTTTTTTGCAATATCTAAACTCATTTTAGTTTAAAAGTTAAATTAAATTTCAAGTAGGCCCTTTTGAATTTTTTCAGTCAAAAAATCAAAACCATCAATGTTGGAAAGATTAATAATTTCGTCGTTTAGGATTGTCAAGCCGTCATCAACATGCATCTTAATATACTTGGCTATATCCTTATCAGTCTTATAAATGGAATAATGAACGCAAAGTAGGCCTAAATATATGTCATAATAATCACCAAACAATACACTTTTTGAATATTCTTTACCTCCAAAATCTTTAATATCATTTAAATCAAGTTTTCTATTTTTAGATAATGAATAGGCATAAGCAATCTTAGCGATAACATTTTCAGTACCTAAACCCAATCTACGGGTCAGTAATGTAACTATCTCCTTATTTTCTTTACTTGTCTTAATTTGCGTAAACATTCTTCTCTTCTTTTAAATGTGAAAACAACCTATCAACTTCATATGATTTAAAGCGAGAACCATCGTTATTATTCTCGATGACAAACACCTTATTTACATTTGGCTTTAGGTATTCGTATTCCAATTCGGATAATTCTTTTTCCAATAACGGAAATAACACCACCTGCTCAGATATAGCCGGATAAAATTCTTTGATAATATTTTTTGAGTGGTATTTGTCGAATTTTTGCAATGGACTGTCTATAAAGACAGGGAACCTAATTCCAGATTCGTCTACTAGTGCTTTAAGAAGTGCTGTAGCATAAAGCTGTTGCTCTCCTTTTGATAAGGAATCTTTATCAATAATAGCATCATTCTTGTCAAGTAATTCAATATCCATGACATCATCCAAAACATTGACTCTGACATTATGGATAAAATCACTCTTATGCATTATCTTTTTAAGTCCAATTATTATTGATTTCTGAAGAGAGTATTTTTTATCTTCTTTAATCTTTTGAATAATATCATTGATCTTGACCAAGAGTGTTTTTGTCACTTCATACTTTTTTTGATCGGTCTTAACAACCTTAAAGTCCTTTTCAGTTTCAGACAATACTTTGCTATTGGATGCTTGTTGTACTTTCAAACCTCCCAATTCTTCAATCAGTTTATTTCTTTCAGCATTGATAATGTCTATTTTTGCATCAGCTATAATCTTATCTTCCCTAAGCTTTTTTGCAAGATGATTGTCTTTTCTAGCTTCAGCCTGTTTAATCTTTTGAGATACTCTTGAAAGGTACATTCTGTTATTTTTCTCTTTCTGAACCACGGAATTAAACTGATTAGAGAATGTATTCAAAATATTATTATAAACTGCTTCAAACCTCCTGAACTGCTCTTCAGTAAAATCAAGTAGAATCTTTTGATCCTCGATTTTGTCCTTTCCATTTTGTCTTTCAGTAATAGTCAGCTTGAGAGCATCAATCACTTTGGACTTTTCTTCTTGTATAAAACCAAAACCATCTAATTTTTCTAATAGCTTATCTGTGAATGACACAAGCTGGTCTCCTAAAAAGAATCGATCAATATTATCTGAATGGTGTTCCTGCTCTATTAATAGTTGATTATATAGAGCCGTTAGTTTTTTTCCAGCAATTACTATTGGCGCAATGTCCATAAGCTTTTTTAGCTTGGCCTTAATCTCATCAGATTCTTTTTTCAAAATATCTTGCTCAAGCTTCATTATTTGGAGTTCTTCAAGCGTAATTCCATTTCCTTCACGGATTAGCTTTTCTTGAATATTGTCACTTAAAGCTTTATAGTTTACCAATTCCTTATCAAGATTGCTCTGCTTATCTGTATTTAATTCAATTAATTTCTCGAGATCATCATGTGCTTCTAACAAAGCAGTCAATTTATCTTGCTCCAAGGGAGTGGCTCCGCTTCTCTTTAACTTGCTTAAAAGGATTTCAAGATTCTTTTTTAGATCTTCATACTTTTTAATACCTAAAACCTCTGAATAAGCCTTACTAAGGTTTCTTAGCTCAGGCTTTGATTTGGCTTCCGCAAGAGATACAATCTTTTCTGCATCAAAAAAGAAGAATTTTGCTATTTCTCGTGGAAGTATAAAGTCATTAACAAAAACTTCGTAGCCAACTTCTTTAGTTAACTCATTCTCAAGTCCATCAATATATACTTTAAGTTCTTCTGCATCTGTTCTTAAATCATAAGTCCTATTAAGAATTACTGATCTGCAAGGTATTGAAGGAATTAAAATGTCCTTTAACTCAATTTCAACAGATACAATTGGTGCAATTTTATCACCATTCTCATATTGTATTTTTACATCCCTGTTTAGTAATGTTTTTACAAACTTGTCATATCCTCCTGCGCTTTTAATGTCTTTTTTGTACTTGTCCTCAACCTCACTCATCATCTTTCCATAGAAAACCCAGATTAAAGAAGTAAGAAACGTTGTTTTACCAAAACCATTTTTTCCAGCAACTATGCTGATATTTTTTGCGGCCTCCGGAGCAAAAATAATTTCATTATCTCCTTTGTAAATCCTGAAATTTTTAAAATGTATTTTATTTATTTTCATTTTGCTTCTTCATTAACAAAAGATTCAATTCTCTTTTCTACATCATTATGAAGTCCATACTTAGTTATCATCAAAGTCTTAGTCTCCTGCAATAATATAAGATTGTCTATTAAATTATAGTATCCCATATTATCATTGCATACTTCTCTTACTATTCGACGCTCCGTATCATCAAGTGTCTTTATATTATTAGTGCTGATATCTTTATCATATATCGCTTTGTATAATTCTCCTACTGTATGGTCGAAATACAAATCTCTATTCCAAATAACCTGGATAGCTATTAGCTCTTGATTATTGATTAATGTTATAAAAGGTCTTTCTTCTTGAATTTCTTTTTGAACAGTCAGTAAATCTTTAAGAATTTCATAACGGTAGCGCTCTTCGTAAGTGCCATTCTTAGACCCATCGTCCCTAACTGCTATTTGCCCGTTACGTCTAATATCCTTGCGGTTTTCGGATATATTTCTATTCTCAATTAATCGATTTCTGAAATCCAACAAAGGCTGCATCCAATTACGCCCATTATTGACCAATGAGGTCATCGATTTGTCATTTTTAACCACTGTACAGGTCCAGCAACCAAATCGGCTTTGTCCGCAAGAACTATGCTCTTTATTAACTACTACTGTAGGACATTCATAATCATCAGCACTTGCATCAGAATATATCTGGAATAATATCGAGTTATCAAAGCCCCATGGTGATGGGACAGTATTTATTATATACCAGACTTCTTCCAAAAACATCTCTTTAATCGGAGCATAAGTGTAGGTATTGACAGAGGTTTGGTGCTTAGATAATCTTTTGCCCGTAACTTCATGCTTCCTGATTGAACGTTCCCTTGTAGCACTTTCGTCATAACGGGTACCAAGTAAAACAACAGCTTCTCCCATCTGATTAACTTGTTCAACTAAAAAACTAGAAGTAGGTCGTATCTTTAATTTATCCGTACACCATCTGAAAGAATTATTAGGTACAGGATAACCTTTTCCAATCACATTTATCCAAAAAGTCTCTTCAAGTTTTGGCGTTGTTTTTTGTACAAAAATGGGTAAATCCTGATTTCTTGCTGATTCGCTTATTTGGGCAAGCACATCTTCCACGTAATTAGCTATAATGGGATTTTCTACCATGGTATCATTGCAAACTACATAAACTTTTCGTTGCAATTGAAATGGGTATGGCAATGTTTCTCTAATTCTTTGTAAAGCAATCCAAACTAGGGTAAGTAAGACTGTAGAATCCTTTCCACCACTAAACCCAATAATCCACGGTCTGTCAGATTTATCGGCGTAAGCATATTGGTCTATAATTTCAGCAATAATGCCTTCAACTTTTTTATTTCTTATTGGAGTCATCCAGGAATATTTAGTATCTTAAAAGTAAAATAATTATAATAATATTTTTTGCGAATTTAGGCTTATTATAAACAATTTTCATCTCTTTTTTTAGCTTTTATTTTTGAGTGGTATTACTTATGCTTGTTAGGATGTATGACATTATTTTGGCATGTAGTTGTTGAAAACTACAAGTAAGCATAGATAAAGCATAGATAGTGTATGGATAATGCATGCTAAGTTTTGGCTTCGTGACGATTGAAATAACATTCAAAGTAGTTTATACTTGGGCTCTGGAAAGAGATATTAATGCGGATACTATAGTAAGTAATACTTTTGAGATCGTATGGCCTCCAAAATCAGGAACATTAAAAAGCTTTCCTGAAATAGACAAAGCGCAATGGTTTACTGTGGATGAAGCATTGGAGAAAATCAATGAGGCAACGGGTAATCTTATTTTGAAGCTGCTAGAAAAGATTTAGCGTTGAGGGTTGTGTAGATTTCAACTGATAATCAAAAAAGCCCTCTGGAAAATCCTAAGGGCTATCGGTGAAGAGGAACTTATTTTTTTGATTCTTCTACAGAAACTTTTCTAAATTCTTTTAAAAGTTTTTCCAGTTCCAAAGTTGATTTACGAGCTCTTGGCCCGGCTGCTTTAGTACCTTTCTCAATTAGTGATTCAGATTCTGTTTTAAATGTTTCGAATTCAGCGTTGATTTTTTCGATTAGATCTTTCATGATAATGCTTTATTAAATTAGGGTATAAAAATAAAATTTTGCTTATTAGATATAACTAATTTGCTGTTAAATTATCACCTTTTTTATGAGTGCTTGCGGTATGTATTTCAATATACCGGGTGATATTGGTTATAAGTGACTTAAGAGTGATTGCTCGACTTTAATTTATAAGCTATCAATTTTCTAAATATCCAATTTTTACCTGTTCCAGCAGCTTTACATTATCTTCAATCGTATTTTGAAAAAACTCTGCCATAATTTTGGCGATATCACTGGAATGAATATCAATTGTGTTTTTCTTTAATATTTTTTTTATCCTGAGAAAAAGATCTTCGTTTAATTGAGCAATTTTGCCCATGTCTCTTCCTAAGACTCTTGCAGCAATCCAATTTAGGTTGATATCTTTATCTCCAAAAAGGTCATTGTGTTTTTCATATATTTCATCGGCATACATATCAAAAAAATGCTTTAGGATTTTACTGATGTCTTTGATATCGTCGCGTCTTATTTCAGGACGTTCTTGAAAGGCAAGCAATTTGAGCAGTACAATACCGGGTAAGGTGCAAAATTTAAAGTGGTGTTTTTCTTCGAGTTCAGCTTCCGGAAGACCGGAATCATATATCTCTTTGAAACCAGGCATATTGAGACTGGTAAGTCCTGTTCCTTCAACTGTTATATTAGATGGTTTGGCCTCAATTTCTCCAAAAGGCATTAAATCTATTTGTATGATGTTTTTCCATTTAAGTACAAAACCATTGCCTTTATAAGGGATAAATCCCTCCACATTGATGAGATATTCTCTAAGATTCGCATAGGTGTTTTTGTCATTTATAAAAACAGCAAAATCGATGTCTCCGGTAACTCTGCTGGGTGGTATATCGTTTATGGCAGTCATCCAAACATCGCGTGCCACGGCACCTACGAGATAGAAGTCTATATTGTACTTATTCAATCCTTTTTCTAATGCGGTAAGCATTTCAGAAATATGAGGCTGTTGTTGTAATTGTTTAAAACTGATCTTGTAAGTACTCATCGTATATTTTTTGTGCGGTTTCTGTACATCTTCGGTCTCCTTTATTCATTAAATCGGCATAGGCCAGGAGCGGATGTACGGTTTTTGTGCTTTCTTGTTCGTCTATCCAAAACTGTTTAAATACTTTAATATTGCCTTCTAAGTCCGGAACGAGACGGTAATTTTTCATTAAATCGCTTCTTTCTTCATTGGTGTATAGGGTAAGCTCCTCCGGACGTAAATAATTGGTAAGCAGATCACCTGCCGGTTCGCCACCCCAGATTGTTTTTCCTTTTTTAAGGGGAATATCTTTCCAGTTATAAAAATCGTCTTTATTGAGAAAACGAAATGTTCCTATCGCTAATGTTGGCTTTAGGCGCTTTTCATATTCCATTACCCATCTATCTAGCAATTTTTTCTTGTTCTCCATCTGGAGTTCATTTTTGGTTAGCTGTATTAAAAAACCTTCCTCTTTTAATCCATTGAATATGGTATTTAAAGTACCAATTCCGGTATCCGTTAATTCAGCAATTTCGCGATAAGTACTGTTGATACAATCCTTGATTAGAAATTGATAAATCACTTTTAATCCTGTTTTGGTAAAGGCTCTATTTGTTGTTTTATTTTTTAATTCAATAGGAGTATTACCATCAATATAGAGATAGATTTCATCTTTATTCAGGAATATATTACCATTAGCTTCTAGATAGGCTATATTTCTTTTGCGTAGCTCTTCCTTTATCTTTGGAAATATACGTTGCGCAACAATAATATAAGGATTCTTTGTAATAGCCAATTCTTCTATTTTAGCAAGATGTATGTTCCTAAGTTCTTTTTTAATTTCTGCATATAGTCCTATGTTATGTTTATTCAAGTGCAGGAGTAGTTTTCCATCAATAGCATTGTCATTGTTGAGTTCTTTCCACTCCACATTGATCGTACCGTTCTTTTGGATATTATTTATAGCGTACTGTATGATTTCTTTTTCATTCATTTGTTCACTTTTTTATATTGTTCACGAAAACGTGAACAATTATATTTTACGAACAAATATACAATTATTATCTTTACTAGCAATAGCTACTTCATTAAATCCATTCTTGATTTAATAAAGTAGCAACATTATAACTTAATCAAATAAATTTTTTGTTTTTGAATTTGATGAGATAAAAAGAGAATTGATAAATATATCTTTTAAAAGAACGGGTGGAAGGAAACAATTTGAATATTCCTGTAAATTTCTGTATAACGGTTTTGGTATAGTCTACTGTTCTATTCTAATTCGTAAATAGGATAAGAATTGGTTTATGCCTTTTTACGCCATTGTCAATTTTATAAAAGGATGAGTAGATAATATTCACTCTTAAATTATTAAAAGATTATTTCTAATGTTGTACCGCTGTCTATACTTGAATTAATTTTCAATTCTCCGTTTAATGTTTTTGTTCGGTCTTTTATATTTTTCAGTCCAATACCGTATTTTACTTTTTCGGGATTAAACCCGATACCGTTATCCCAAATCCGAATGGTTATTTTATCGGCGGTTTTCAATAGCATTATATAACATCTTTCTGCTTTTGAGTATTTATTGATATTCTGAATAGCTTCTTGTATGATGCGGTAAATATGTATTTTATTATTACTTGAAACTAATGACCAGTCAATGTATTTATCCACTGATACGTCAAACTTTGTATTATATTGGTTTTTTTGGGATTCTACTAAAGTTGTTATTATCTCTGGTAAACTTTTATCTTCAAAAAGTAGGTTTTGTGTTAAATCATGCGAAACCCTTCTGATTTCGTTCTCCGTTTTTTCTAATTCTGTCACTAATTGCTGCTTTTTTTCGGCAGCATTGGGGTCTAGTTGAATTAAATTAAAACGAGTAGTAAAAATGCTATTTACTATCCCATCATGCAATTCCATGGCTATTCGGTTTCTTTCCTCATTGCGCGCTTTTTCAGTTTCAGATTGTTGCGCTAACATTAGCTGATATATTCTTTCGTTAGCCGCTTGCTGTTCCTGAATAGAAAGCAGTTCTTTATTTTTTGATTTTAGACGGTATATAATGAAAAAACCTCCTAAAAAAAGAATAATAATTCCAGATCCAATAATAATATTAGTATTCCTTTTGGATAAAATTTCATTATTCTCTTCTATCTGATCAGTCTCATAAGCTATTCTGGCAAATTTATTTCTGGTTTGCCTTTCTATATTTTGAATACTGTCATTGACCTTAAAGTATAAATTAGAATAAAAAGTTTTGTTTTTGGAATCATTTTCAGTTAATAATTTCAATGATAGAATAATATCGGAATTACTTTTAATTTTTTTGGATAGAATAAATCCTTCTTTAATGTAAGCTAATGCCTTAACTGTATCTTTTTTACATAAAAAATACTCACCAATTGCTATTTTACTAGATAAAATGCCTTCTTTTGTACCAAGACTATCACGAATTCTTAACGATTCAAAAAACACCTCTTTCATTCCTTGACTTGTGCCTGATTTCATTTTACAATATGCCAGATTGTTTAGTAGCATAGCATATAATTTTGGCTGATTTTGTTTTAATTTTTTTGCTTGTAATCCATTATTGTATAAAAGTATTGCTTTCTTGTAATTTTCCATTTTCTCATAGACCCTTCCCATATTGTTATTGATAGATGCTTTCGATTTATAGATTCTTTCTTTAGAATAACCCTCTCTTTCTAGCTTATTAAGCTGCTTTAGTGCTAGTTCAAAGTATTCTAAAGATTTTTCATAATTGTTCAACTCCTTTAACGAAAGAGCTAATAAATTATAGCTCTCGTAAATTAATCGTGTATCATTAGTTTTGTTAAGTAATCTTAAGGCATTTATTGTCTCTACTTCGCTTTCGGTAAAGTTTCCGGCATCATATAATATACCTGATTTATATAGTGTTGTTCTGCCAGCATTTAAATTGTCTTTTAGTATTCTATATAATTTTTCTGATCTTGTATAGTAATAAAATGCACTATCTAATTGTGTTTTTTCATCATAATAATCCCCTAAATAATAAAAGGATTTTGCTATAAGTGAGCTATCTTTTGCCTTAGTAGATAATCGATAGACATTTCTTGTGACATTTAGATACGTACCAAGTAAATTAAAATCATAATACTTAACTGCAGCTTTGAAATATAAATTTCTTGTAATTGAATCGTTTTGTTGAACCTGTAATTTATTAAAGAAAGTGTCTAAGTATTTCTTTCTTTCATCATTTTCCAATGAAGTATTCTCAACTTTTTGTAAAAATTTTAAAATGTCTTTCCTTTTCTCAACTTTAAATTTGTTTTTTTGGCATGACCCCATAAACAATAATAAATTCACTAACACAATTATCTTTAAATTTGCTTTCAATTTTTAATGGATTAATAATTATTAATTTCACCAAAAATAAAGATTAAAACCAGACAATCCATCTTTAAATCAGGTTGTCTGGTTTCTTATTTTAATTCTTACACTTTAACTTTGTCTTTATCATCTCCTCCAGTATCTAATAGAATAGAATTTGAAATATTAAGAGAATTATTTGGTTTAGTAGAATAATTTTTTGAATTATTTGTGTTTTCTTGTCCTTCAAGACTATCTGTTGTACAGGATGAAGTTAAGATTACAGCCGCAACGCAGCCCATAGCAATTAATAGCTTTTTCATAAAAAATGTTTAAAAAATTAGAAAATTGTTTAACTGGCACTGATCCAAAAAGGAGTACCATTTTTTAAGAAAAGCTGGGAAATAGCTGTTCTGAAATATTGAGAATGACACTGTTTTAAAAGCAGATTTTCCCCATTCTCAATATTTATTTAGAAGCTTCTGATGCATTATTGTTGAGGGCAAATTAACAAGTAAAAACGGGGTTGTTTTTAAAATATCAAGAGGTTATAGTGAACCTGTCGAGTACAGTAGTTTAAGGAGGAATCTAAATGGTGAAACCCTATATTTTGAATATTGTAATGAATGGAATCTGTTAAATATGGACTGGAAGAAGGTCGTTTGTAGGAACTAAATATTGATTTTTCGGATTATGGCGTCGATATTATCTCTGTAGGTAAGTGAGAAGGGCAAGATTTCATTATAATTGAGATAACATTTAGATTTACTAAAATGGATGCGTGAAACATGATTAATGTTAATAATATAACTTTTATGGATCCTTAAAAAATAGAATGGTAAAGTATCTTCAAAATGCTTTAATGTTTTATAAGCATTCACTGTTTTACCATTGTATAATTGAATATCTGTAGTGTTGTTATCTGCTTTTAAATAGGCAATGTCTTGTAGGGATACAAATTGATAGTCACTATAGGATTTAATACAAATCGTTGTAATATTGTTTGGCGGGTTTCTTTTTTCAAATTTAAAAAGGCTTTTTCCTAATTCATGCAAATGTAAGGGAGCTATTGTGTAATCGGAAAAACCGGATTGTATTGCCTCCAGCGCATAATCTGGTGCCGAAGCTAATGCGATGAAATAGGGCATAGGATCTACGTATTGAAATAAGTCATTAATCGTTGTAAAAAGAGAAGTTCTTTCATTAGATTTGACAGGAATTCTTATTATTACAAGCTGTGGTTTTAGTTTTATAATTTGATTTATTGCTGTTTGGTTATCTTTGACAATCCCGGCGCAAAAATAATTAGGGAAATTTTCGAAGAGTCCTAAAGTTTCCTTAGCAGTAGTGCTATTATCGTCGATAATGAGAAAAGAAAAACGCATAGTATCATACTAAAAATAAGAGGAGTGCAATCTAGAGAAGAACCAATTTCTTTTGTTGCAGAAAAACTGCCTATTTTGTTAAAGTTAAATAGCCTAATTCATGAATATATTTATAGTAGACGATCATCCCATGACTGTAGCGGGATATGTTAATGCCCTTTTAACAGCTCCTTTTGGACTATGTCAACCCGTTTTCACAAAAGCGTATAATTGCGAGGAAGCCTATACAATCTTGTCAAGAAAATCTTCTCCCAAAAAACTATTTGATATAGCCATCATTGATAAAGGCTTGCCGGGTTATGAGGCTAAATCTATTTTATCTGGTAGTGACGTAGCTATTTTGATACGAGAAAAGATGCCCAATTGTAAAATTATTATGATTACCGCACATACTGAAGTTATCATCGTGTATGACATCGCTAAGAAAATACGACCTGAAGGACTTATCATAAAAAATGATATCACTCCGGAGAAATTGCAGCAAGCTGTAATGACGATAATAGCAGGCGACCAATATCAGAGTCCCATGGTAAAAAGCTGTATCAATGAAATATGGAAAAAGGAATTAATGATTGAAGATCACAATCGTCAAATCCTTTTGTATTTGTCAAAAGGATTTAAAATAAAAGAGTTGGAGGGTATTATTCACCTTACAACAAGCGCTATCCAAAAGCGCATCATCCGCATGAAAAAAGTTTTTGAGGTGACTGATGATACTGGTTTGGTGAAAGAGGCCATTAAGCAAGGGTTTATTTAATATTCCATTAATTTTAACATAGTTTGTTGTTAAACTACCTCATTTGTTAAAGGTTGTTTTCACGGTATCCGCATTCCATTTCTTCTTTATATGTTTGGTAAAAATTATCCGTTATTCGTTTTTGAAAATGTGAAAAAATTAGAAGATTTCGAATGTGAAAAAGTTGAGATTAATACTATTTATGGAGGTACTGCGCCTGCAGATGCTCAAACATGGTGTGCGGTTAGAGGCCAAGTAGGTAATGATTATGATGGTGTAGATTAATCATAAGAAAATGATTTAACAATTATTTTAACTTAAATATTTAGGCATAGTATCTATGCCTAAATATTTTTATAAAACATTTTTATGATTCTCATATTAAGCAAACCTGGCGATAGAGATACCGATTTAGTTATTGAATGGTTAAATTTTTTTAAGACGCCAGTTTTAAGAATTAATGACGAAGAGTTGATGCAAGGAATTACCTCTTTTTCACATGATTCTAATTTCATTGAAAATTCGTGACCGTAATGGGGACATAAAACGCCATAATGAGGATCAATCTATTTTTGGCAATATTGACATTACTGATTTGAATGAAGTTGTTGATAATGAAGAGGTAAAAAAATTTTGGGCAATTAGTAAAGATAAAATTTTGGTCTGCAAGGATTGTGAATTTCGCTATATCTGTCCAGATGGTAGTATTCCGTTTAAAGAAAAAGAAACGGATATATTCTATTCAACTAAAACAAAATGTAATTATGACCCATATAAAAACCTTTGGAATAATGTATAGATTCTCTCATTTATTACTGTTGTTGCTATTAATTTCTTGCAGCTCCAGTAAAAGTAAATTGCCTGAAAATAATTATTTCAATAGAAATTATTTTTACAATGATTCTTTGAAAGTGGGGATTGATTTTGATAAAAATGTTCAATTCAGAGAAGTTTCTTCTGATAAAGAAAAAGAATTTAAACAATTATTAAAGAGCAATAAAATATCGCCAAAAGATCTTTTCTTAGTTGCTGATTGCAAAGAAAAAGGCGTTGAGATCTACTTTTTCTACAAAAATGTACCGTCATCGAGTATTAATCCAAACAATAGGAAAACTGTAGTGTCTGATACGGTAAACAATACTTTCTTTTTTGAAAAACAAAAAGGGAAAAGGAAAGTATTAGGATTAGTAAAAACCAATGCGGCTAAGGATAATACCCCTTCGATATTTGTTACTGATTTATTGAATAAAATAGCTATCGACTCGTTGAATACAAGCAAAATGTCATTTGTATCCATATTTGCAAAAAATTTCCCTTCTGTCCATCCCAATCCTCTTTTTGCAAGTAAAAAGTTGGAAACAGCACCTTTAAAATCGAAAGGAGGTAATGATGATAAATTTCAATTCCTATCAACGGTTAATTCTTCAATGTCTAACAATAAACTGTATGATTCTTTAATTGTAAGTTACGAAAAAGAACGTAAACAAAATTTTAATTCTTTGATTGTCGATTTATCTAACAAAGAGGATGTTTACAAAGACAATGCTGTTTTTGGTAAAATTGCAGAAATAGCAAAAGAAAACCAAGTTATTATGCTTAATGAAGATCATTACTATCCTAAGCATAGATTATTTGCGATGGAATTATTAGAAACCCTAAAAGCTAACGGATATAATTATTTATCATTAGAAGGATTTAATATAACAAGTAATGAAAAGGAGTCAACTCCAAATTATCATAATGGAATTTATACTGACGAGCCTTATTTTGCTCATTTTATCAGAAAGGCAATAGCTTTAGGGTTTACTGTTTCAGGACATGAAAACGTTGATAAAGGGGGTGATAGAGAAATGGGTCAAGCAAAAAATATTATGAAAATTTTAGAGAAAGATCCTAAAGCTAAAATTTTTGTATATGTAGGTCATAACCATATAGAAAAGAAAAACGAAAAGAAAAACTGGATGGCAGAATATTTTAAAGAATTGTCTGGAATTAACCCAATAACAATCAATCAAACAGTTATTTGTGCAGATACCAAACAAGACTTGACCTTATTGCCACGCAAATATTTTAATGATACAACAAAAGTCAAATCCTCTGCTGATTATTTTTTGGTTAACAACCTGAAACCAAGTTTAAAAATAATATTCCCGAATGTAATATTCAAAAAAACAATTATTAAGGATGCGAAATTTTCTGACTATAAAAATAAAGAGGTTTTAATTGAAATAATTGATTTTAAAGAATTTGATTTAATGAAGAACTTGGCTATTCCAATTCAAAGCTTTTTAATGATTCCTAAAGGAAAAGAAATTAATTTTGAATTGCCAATTGGTAAATACCATGTTTTTGTAAAAACAGATAATGACAAAACAATTTATGATGATGATATAATTGTAAATTAATGACAAAATTTCCGTATTATCATCAATCCGACAAAAAAGATTGCGGTCCTACCTGCTTAAAAATAATAGCAAAATACTATGGCAAAACAATAAATATTCAGGAACTGCGAGATTTTAGTGAAACAAGTCGTAATGGCAGTAACCTGCTGTTGATAAGTGATGCCGCTGAAATGATAGGTTTTAGAACACTAGGGGTAAAACTAAGTTTAAAAAAACTTGGAGAAGTGCCTCTTCCATCTATACTGCATTGGAATAAAAATCACTATGTTGTTATATATAAAATTAAAAAAGGACAGTATTTTGTTTCTGATCCAGCATTTGGACTAATGGAATACACTACTGAAGAAATTTTGAAATTTTGGATTGGGAATAATGCTGATGAAACCACAGAAGAAGGTATTGCATTATTATTTGATCCTACTCCTAAATTTTTTCAAAATGAGTTTGATGCAGAAGAGAATAATGTATTACTGCGGGTGATGCTATTTTTGCTGTAATTCCTACTTTAGAAAAAGGGTATATTGGAAAATTGAAAGCGCCAGCGCTAAATTCTGGAAAAATACAAGTAGGTCAAGCCGTAAATATTCGATTAACTAATTTTCCGGACAGTCAATACGGAATGTTGAATGGTAAAATCAAGAATATATCATTAACACCCGATAAAGACGGGAATTTATGGATTGATGTAGTTTTACCAAAAAAACTGGAAACTTCTTATCATAAAACAATTCCATTTCAGCAAGAAATGTCTGGAAGTGCTGAAATTGTTACTGAAGATTTAAGGTTGACAGAACGTTTGTTATATCAGTTTCGGGATGTTTTTAAGAGGTAATTCGTTCGATAGTACTTTTTTTATTGGAGCTTAAATCAGAATTTTTAGCATCCAGTTTATATCGCAAAATCTACTTAGCCTGACTTGCTTTTTTAAGCTAGTATGGCAATAATTAAAGATATTTGGTATTGCTGCGATCCAAATTTTAACATAGATTGTTGTTAAACTACCTCATTTGTTAAAGGTTGTTTTCGCTGTATCTCTATTTCATTTCTTCTTTATACTTTCGGCATGGGTAATTTTACTTTTATTCATGCCACATAGACATTTATGTTCATTAATAATATTAGAGGAAAACTAGATGATGAGAAATCGAAATTTATAAGAGCAACATTGCACAAAAAAACAAGTATTAATAAGACTATAACCGTGAATAAAAGTTTTTTTTTAATTATTCTAATACTATTATTTATACCCATTACATTATTTTCTCAAATAAAAGTAACGGGTAAAATTGTCAATCAAAAAAACAAGGCTATAGAACTTGCAGAAGTCCTTATTTTAAGTAAAGATTCTATTGCTTTAAAAAGCGAATTGACCAATATCAATGGTGAATTCGCCTTATTAACAGAAAAAGGAGATTATCTTTTGCAAATAAGACAGCTGGGAACCATTTTATGGAAACAAAAAATTAATGCGCTACAGGATTTAAATCTAGGGACTATTACTATTACCAAAAATGAACAACATTTAGCGGAAGTGGTGGTAATGAGTAAAAAGAAACTTATTGAAAAGAAAGTTGACAGATTGGTTTTTAATGTAGAGAATTCTATTGTAGGTTCTGGAGGTGATGCATTTGATGCTCTAAAAGCGATGCCTAGTTTAATAGTTGGAGAGAATTCTATATCGATTGTTGGAAAATCCATAGTATCTGTCATGATTGATGATAGATTAATTCAACTTTCAGGAGATGATTTATCTAATTTACTCAGGTCAATTCCATCTGAAAATATATCGAAAATAGAAGCTATTACGACGCCTCCTGCTAAATATGAAGCTGAAGGAAATAGTGGTCTGATAAATATTATACTTAAAAAAACTAAAAAAGATTTCTTTAATGGAAATATTAAAACATCATATACACAAGCAAAATATGGAACAGAAAATATTGGTGCCGGTATTAATTACCAAAAAAATAAGCTAACGGTTATTTCTAATTTTGATTTTACTGACGGTATAATTGCTCCTTTACAGAAATATGATATTTTTTATCAGAAATACACTTGGAAGGAAAACTACATTGTAAAGAATGCTCGAAAAAGTAATAGTGCAAGAATCGCTTTAGATTATAAAATATCACCTGCTACATCTATTGGCATTGAGTATAACGGGGCACTAAATCAATCGGATATAAAATCTAAAAATGATTCGCAGATTTATAATAAAATTTCAAATCAATTAGATTCTACAATTGTAACATCCTCGATTAAAAATATTGATAGAAAAGCCAATTCATTAAACTTTCACGGAATAACTAAACTTGACACAATTGGTAAGAAAATTTCGTTTGATCTGGACTACTTTGAATATAATTATTCTGTTAATAACAATTTTAATACTAATACATTTTTTCAAAATGGAGACTTAAAACCTAATAGTTCTTTTTTTGCCATTAACGATGGTTTTCAAACTATTAAAATTTATTCATCAAAATTTGATATTAGTTTGCCTTTACAGCTGGTTAATCTATCATTGGGAGGAAAATTGTCTTTTACTAAAAATGATAATGAAACTTTATTCTATGACATTTATTCCAATGGGTTTGTTTTAGATTCTGAAAAGAGTAATCACTTTTTTTATGAAGAAAACAATAATGCCTTATATGCTTCAGTAAATAAGGAATTATCAAAAAAATGGAATATTCAATTAGGGCTAAGATTAGAAAACACAACAACTAAGAGTTCATTAGCTGAATTAAGGAATAGTTATAAAAATAATTATACCGAATTGTTTCCTTCTTTTTATTTGACCTATCAAACAAACAATGATGCCACATTCTCACTAAGCTATAGTAGAAGGATAGAAAGGCCTTCTTATAACCTATTGAACCCATTTAGAATTTACTCTACTTCGACCAATTATACAGAAGGAAATCCTTATTTAAGGCCTTATTTTAGTAACAATATTGAATTATCATGTGTAAAGGGCGACTTTTATCATTCAATTTTTTTTAATTACATAACTAAAGGTATTGATCAAATTACTTTTACAAATGATGTACTGAATTATCAATATACCAAACCTTTTAATTTTTTTACCAGTAAAAGATTTGGTATTTCCGAGAATTACACTTTTAATAAGATAAAGGGTTGGCAAAGCAACAATGGCATAAATATTTTTTACACTAAGACCAGATCAAGTTTAAAGCAAACACTTCCAGTTGTTGAAGGATTATCTATGTATTTATCTAGTTACAACAATTTTACTCTTAACAGTTTAAAAACACTTAAAGCAGAGTTAAACTTCACCTACCAATCTGCTTCAGTTTCTAATAGCTATAAAACTACAGGATATTACAAGTTTGATGCTGGGATTAAAAAAGAACTATTGAATAAGAGATTACAGTTATCAATAACAATCACTGATATATTTAAAACAAGTGCAATTACTTTTAGCAATAATATAAATAATATTCAACAGGGAAAATTTGATTATCAGGATACTCAAAAAATTAGACTTTCAGCAGTTTATAAATTTGGTAAATCAATTAAGGATGACAAAAGAGAATTTAGTAATAAGGAAGAAGAGAAAAGAACTAAATAGATATTAACTTATTTAAATAAAGCTTGCAAGCCAGTCCAATATTGACTTTACGACTTAAAAAGAACAGTCACTAACATTAAATAAATTATATTATGAAATTTAAATTAAACAATGATGATTTCAAATCATTAGAGAATTCAGTTAGTCTGATTGAAAATCCAGTATTAAAAAAAGCTGCATTAGATGTTACTAATTCCCAATTTTCTGGGGGAAAAGAAGCTCCTAATTGGGCAAAAGTTGATTTTGCCGAAGCTATTTGGACACAAGCTTAATAAACGAGCAAACCGTCTATTTTTAGACGGTTTGCTTTTGTTTAAAATACATTTCTTAAATTAAAATATAAAATATGAGAATTAATAAAATTGTTGTAAAAGTAGCCAGTAGATGCAATATAAATTGTTCATATTGTTATATGTATAATCTAGGTGACTTGTCTTATAAATCACAACCGAAATTTATTGAAGAAAAAACTATTAAAAATTTTGTAAAAAAAATACTTATCCATTTGCAAAAAACGAAGTTAAGCACCCTTGGAATTATTATTCATGGCGGTGAACCTTTACTAATGAAAAAATCAGACTTTGTGAGTTTTATAAAACATTTTGACATAATAAAGGAAAATAATATTCAAGTTAGTTTCACTGTACAAACAAATGGAATTCTTTTAGATGATGAATGGTGCGATATATTTAAGGAGCATGGTGTACATGTTGGTATTAGCTTAGATGGGCCAAAAGAAGAAAATGACATGTATAGAGTTGATAAAAAAGGAAATGGTACATATGATGATGTTATAAAAGGATTGAATATATTGAAAAACAATAATTTTAATACAGGTATTTTATCAGTAATGAATCTAAATATTAATCCAGATGAATATTACGATCATTTTAAAAGTCTAGAGTTAAAATCTGTCGATGTCTTACTATTAGATGCAAATCATGATAGTCATGAATCTATACTTAGTAGCAATACAACTCCTGCCCAATGGTATATCGATGTTTTTGACAAATGGTTTAATGATGAACAAAAATTTAAAATACGTTTTTTTGATATGATAATCAAAGAAATAATGGGTGAAAAAATAGGCATTGATTCTTTGGGAGTAAGCGAAAATAATGTTTTGGTACTAGAAACAAACGGAGGTTTAGAAGCTGTAGATGTTTTAAAATTATGTGGAGACTCATTTACAAAAAATGGCATAAATATTAACACCCATGAAATTGATGAGGTAAGTAAATCTGACTTAATAGATGTTTATTATAATTCAGGAAAATATCTGCCAAAAAAATGTCTTGCTTGCCCAGTTCAGGAAATTTGCGGTGGCGGATATCTACCACATAGATATAGTTCTAAAAATGGCTTTAATAATCCAACAATATATTGTGACGATTTGTTGAGACTAATAACGCATATTCAAAATTCTGTCATAGATACTCTACCAAAAGAACTGGTATTACGAGCTGGGCTTTCTAAATTAACTTATGAAAATGCCTTAAAAATTATTGATGATAATCTGCCTACTATTCCTGAACCCAAATATATTGCAAAATTGGAATCTTTTAAAAAGAGTAAACAGGAATTATCTACAAATGTTTTATGATATTAAAAAAATGATTCTATTAGTTTACAGATTTAATTATGAAATTAAAAAAATTTCCATTTATTCAACAATTAGATGCTTCGGATTGTGGGCTAACTTGTATTAGAATAGTTAGTAAGTATTATGGTGTAAATATAGCTGTTAGTAATCAAATCTTCATAGAAAGTAATCTTACAAGACAAGGTTTGTTATTATCAGAATTAGAAAAAGTTTCTTCGAAAATAGGTTATGAAAACTTATTTGTAGAAATTGATTTCAATGAAATTAAGGACAATGTTATTTTACCCGCTATATTTTTATGGGGTAATAATCATTTTATTGTTGTATACAAAATAACTAAAGATAAGGTATATGTAAGCGATCCTGGAATTGGTCGTTTGATTTATAAAAAAGAACAATTTTTAAAAGGTTGGAAGGGAAATAGCCAAAAAGGGATTATTTTTTTATTAAAGCCTAGGAAAGAGTTAACACTACATCACGAAACAGAAAAAAATAAACAAAGAAAAAGTCTGCTTTTTGTATTACGAAATTTAATGGATTATAAAAAGCAGGTTTATCTATTGGTTATTATTCTATTATTATCATCCATTACAGAATTTTTTTTTCCATTTTTTACACAAAAAATTATAGATAAAGGAGTGAGGTTGAAAAATATATCATTTCTTTATTTAATTCTAATTGGGCAAATAGTTCTTTTTGTCAGCAAAATAATTAATGAATTCTATAGATCTTGGTTGTTTATAAATATTAGTTCAAGAATTAATTTAAGTTTAGTTTCTAGCTTTCTAATGAAATTGATGGATTTGCCTATTAAATTTTTCTTTTCAAAAACTATTGGAGATTTACTTGAACGCATTGAAGACCTTAAAAGAATTGAGAAATTTTTGACAGAGGACTTATTGAAAAGTGTATTTGCATTCTTTAGTCTAATTATTTTTAGTCTAATTCTTCTACATTTCAGTTTATCAGTATTTTGTATTTTTATTATAGGTAACACTCTGCAATTGACCTGGATTTTTATTTTCTTAGAAAGAATTAAAATTTTAGATAAAATCAAATTTAAATTGGCTGGTAAAGAACAAAGTAAAAACATTGAATTGTTAACCGGTATGCAAGAAATTAAGTTAAATAATTTAGAAAATCTAAAAAGAGAAGAATGGCAGAAAATCCAACTAGAGCTTTTTAATGTGAATACTAAAAACATTCAATTAAATCAACGATATGAAAGTTATCGCTTTATATCATTTTTTACTTCACTTTTAATAACTTTTTCTTGTGCATTGTCGGTGATAAATGAAAGCTTATCTATTGGAACAATGATGTCCATCGTGTTCATTATAGGAGTTGTAAATGCCCCCGTAACACAATTAATAAATTGTATTTTAAATTATCAGTTATTAATGGTGAGTATAACAAGATTAAATGAAATTAATAGTATCTCTGACGAATTTAATGGTATTACAAAAAGCAAAGTCTTTAATAATGGTAGTATTGAATTGGTAGATTTATCTTTTTCTTATAACGGAATTACAAATGTTTTAGATGATATAAATCTTAAAATTGAAGAAGGCAGTACTACTGCAGTTGTTGGTTTAAGTGGTAGTGGAAAAACTACCTTAATTAAGTTAATATTAAAGTTTTATAGCCCACAAAAAGGATTAATTAAATTAAATAAAACCAGTATAGAAGATATTGATGATGCAAGTTGGCGAAGCAGATGTGGTGTTATTTTTCAAGATAGCTTTATATTTTCAAATTCAATTGTTTTTAATATTACCCTAAGTGAAAATCATGACCCAGATAAATTACTTCTTGCAGTTGAAAATGCAAATATAAAGTCATTTATAGAAGAGTTACCAATGAAATACGAAACAATAATAGGTCAGGAAGGAATAGGTATTAGTCAAGGTCAAAAGCAACGAATACTCATTGCCAGAGCTATCTACAAAAATCCAGATTATATTTTTTTTGATGAAGCAACAAATTCACTAGATACTGAAAATGAAAAAATGATTGTTAGTAATATAGAAAAACAGTTTAAGGGAAAAACGATACTGGTAGTTGCGCATCGTCTAAGCACGGTTATCAATGCCAATCAAATTATTGTGCTCGAGAAAGCTAAGATAGTTGAAAGAGGTACTCACAATGAATTGATTAATTTAAAAGGGAAATATTTTAATTTAGTAAAAAATCAGCTAGAATTAGGACATTAAAAAAATGAAAAAAACAATATTTGGAGAAATTCCTGAAAAGTTAAATGTATTAGGATTAATAGTTATAATATTTAACATTGCAAGTATTTATGTTGTTGTTAGAATATTATTCTTCAGTTAAAAATTAACAATATTCAATCTTATTTTACTTAATAAATGATAAAGATCATTTATTTGATATTTCGAACCATAATAAGCGTCTGAAAAATTTAGACTTTCAGGTGTTTTATGGATATTCCGCTGCAAAGGTCGCCATGATTCCGCTACAAAGTGCACAGCTTCTCACACGATTCTTTTTTAAAAAAGCGTTCCATTTAAGGTATTGTGTTGAAAATGTTATAGTGTTGTTGAGTGATCAAAAGTGTCCGATGTTTTGGAATAGAAAAAGGAAAGCCTAATGCTAGAGTAAATTTTTGGTATTGGGTTTTTCTATTTTGACCGGTGTTAGGTGCAAATAGTTTCCTATTTTTTAATTTTATATTATTGTCAGACAATTTATGACGCATTTTTTTTATGATCTATTCATCTTCTCGTATTTCAACCAATGTCAAACATTATATCAGAAACGGATTATTCGACAACTTGCCCAATACCATAAAAGCCAAAATTCCCAAAACAAATAAGCCGACAAGTACCTCGGTTGCGAAGTAGCCAATTTTATAAAAGAAGAATTAGAATTCATAAAACGGACTGGAGAATCTAAAAATGCAAAAAAAGTCATGGAAGCTTATTTCAAACTTTCTGATACCTATCATGAGATTATCAGCGCAGTAAAAGGAATCAAACGACAAATGGCACTACAAAAAGAAAAATTGGTAAATGCCGTCGAAATGGTAAAAGATATAGTTCCCGTTGAAAGTGCATTAAAAGCCTTCAATATTTCCAGAGCTACCTATCACAATTATAAAGTACTTGTTATTAATAAATGCGACTCTTCGTATTTTTTGTAGTGTGTCAAACAATATCCGCATGAACTATTAAAAAAGGAAATTTTTCAAATCAAAAAATAGATGGAAAATGAAGACCATCTTCATTGGTCTAAATCCTCTGTTTACTTGTTGGCATTACGCAGCAAAGAAATTTCTTTTAGTTTGACCACTTGACAAGTATAGCAAATTATTAGGCTACAATACCTCAAGGAATTTACAGTCTAAAATAAATATTCCTCTCTTACCAGTTATAGACCCAATGAAATTTGGTGTGCCGATGTAACGATACTGAAAACGGCAGATGACAAAAAATATTACATTCATTTTTTGATGGATCATTATTCTAAAATGATTCTAGGATATAGAATTGAAAACAGTTCCAGCCCAAAAGCCATTAGAGATTTGTTGGAACAAGCATATTTGAAACACAAAAACAAAGAACCCATGACTTTTGTCACCGATGGCGGTGTGGAAAATGTAAACAGTACGGTTCAAGAATTCCTAACCACTACCGGCCAAGACGTCAAACACTTAATTGCCCAAAAAGACATTCCTTTTTCGAACTCTAAAATTGAGGCGTTTAATAAAATCATTAAACACCAGTTTTTTATCAGTTGAAAAAAGTAATAAAAGATTGGGAATTAGCATATGTATTACAATCTTCGGTTACAGGTAAAGTTTCTTTTTTACAAATCTGGACAGCCAATCAAACTATTACTGCGGGTGATGCTATTTTTGCTGTAATTCCTACTTTAGAAAAAGGGTATATTGGAAAGTTGAAAGCGCCAGCGCTAAATTCTGGAAAAATACAAGTAGGTCAAGCCGTAAATATTCGATTAACTAATTTTCCGGACAGTCAATACGGAATGTTGAATGGTAAAATCAAGAATATATCATTAACACCTGATAAAGACGGGAATTTATGGATTGATGTAGTTTTACCAAAAAAACTGGAAACCTCTTATCATAAAACAATTCCATTTCAGCAAGAAATGTCTGGAAGTGCTGAAATTGTTACTGAAGATTTAAGGTTGACAGAACGTTTGTTATATCAGTTTCGGGATGTTTTTAGGAGGTAATTCGTTCGATAGTACTTTTTTTATTGGAGCTTAAATCAGAATTTTTAGGATCCAGTTTATATCGCAAAATCTACTTAGCCTCACTTGCTTTTTTAAGCTAGTATGGCAATAATTAAAGATATTTGGTATTGCTACGATCCAAATTTTAACATAGTTTGTTGTTAAACTACCTCATTTGTTAAAGGTTGTTGCTGAAGTTTTTTTATTGATAGCTGACGTCCTACTTTCGGATAATTAATTCTCTAAATTAATTATTTGTGAAGAAAATACTCCTAGTGATAGCTATAATTATTGCTGTCCTTTTCATTGAATTTGTTACACTAAATAAGACACAAACTAAAAGAGTTTCTAAAATTACGGAACAATTGCGTAAAGGAAAAATTGTGTGTTGAGCAATTTAACATCAGCTTGCTGTTTCCAAAAAAAGAAAAAATTTTTTATGTCATACCCATCTTATAGCGCATAGGGAATATTCAGTTCTATCTAAACAGAGTTAAGGGGTTTTGAAGATGGAAAATTAAGGGAAAAGAATTAAAAAGGCATTTGTTTTGAGATTACTTTGTTTTATGAGTTTGGCAATTTTTATAAATAATTTAAACAGGAATATGAAAGATTTTTTTAAACAATTATTCAGAGGATCGGGTGACGAAATCGATAATTACGAATACATTAATGCTGAAGATGCCATTTTGAAATGTTCTGAATTAAGAAGTGATAAAAGGCATTCTGATGCGATAAGACTCTATGAGAAGTTTGCTGATGAAATTATGGAAAGTGACTATGAAATTGTTGCTCTCACAACTATAATAAAAATATGTCAAGAAAATTTTGACACACCAAGAATGGTTAGTTACGCAAACCGGTTAAAATCGATAGCTCCGGATCATCCTTGGGTAACTGAATTAAGCAAGTATTATTTGGTATAATGCTAAAAAAATGATGGTTTGTGAGTTTACATCGCATGATTTTTAATGATTTATTTATGAATAACTGTCTTTAAAGATTATTTGATATTGTACTTGCTTAAAATTTTAATCGAATAATAAAGATATTTATAAAATGAACAGGCTTTTTATTATTATTTCTACAGCATAATGCATCATTGTCATTTTTTTTAGTTAGGAGACTGCTAGAAACTAAATCAAAAGATATCTATTAATTGGTATAAGAATTTCCAACATTAATTTTGGACTGCACTTTTTTGAGTTCTTCAATAAAATAGGAGGTAGGCATTCCCGTTTTGGAAGAAAAAGCATTTGCAAAACGTTGTGTACTGCTAAAACCGGCTTCTTCGGCTAAAGCCATGTTAGTGTAATTCCTTATTCTTTTATCCTCTTTTAATAATGAAATGATATGATCAATTTTTAGATCATTGATGTACTTTGTGAATTTTTTCCCTCTGTAATGGTAAATTATTTTTGAAAGATATTTTGCATTTGAACCAAAAGCTACCGTAAGCTTTGCTGCTGTCAAATCTTTTTCGAGAAATTTTTTATCCTTTTCAAACTTTTCCAATTGTTTCAACACAGCAGCAACAGTATCTTGATTTATCTCTGCTATTCCATTAGTTATATTTTTGACTTCAACTTTATTTTTGGCTTCAACTTTAACCTCACTTTTCTTCATTAGTTCCTCAAACTTTTGTCTGTACATATTCTTGTTCCTGATATGTCTAGAGGCAATAAATAGCAGAAAAAAAAATAAAAGAGCTATTATACCCGTAAAAATGAAGTCATTATACTTTCTCTGATCTAATAGGTTTTCGATTTTTTTCTTCTCTATCACCAATTCTTTGGTATCATACTCTTTGTGAATTCTACCGGATAGATATTTAAATTTAGTATGTAAGATACTGTCCGCTTTAAGTAATTTTCCAATGTAATGGAGTTGACTTTTTGGGTTGTTTTTCGATTTATAATAGTTTATCAATAATTCATAATTCTCGCGAAGATCGGGACGAATGTAACCTTTGTCTTCAAAAAACTGATCTACTTTTATGAAATATGGCAGTGCCATTTGGGGCTTCTTTAGATCCCAATAGCTTTTTCCGATATAAAAATAGCCTACGGATTCATTTGCGAAATCTTCGTTCTCGTGAATAGCAGGTAGTGAATAGGTTATTTTTTTAATAGCCGAAGCATAATTATTTTTAAAATACTGATTAATCCCTTCCGAGTGAATGAAGTAGTGCTTCATTTCATCATTAGCCAATCTTTTCCCTTCTAGAATACCTTTCGCATTTGTTTCTGTACATAAACCGTAATTGCCAATTCTGTTGTGGCAAAGCCCCAGCGAATGAAGTGAATTTAAATAAGCTCTGGGATTTTCTCCTTTAAAATAAGCGATGCATTCCCTGAATAATGCTATTGCTTCATCATAAAATCCCAGATAGTATTTTATATGGGCAATACTATATTTTACCTTGTAGGTTAAATACTGATCGTTGGTTTTAGAAATGAAATTATTTGCAATTAGGTAATTGTCTAATGCATAATCATGTTTTTTCTGAGCATAGTATACAATTCCCTTTGAAAGATAGGCGGAACCAATCAAGGCATTATCCATCGATTTTTTTGCAGTATAAATCATACTGTCTGCATAGACCAGTTTTAAATTTTCGGGCGAATGATGGACATAATTTTTATACCCGTTTATGATCTGCTCCGGTTTTTTTTCTGATTTAGCTTTCTGTAAAAAGGATTGAAGATACAGTGATTGTTTTACACTGCCATCTTCTAAGGCTTTTATGTGTTCAAACAGATAATCATAATCCTTACTTCGAAGTGTATCGGGGATTTTAAATCCATTTTGCTGTGCACAAACTGGATTTCCTAAGTAAAGAGATAGTATAAATAGATATTTTTTAATCATAGGTTAAATAAGAAATGGGGAACTATTTTCTCTATAAAATCATTTTTGAGCACAGGGCAATGCTAACAAAAAGGTCTTGGGGTATTTTGAAAGAAATTACCTCAAATGTACTATAAACAATTGATAATGCTGGTTTTTTTTATAAAAAAGGAGTGTGGATTTCCAGAAAATCCATACCATAATTCTTGGAAACCCATAGGGGATGTGTTGCAAGGTCGAAATTCGACTTCTAGCTTTGCCTTGAATTCAAAAGCAAAAAATATTTGGTATCGTGCCAGATTAAAGTTCTGCTTACCCGGGTGAAATGAACTGACGAATAAAAGTACTCAGTACCATTTAACACATTTTAATCATGAAAAATATTTCATTAGGATTAGTGATTTTACCATTACTAATTATTTCCTGTACCACTGATAATTTTGATACAGCTGACAGTATTGTTAGTAAAGTAAGCGACAAGAAATCAGAAAAATGGGCAAGCCTGGTGCAAAGCTTGACCCCTGAAAATCCGGAGAACGTTTATGACTACGCCGGCAAGTTACATAATGACCTACTGGAGACTTATTCGGCAGGGAATTATCAATACAGTACAATTGCACAAATTAGCGAACAGGTTCACGCTATCGCAGCTGGCAATAGCGATGTGGCGCTTTTAAATTTAGAACCGAACCTGTCTGATAATTTTGAAGAGATACAAGAGATTATAAATAATCCAGAGGCTAAATTGGAGGAAGCCATTTCAAACTCGTCCATGACAAATGCAGCAAAAATTAGTCTTTCCAGTTTTATGAACGCTGCACTTTTATGGGAAAACGAGGAGTATGGAGCGATCTATCAATCCATAATTTCGTATGAATCCGCAGTGATGACCAATGCTAATTTTAGCGCCGAGGATAAGAGAATAATCCTCACCACGTCCTCTATAGCCAGATATTCACTCTACTCTGATAAGCAGCCGCCCCATGATGAAGATTGGGAGTCAAGTGTTGGTAACCGTGTTGGCGGAGTTAGTGGCGCTATCGATAATTCATTTACTGCCATTAGCAGATCACTTATAACAGGGATTGTGATAAACAATCTTGTAGCTGACTGATGATGCATCGAATCCTATTGATTGAAAAGGAAATAATATACGTGTTTACAGTGTCTTTGATTCTCTTCAATCTAGTTAGCCTTTATTTCATCGTAGACTTATTGAGCTACGATGAAATAATTGGTTATCTCACAAATGGTGAGATAAAAAGTGGTAACCCACGGAATTTGGCATTTCTGTTTTTCGGAACCACAGTTTCAAATTTATTGTTTGTTTCAGTTGCATTGTTAGCGAAATTACTTTATCAGAATCCTGCAAAAAATAGATGAAGTAAAGTAAGAGGTAATGCATTCATTGATTCTATAAATTAAAATTTTAGCAAAAAATATTATTTTGGTAGATAAAAATTCAAAATATAGCCCTTTAGGTTTGGTAGTCCGTGTTCATGAAAATATTTTATCTAAAATTTCATGTCAAGAACTATTTAAGGAGAACTGTTTTTCTATATTGATAGTGAACTTCGGTTATTTATGTATCAAAACAAAAGATACAGAGATTCATCTATCTGCAAATGAAATTATAGTGATTCCAACAAGGACTTCTTTTAAAGTTTTGAAAAGAAGTGATCAACTTCAGATTTCTTTGGTGTCATTTCCCTCAGCGTTTATTTTTAAAAACAGTATAAGGAGACCGTATGTAGGGTATTTTGAATTTTTTGTTACAAAAGTCCCTTCTAAGGTTTCTCTTAAAAGTGAAGATGCAGTACTACTAATTGATTTATTTAAATTGATCGATAGTAAAAGAAGAAGTTCAAACGAGCACATTTTTAAAAATGAGGTAGTGCTCTTTAGTTTTAATCTATTACTGTATGAGTTAGCAAGCATATATAGCATATACTCCCGGTATATTAAAATAAGGTACACCAGAAAAGAAACAATTGTTATGCAATTTTTTAGAATTTTAGAAAGTAATTGCAAGACACAACACGGTGTAAAGTTTTATGCTGATGCTTTGTTTATTACGACTGGTCACCTTACCAAAACAGTTAAGGAAGTAACTGAAAAAACGACCAAGCAGTGTATTGAAGAAGCACTTGTTTTGGAGACAAAGATCTTACTTCAAAACGAAGATTTGACCATTTTGCATATTATGGAAGAATTACAATTTAGCAATATTTCTTTTTTTAGCAATTTTTTCAAAAAATACACTTCGATGTCTCCATCGGAATATCGCTTAAGGTTAAATATCTATTGAATCGTAGAATCTATAGGTTAGAAATATTCTAGCAATATTGATTAGTGTGCTTTTGATAATAAGTCGAAAGTACTATTTAGTAAATAAAAGTAAGAAGTATGAATCAGACCTATCTTTTAGAATGGCTAGATTTACTGGTAACTTTCACCCTGAATCCTAGCAAAACCGATGTTAATGAAATAACAACAGTCCAGTCAAAGGCTATTATTGAAAAGACAATAGAGCAAACATCATTTATTCAATCTGAATTTAAAATCAAAGTTTTTTCTCTTAATAAGGAAAAGCAAATTAAGATTATCGTTGGGAACTATCACTCCTCCTTAATAATCTTCTTAGATAGTGTTATCGAAAGAAGCCATAATGTTGCGTTTGAAAGATTTGATTTAAAGCAAGTGATAAACACATTAATCTCGTGTTTTGATGAACTGTTATCTTTTATAGAAACTCGATTCTCAGATTACTTAAGTTTAGATCTGCGAGTACCTGCAACCTATCTGGTTGTATCCAAAAAGAAACTGAAACAGAAAATTGACAAATTGAAAAACAGCTCCACTTCTGCTATAAATAATCTAAAGGTTACTACTATACTTTTTGATAGTTTGTATTCTTTCGTGAACTCCAAAAGAAATGAAAAGGTCACATTTCGACAAGTGCTGTACAGGAAGCAATTGATCAAAGAATTAGAATTACTAAAAGTTATGCAGAATGAAGACCGAGCCAACTCAGCAGTAGATGAGATCTTAATTTACATGAATTTTAATAGTAGGACATTTATAAACTATTTTACAAAGTGCGTGGCAGACAAAATAAATTGTTGTGAAAATGCCGCTGGCAAGATGGAAAATCTTCTATTTTATTTTAAAGAATTCAATCAGATTCATAGTAAGGATGGGGTAATCCTAAACCCACATCATCAAGATTTGAAAACAGTCTTAAGCGATTGGTTTAAACATGAAATGATGTATCTAGAGAAGAAGTTGCATTTTTCAGTTGTTCCTCTGCAAAGTATGGATAAGAAACAGAATCAAACATCGGTAATTGGTACTACTAACGACAAAGTTTTATGCAAACTTTCAACAGACCAGACTGCGTTACTGTTGCGAGCCTCTGATGAATTAAAAATTCTCATTGCCAAATCAATGAACCATGTCTTTAAAACAATAGTGCCTTTCTTATCAACGCCTAACAAAGTTGACCTTTCTTATGATTCAATGCGCAGTAAATCATACGTTGCAGAAGAAAGAGACAAGAAAATCGTGATTGAAACATTAGAACGTATGATTAAGCAGATAAAAGAATATTAATTGAATAGCGCCTTATTCCTTATCCACTTCTGAAGATGATAAAAAATCTAATATTCAAAAAGTAAAGATTGCGGATGCTGCTACATTCTCAATTTCATAAAATAATAATACCTTTGAGTTAAATTAAATTGCAATGACTACAATTGAAACACCAACACAATTAGAACTTTATTTCCAAAAATTTCGTCAGAATATAATAGGAATTAACCAAGAGTTTCGATCACCTTACGGAAAAAAACAAATTATTTATACGGATTGGACCGCCAGTGGTCGTTTGTACCGTCCTATTGAGGAAAAGTTGATGAATGAGTTTGGTCCTTTTGTAGCCAATACCCATACTGAAACTACGGTTTCGGGAACAGCAATGACTAAAGCATATCATCAGGCGAGACATATTATTAAACAGCATGTGAATGCCAATAACGATGATGTTTTAATTACTGATGGAACAGGAATGACAGGCGTTGTCAATAAATTTCAACGAATTCTGGGATTAAAAATACCAGAAAACCTAAAGGATTTCATTAATATTCCAGCTGAAAAGAAACCGATTGTGTTTATTTCGCATATGGAGCACCATTCCAATCAGACGTCTTGGTTAGAAACGATAGCTGATGTTGCCGTTATTCCTTCATCTGAAGATGGATTATTTAGTATAAAAAATCTCGAAGTTTTATTAGAAAAATATAAAGAGAGAAATTTTAAAATTGCTTCAATAACGTCTTGTTCCAACGTTACCGGAATTAGGACACCTTATCATGAAGTCGCTAAAATCATGCACCAACATAACGGACTTTGTTTTGTAGATTTTGCCTGTTCAGGTCCTTATGTAAAAATAGACATGCATCCCGAAGATTCCGAAAGTTATTTGGATGCAATTTTCTTTTCACCCCATAAATTTCTTGGAGGACCAGGAACTTCCGGTGTTTTAGTTTTTAATAAAAAATTATATCAAAACTTGATTCCCGATAATCCTGGAGGAGGAACGGTAAGCTGGACAAATCCTTGGGGCCAACACAAATACATCGATAATATTGAAGATAGGGAAGACGGGGGAACACCCGGTTTTCTTCAGGTGATAAAAACCGCTTTGGCTATTCAGTTGAAGGAACAAATGGGAATTGAAAATATTTTGAATAGGGAGCATGAAATCGTTACTATTGTTTTGGAATCCCTTGAGAATATCCCAAATATTAAAATCCTTGCGGGTCAGCATCGGGACAGGTTAGGAGTGATTTCTTTTTTTATAGAAGACTTACATTTCAATTTGGGTGTAAAGTTATTGAATGATAAATTCGGAATCCAAACTCGCGGTGGTTGTAGTTGTGCCGGTACTTACGGTCATTTTTTACTGCATGTGGACCAGGAAACTTCCCATAAATTAATTGATGAAATTACGCTGGGGGATTTGATCAGAAAACCGGGTTTGATCAGAATGTCCATTCATCCCACAACCACAAATGCTGAAATTGAATTGGTTTGTGATGGAATTAAAGCCTTGGCCGAAAACCATAAAACTTGGGCTTTAGACTATAATTACAATTCAACTGCAAATGAGTTTGTACACAAACAGGCACAGCCTTTAGAAGATGAATTAGTGAAAAAATGGTTTTCTTTGTAAAAGTGGAGGTTTTAAAGGCATTAAAAAAAAATCACGTATCAGAATTTTTTTTTCGATAGCCAATGATGTAATATATTAAAAAGTACCGCCTGTTTTAAATTTCTCTTAATTATACCGTTTATTAAGCCTCCTATTTGGAGGTTTTTTGCATTTTTTTATACATTTTTCTATTGATTTTGCTAAGGGTACAAAAGGAACAATTGGGGTACAACAAAAAGTTGGACTTGTGGAGCTATACAGGTTATTGTTTCTTTGCCCTGTAATGATGAACATCCCGGATTTGGAATACGTTTCAATTATCCGTGTTGGAAAAACTAATGTAGAACGATAAAAATGATGAGCGTATGTTTACAAACATTTCATGGGGCAATTATATAGTTGTAGTTGTCCTGCTAGGAGTAAGTTGGTATTTATTTGTTGGATTACGATTTTACTTTGCTGAGATTAAAGATATCGCAACGGGAAAACGGAAGTTTCAATTCCGAAGTTATCCCGAAATCCCGTCTAATTCAAGTTATCAGGAATCTCCTGACAGTACTTTATCACAATCGTATTTAACAGAATCCGACCAAACTTTTAAGGATGTAGATCATCTGGTAGAAAGATTGAAAAATGTTGTCGCAGATGCGGCTCAAAGAAAACTGCACCAACAGGAATTTGTAGATTATCTTGGACTGGTTCTTATTGAATATCCATCTGTAAAAAATTCTCCGTTTCGCTCCTCAGTCAGCGAACTGATTGTCTCCGAATGTGACAAACTCGAATCTATCCATTTAACCCAGCAGGAAGCGGAAGGGTTATGGAATGAAAAAAACTAATACAACATTGCGGAGGAAATGCCCCTGTCCGTCTCATGCGGTATGGTTTTATGTGACAGGAAAGAGGTATTGAGACAGCGGCTAAACCTCCGCTTTTTTATCTAATTATTTGAATTTTTAAAATAATGTGTTATGAAAAAGTGTCTCTCGAATTTTAAAAAATTTACTCAACAAAAAAAAGGAATTGCCACTACTGCTCTTATAGTGCTGGCAGCTAATTATCAAGCTTATGCGCAAGACGGCCTTGCCGGAATTAACGAGGCTAATGCGCAGGTGCGAAGCTATTTTGATGCGGGTACCGAACTAATGTATGCTATAGGTGCCCTTTTGGGCTTGATAGGTGCTGTCAAGGTCTATCAAAAGTGGAATGCAGGAGACCCCGATACTGGAAAAGTTGCAGCAGCCTGGTTTGGAAGTTGCGTTTTTCTTGTTGTTGTGGCAACTGTAATTCAATCCTTCTTCGGTATTTAAAGGTATTCGACATCGTATTATCTCGACTAAATAACAAAATATTTAGAATTTCTTTAGGTTAGAGATACCAATATCTTAATAAACCCTTTATTAAATATTTGAATTTTTCTCGATTGTTCACCGTTTGATAGTGAGTTTTTGGAAATGTATTCTTAATTCAGGGAAGTCGGGATTCAATCATAAGAAGTGATCACTTGAATTATTACCACCCCCTTCTTATATCATCTTTAAAAGTATCAATTCTTAAAAATACTAACTATGACAAACAGTGTGTATCAAATCAACAAAGGTATTAATCAGAGTATTGAATTCAAGGGGCTTAAAGCGCAGTATATATGGTATTTAGGCGGTGGTGTTATAGTTCTATTATTTATTTTTTCTTTTATGTATATCATTGGTTTGCCATCGCTTGTCTGCATTGGGATCATAGGTATTTCTGGAGCATTACTGGTCATGAAAGTCTATAAAATGAGCCATAAATACGGGGAACATGGCATGATGAAAGCTTTAGCCAAAAGACAAATACCCAAAGCCATTAGAACGCAGAGCAGGAAAATTTTCAAAATAAAAAAATAGCATTTGGCCAAAAATTTAAAACAGGTAAAGATGAAGATGGAAAAAATGATAAATGATATTTTACCGATTATGGATGTGGAGCATGATTGTATCCTGTCTAAACAGGGAGATGTAACAGTAGTATTTAAGGCGGAGTTACCGGAGATATTTACCTTGTCAGACCAAGAATATGAAGCATTCCACCAAGCGTGGCTTAAGGCTGTAAAATTACTTCCGAAGTTCAGTGTATTTCATAAACAAGACTGGTTTATTGATAGCAAGTTTGAAGCTGATTTCACTAATGAGGACACTAGTTTCCTTGCACGAAGCAGTGAGCGGTTTTTTAACGAGCGTCCTTTTTTGGATCATTCTTGTTATATTTTACTGACCAAAAAACCAGCAGGCAGGAAAACATCCAGTTCCTTGTTCTCTAATTTACTTAGAAGTTCAATAGTTCCCGAAGAAACATTAAAGTCGCAATTGCGTCAGGAATTTATAGATAGTACCGGGCAATTCAGACGAATATTGGAAGACAGTGGTTTTGTTAAATTAACCCGTCTGGGCAATGACGAACTCAGAAGTCATAGTAGAAAAATGGGTATTATAGAGCGTTACTGCTCGCTTTCTGAAAAAGAAGACTCTTTTGTTTATAAAGATATCGCTTTCAACGATGGCTTGCAGGTTGGAGATAAATATTGTCAAATTTATACCCTGGGTGATGCAGCTGACCTTCCTGCTCTTTGCGGTTCCAGAATTAACTATGATAGGTACTCGACAGACAAGACTAAATTTAGTATTGGCTTTGCATCCACCTTAGGACAGTTGCTTTCCTGCAGTCATATTTATACCCAGTACATTTTCATAGAGGATGCTCAAAAAACGTTACAGAAGTTGGAAAGTAAAAGATTGCGATTGCAGTCACTATCTGCCTATAGCAGGGCGAATCTAATTGCGCGGGATGCTACCAATGATTTTCTGAACGAAGCGATTAGCCAACAACGTTTACCGGTAAAAGCTCATTTTAATGTATTGGCATGGACAGCGGATAAAGAAGAACTGAAAAATATAAAAAACAAGGTTTCTTCAGCACTGGCACAAATGGATGCGGCTGCCAAGCAGGAAACCGTTGGAGCTGCACAAATTTATTGGGCTGGTATTCCCGGAAATGCCGCAGACTTTCCGATGAATGACACCTTTGATACGTTTGCGGAACAGGCGGTATGCTTCCTGAATATGGAAACGGGATACCGTTCGTCGTTAAGTCCTGTAGGAATACGTTTGGGTGACCGTTTGACTGGCAAACCGGTGCATGTGGATATCAGTGATGAACCTATAAAAATGGGAATATGTACCAATCGGAACAAGTTTATACTCGGGCCTTCCGGCAGCGGGAAATCCTTTTTTACTAATCATATGGTGAGAAGCTATTACGAACAAGGAACTCATATTGTGCTGGTAGATGTTGGACATAGTTACAAAGGGTTGTGTGATATGGTGGGCGGTTATTATTTTACCTACGATGAAAAGAATCCCATACGTTTCAATCCTTTCTACGTTAGCGAAGGTGACAGTCTGGATACAGAGAAAAAGGAGAGTATAAAAACCTTGCTGTTGGCGCTGTGGAAAAAAGACAATGAAACATACAATCGAAGCGAATATGTTGCATTATCCAATGCTTTACAGCTGTATTATGAAAAGCTCGAAGCAAACAAAGAACTGTTTCCTTGTTTTGACAGTTTTTACGATTTCCTGAAAGGCGATTTTGTCAAGGTGTTAGAAGGAGATAAGGTGAAGGAAAAAGATTTTGATATTAATAATTTCTTATACGTTTTACGCCCCTATTATAAGGGAGGAGAATTTGACTATCTGCTGAATGCTACTGAAAATCTTGAATTATTAAGTGAGCGATTTATTGTGTTTGAATTGGACAATATCAAGGATCACCCTATCCTTTTTCCAGTAGTGACCATCATTATTATGGAGGTCTTTATCAGTAAGATGCGTAAGCTAAAAGGGGTCCGAAAAATGATATTAATTGAAGAAGCTTGGAAAGCTATTGCTAAGGAAGGTATGGCAGAATATATAAAGTATTTATTTAAGACTGTTAGAAAATTCTATGGAGAGGCAATAGTAGTCACACAGGAAGTAGAGGATATCATTTCATCCCCTGTAGTTAAGCAGGCAATCATCAATAATAGCGATTGTAAAATATTGCTGGACCAGAGTAAATACCAAAATAAATTCGACCAAATTCAAGAATTGCTGGGACTTACTGAAAAGGAAAAGGCATTGGTTTTGTCTGTAAATAAAGCGAATGACCCTGATAAAAAATATAAGGAAGTATTTATCTCATTGGGAGGGATGTTGTCTAAAGTGTATCGTACGGAAGTGTCCCTTGAAGAATATCTTGCCTACACGACAGAAGAAACAGAAAAAGTGAAAGTACAGGCATACGCCAAAAAATTCGATGGCGACATCAAAAAAGGGATAGCGGCCCTAGCCAATGATTTACGTGCGCAAGCTTGAAGATGAAATAAGAAACATAAACTAAAATAAACAATTATGAAAGCGAAGAAAAAAATCATGGTTGGCTTGCTATGCCTATTGCTTATAAGCACTCCTGCAAGACCGGCAGCAACTGTTGCGGCTTTTCCAATAATTGGATTGATTAAGGAAGCCGTAAAGAAAGTTATATTGGCAATTGACCTTCGGATCCAAAGGCTACAAAACAAAACAATATGGTTGCAGAATGCCCAGAAAAAATTAGAAAATACCCTCTCCAAATTAAAACTGGATGAGATATCGGAATGGACCCAGAAGCAAAAAGACTTGTATAAAAATTACTATGATGAACTGATGAAAGTCAAATCCATTATTACCTATTACCAGCGCATCAGGGATATCACCCAAAAGCAAGTACGGCTTGTGAAGGATTACGAAAGGGCTTGGGGTCTGTTCCAGCAAGACGGTCATTTTAATGCGGACGAATTAGACTATATGCAAAAAGTATACTCAGGTATACTGAATGAAAGTATGAAAAATATTGACCAAATCTTTTTAGTATTGGACTCTTTTACCACGCAGATGAGCGATGCCAAAAGGCTTGAAATCATCAATGCCACAGCGGATAAGATTGACTCCAACTATAATGACCTTTCGCTGTTCAACAGGCAGAACATACTATTAAGCCTTCAGAGAGCAAAAACGAAAAAAGATGTGAATGCAGTAAAGAAATTTTACGGAATTCCCAATTAAAAACCTGAAGTCATGAAAAAAATAGTGCTATTGCTACTCTTTACAGGATTTTTAAATGTAAATAGTTACGCACAGGCAAAGCAAAGAAAAATGTTGATACAGCAGGTTGCTGCCCTTAAGGTGTATATCGGCTACGCTCAAAAAGGATATTCCATCGCTCAAAAAGGACTCAATACAATAGGTAATTTTAAACGAGGTGAATTTAATCTTCATGAGGATTATTTCAATTCGTTAAAGAAGATTAACCCAAAAATAAAAAACTATAGCAGAGTAGCTGAGATTATATCACTTGAAGTAAAGATTTTGCAAAATTACAGTCGCACAATAAGACAAGTCCGACAAAACGATTTATTTCACGGCGACGAAATAGCTTATATCAAAAGAGTATTAGAACGCTTAATTGAAAATTGTGAAAGTACTTTAGAGGAACTGATTGTAATAGTAACAGAGGGAAATCTTGAAATGAAAGATGACGAGCGAATGAAGCGAATTGATGTGCTGTATCAAAATATGCTGGAGAGTTATACTTTTTTCGAGGATTTTAGCAATCAAACCAGACTGATATCCTTATCAAGAGGCAAGGAGGCTACGGATGTTAAAACCAGCCGTGCGTTGCAGGGCTTTAATAACAATTTACCATGAAAAGGCTACTGATTTTAGGAATTATCCTGATGGGAATGGTATTCCCGCATAAAGTTTCTGCGCAATCACAGGAAATGCAGCAGTTGCTATTGAATGTCGAAAAGCTAGCACAGTTCAAGCAGATTCTGAAAGATATGAAAAAGGGATATGAAATTCTTAATGGAGGCTACAACACTGTTAAAAAGCTATCCCAAGGAAATTTTAACCTTCATGAAACATTCCTTGACGCGCTGATGCAGGTAAGCCCGACGGTTCGAAATTACAGGAGGGTTGGTGATATTGTCCATTTTCAGGTGCTTTTGGTAAAAGAATACAAGACTGCATTTACCCGTTTCAGGAACAGTGGAAATTTCAATGCGGATGAAATTGCTTATCTCGAAAAGGTTTATGCTAAACTGTTTAAGCAGAGCCTAAGAAATCTGGATGAGCTGACCTTGGTCATTTCGGCTAATAAACTGCGAATGTCTGATGATGAAAGACTCGCAGCTATTGACAAGGTTTATGCTGATATGCAAGATAAGCTCTTGTTTCTGCGAAGCTTTAATAACAATACATCAGTATTGGCGATACAACGAACAAAAGAACGCAATGATGTACATGCAATGCGTAGCGTCTACAAAGTAAATTAAATACGTAATGACATGATAAAGAAGAGCAAGGTTGCATTATTTGCAACCGCGGGGATGGTATTGCCTATTGCAAGCCGAGCACAGGGTTTGGCGGACGATATGAACAGTCTGCATGGCGTGCTGGATCAATTATACGACGAGATGATGCCTTTATGCAGCAACCTATTGGGAGTTGGGCAGGGAATCGCAGGATTTGGAGCAATCTGGTACATTGCCTCCAGGGTTTGGAGGCATATTGCTAGCGCAGAACCGATCGATTTTTATCCGCTTTTCCGTCCCTTTGTGATTGGATTCTGCATTATGATTTTTCCATCAGTATTGGATATGATTAATGGTGTTATGAAACCTACTGTTACTGCAACTGCCTCTATGGTCGAAGGTTCAAATAAGGCTATTGTACTACTGCTTCAACAAAAGGAAGAAGCGATTAAGGATACAGATGCGTGGAAGATGTATGTTGGTGCAGATGGAAACGGTGACCGGGGCGAATGGTATAAGTACACGCATGATGATGCCGACCCTTCTAAAGAAGGCATCTTTGAAGGAATAGGAAATGATGTGAAGTTTGCCATGTCCAAGGCTTCATTCAATTTCCGTAATTCAGTTAAGGAATGGATGAGTGAAGTTTTAATGGTTCTTTTTGAAGCGGCCGCACTTTGTATTGATACCCTTCGGACTTTCCAGCTTGTAGTGCTTTCTATTTTGGGACCGCTAGTTTTCGGTATATCAGTTTTTGATGGTTTTCAACATACACTTACTGTGTGGTTGGCACGCTACATAAATATTTACCTATGGCTTCCGGTAGCCAATATTTTTGGCAGTATCATAGGAAAAATACAAGAGAAGATGCTACAACTTGATATCGGACAGGTCAATGATTATGGAGATACTTTTTTTAGTAAAACTGACATGGCATATCTAGTGTTTATGATTATTGGGATTGTAGGGTATTTTACTGTTCCCTCGGTCGCTAACTATATCGTACACGCAGGTGGTGGTGGGGCTTTAGGTCAAAAAGTGACCAGTATCTTCAGCAGCTCTAGCACTTCGGCTGTTAACACTGCAGCTGCCGGTGCAGGTATGGTCGTGAATGCTATGGGCAATGCTGCAGGGCGTATGTCTCAAAGTATGTCCGGAACAGGTAGTTCAGCTCCTTACTTCAAAGACAAGGATAGTTATATGGGAGACAAATTAAAAGGCAATTCTTAACGGCTAAAAAAACACATTATGTTTAGCAAAATGAAAAATATTGACACGGCTTTTCGGCATGTTCGCGGCTTTACAATGTTGGTGGTTGGAGGAAGTATCATCATAAGCTGTTTTGCCCTTTACAAGAGTTTCAGTCTGGTATCACAAATGCAGGATAAGGTCTATATACTGGCTAATGGTAAAGCATTAGAAGCGTATGCTTCAGACAGAAAAGACAATATACCGGTTGAGGCAAGGGATCATGTGATGACTTTTCACAAGTTATTCTTTACCCTTGATCCGGATGATAAAGTGATAAAGACTAATGTTACCAAGGCACTTTACCTCGCAGACGAGAGTGCAAAACGGATTTATGATGATTTAAAAGAGGGCGGGTATTATTCTGGTATAATTTCAGGAAACATCAGTCAGACCATACAGGTGGATAGTGTTACTATTGACATCAATAAATATCCATACCATTTCCGATGTTATGCCACTCAAAATATTATCAGAACTACCAGTATGGCGCACCGCAGCCTGATAACAGAGGGAAATCTTCGGAATGTTTCCCGCAGTGATAATAACCCGCATGGCTTTTTAGTTGAGCGATGGAATACGATCGAGAATAGGGATTTGAGTACCGAAAACCGTAAATAATAAACTTACTGATATGCTATTCCAATTTAAAAGAAACAATAAAAAAGACTACGCTAAAGCTGATTACTTTAAGGGAAATCTATTGCAGAAATTTGATGAAGCCAATCTTCGGCTGCAATATAAATGCGCGCACTGGCTGGAACTTAAGACAGCACATTTATCACGTAAAAGTTGGATTGTGATTCTGATCTGTTTCACCCTGTTTACGAGCGGTTATAGTATTTATGTGATTGTGGACAGTTTTTCGCAAACTGCAACCAGTACTATAACTATTATACCGATTACAAAACCAGCAAATCCTAAGGAAACTGGGAATGAATTGGTTAAGGTCAATGCATCTATCAGTAAAATCGAATATGAACGAATTGTAGACTTTCGCATGTATATCGATAGTTTGGGTCGCAGCCCGAATGGGAAAAAATTACAGGATAGTATCATGCAACATCATTCTGGTTTACTGGACAGTCTTACAAAAGCAGAAAATTATTATCACTCACAATTTAAAAATTAATATCATGGAACAGAAAATGAAATCACCAAAAATGCTCAGACAGCGCAAGATACTTTTGGTAATGCCGCTATTGGTGCTACCATTTGTCACTATTATGTTTTGGGCACTAGGCGGAGGAAAAATGGATGCTGCTAATGCGTCGTTAGTTGAAAAAAAAGGATTTAATATAAAGCTTCCGGATGCGAACCTGAAGGAAGGTATTGCGTTGGATAAAATGAATTACTATGAGCAGGCAGCGCTTGACTCTACTAAGCTTGAGGAACTCATCAAGAAGGACCCAAACTATCTCAGCCAGTCTTTTCATGGAGATTCAACACAAATTGCCAATGGTACTTCTTATAATCAGAGCAGTTCTAGAAAAGGCAGTAATGGCTTAAACTCGGCTATGTATCGTGATCCAAACGAGGAAAAGGTTCATGAAAAGTTGGACGCACTTCAAAGAGCTATCAATAAGCCAATTGCATCTCCAACACAAAGCCCCGATTTTAATAACTATGCAAAGGGAGGTACAAGTGCAATGCGTTCCGACGATGTTGAGAGGGAGGAAGAAACGATGCAGTCTATGAATGGTCAGAATGAAGCTCAAGATCCTGAATTGAAGCAGCTGAGCGGGATGCTTGAAAGCATACTGGATATTCAGCATCCTGACAGGGTACAGGAAAAACTGAGAAAGGTTTCCGAAGCGCAGCGTGGACAGGTATTCGCTATCAGTACTAAAACAAAGGAAGATAATATTTCTTCCTTGCAAATTACGCCAACAAATCCTGTTGATGGGCAATCCAAAGGCAATGGATTTTATTCCTTAGATGAGCCTGCAAATATAGACTATAATCAAAATGCAGTAGCTGCAGTGATCCATGAAACGCAGACTATTGTAAATGGTTCGACAGTAAAACTGAGGCTTGTTCATGCTATTTTTATTAATGGAGTTAAGATTCCAAAGAATAATTTTTTGTTTGGAATGGCTTCACTAAAAGGGGAAAGGCTCATTATCAAGATAAATAGCCTGCGATATGATAACTCCTTATTCCCGGTTGACCTATCGGTTTACGATATGGACGGCCTCAGTGGAATTTATATTCCAGGAGCAATTAACCGAGATGTAGCTAAAGAATCTGCAGACCGTTCGATGCAGACTCTCGGCGTAACGACTCTTGATGATTCTTGGGGAGCACAAGCAGCTGGAGTAGGAATTGAGGCGGCTAAAACGCTGCTCAGTAAAAAAGTGAAGCTTGTTAAAGTGATAGTAAAGGCGGGCTATCAGGTGTTGCTTCGTGATGAAAAACAAAAACAAAAGGATTCCAATTAAAAACTAAAAATTACTAACTATGAAAAACTTCAATGTATTGGTTATGGTGTATGTATTACTCTTTACCATCGGCGTATTTGCACAGCAAATAAGTAAAAACAGTTTGTCGGAGATTGAGCCAGATTCTTTGGCGATTGGGTATTCAAAAACTACAAATATTGTATTTCCATATGCCATTAAAAGTGTAGATCGGGGCAGTCAGGATGTACTCGTTCAGAAAGCTAAAGGACTTGAAAATATATTGCAGATTAAGGCAGCACAGCAAGGGTTCATTCAAACGAATCTTACGGTGGTTACTGCTGATGGTAAATTGTATTCTTATGTTCTAAATTATGATGAGCGATCACCTCAATTGAATCTCTCCATGAATAAGACAAAACAGGAAGCACAGGAAATTTATTTTTCATCCGAAAGCAATAACGAGCAGGAGCTACAGCAATATTCCAAGTTAGCTTTTTATGATAAGAAAAAGGTACGGGGTGAAAAAGAAAATAAGTATGCTATTAAATTTCAGTTAAATGGAATTTTTATCCAAAATGATGTGATGTATTACAGGATATTGGTAGCAAACAACTCTAAAATAAATTATGATGTTGACCAGCTCCGCTTTTTCATTCGAGACAATAAAAAGGTAAAACGAACCGCTTCGCAGGAAATCGAAATTATACCAATTCATATTCTTAATAATGTAGCTACAATTGACGGGAAATCAGATAATACATTTGTTTTTGCTGTGCCAAAATTTACTATTCCTGAGAAGAAATATTTAACCATACAGCTAATGGAAAAGAATGGAGGCAGACATTTGGAATTACATGTGAAGAACAAAAAGCTTGTAAAGGTTACTGTTTTGAACCAACTATAGTTATTAATCATTTAAATTAAATAGTCATGAACGAGAAAAATTTTGAATACTTAAAAGACCAGATTAAGTACACCGGTTTCGGTGAAGGACTGGAAAGTGAATTGAAAGCCAAAATGCAAAAAGAGGAACCCAATTTTACTTTGAATTATAATGCTCAGTATGGTAACGATACTGCTGCCGCGACATTAAATTTCAAGAAATCAAAAGAAAGTGATATGTATTTCTTTAATTCCTATAAGGTGGATTTACAAAAAGACAATTCTAAAGAATCTTTGGAGCAGACTTTTTATATCAATAAAGGAAGCAATATTACCATGAAGGAAGCCTATAATCTAATGGAAGGGAGATCTGTAAACAAAGACCTTACTAATAAAGAAGGAGAAGTCTACAATGCCTGGGTGCAGATGGATTTTAAACAAGCCGATACTAACGGAAACTTTAAGTTAAATCAGTACCATCAGAATTACGGTTACGATCTTGAAATTGTATTGTCCAAACATCCAATCAAGGAACTGGAAAATCCTAAATTTAAAGAAGATCTGATGGATTCCATAAAAAAAGGAAACTTGCAATCTGCTACTTTCTTAAAAGAGGGCAATGAGGTCAAGCACTATATTGAAGCTAATCCTCAATTCAAAACCATCAATACATACGATGGCGCTATGAAACGTATTGACAACCGTAAGTCTAAAGAGGAGAAGCAATCTGAAGGAGAAGGTAAGTCTGTTAAACAGGATAGTAAAAGACAAAACCAGAGTGCTGATGAAGATGGACCTGCAGTCCCACAGGAAGCAAAAAAAAGAAAAAAGCAGTCTAATTCAATGTAGGTACAATGGAAATATTAAAACCCTTATCTGATTTCTTAAAAGCAATAGAGAATGATTACCGAATTAGCATTACGCATATTGGTATTTATGTTGCGCTATTGCAGTTTAGAGTGGATAGGGGTTTTATTAATCCAATACAAGCTTTCAGGTATGAGATTATGGAAATAGCCAAGATTTCTTCACCTAAAACGTATTATAAATGTATGCGAGAATTAAATGAATATGGCTACATTAAGTACGAGCCAACTCGAAAGCGAAACCAAGGGAGTATCATTTATTTTCCCCACTCTATATCTGATTTAGGAAGTCAAATTTCAAAAGCAGCAGCGCTATGAAAAAGTTTACAATTGAAGAACTTCCCGATGCAGTGGAAACGTTATATGGGAAGATGGAATGTATCGAACTATTGTTAAAAGAAAAGAATCGTGTCTACCAAAATAATAATTGGTCTAAAAATTATTTGTTAGGAGAGAAATGCAGCTCAAATTTCAATAAGAGCGATTTGGCACAATTTTTCTATATTCTTATGGATGAGACTATTTTATTTTTTGACCATAAAAATGAAAAGCGAAATAGAAGTAAAATGCAGCAGTTTGTAGAAGGAAACTTTACCTATACTGGAAATTTAGGATTTCAAGTTGGCATTGATACAATTAGTAAGCAATTCTCTGAATCAAAGGGATTTACCTATAGAGAAAAACAGCTAAATTTTTTGGATAAAATTATTGAAATATTGCAAAAACGAAAGGAGATAGTTGCTGCTAGATAGTTTTTTTCTCATTTGTAATTCCAAAACAAATTATTTTCAATCCTCATTATATTAAATATTTTTCATTATGACTAAACAAGCTAAAGAAAATAAATTTTCCTATCTCGCGGCAATTAAGCAATTGTTGGATCCTTTGTATACTCGATTAGAAAAAATAGATGGTAAGATCAGAGGGCAGGATGTAAAAACGGCGCTGCGATATTATAGGAATGAGGATTTAAAGAAAATATTTGGACTATCGAATAATACGATCATAAAATACCGCCAGACGGGTATACTGCCGTATACCAAACTTGGTGATATCTATTTGTATGAGGCAACCAAAATAGAAAAAATACTCAATGAAAATGGGCAATGAAGATTCGATGATATAGCTGGATTACAGTTTTTTAAATAATTTTCGAATTCAAATTTTATATTGTCAAGTTTGAGCAATTAAATGCAAAAAGGATTCCGATTCGGAATCCTTTTTGCGTTTATGATACTTTATTTGAATTGTGTACAATGCGATATATCAACTGTATTTCTGCTTTAATTTTGACATGTCTTCCATTACATTTACATCTAACACTTTAGCATAATGTTGTGTCTGCTTAATATTGGTATGACCCATCATCGCCGAAACATTCTCTATTCTAACTCCATTTCCTAAAGTGACCGTTGTTGCAAATGTATGCCTTGCTACATACCATGTTAGATGTTTGTCAATCCCACAAACGGCTGCAATTTCCTTAAGATAGGCATTCATTTTTTGATTCGATAGTTGGGGGATTAACCCAATTTGTAAATTCTTATATTTATTAATTATCGTAAGTGTAGGAGGAAGAACGGGAACGTTTGCTCTAATTCCGGTTTTTGCTCTGTTGGTCATTATCCAAAAATTATCATTGTTGTCCTGATATATATTGGTTGAGGTAAGATTAGCAGCGTCTACGGGTGCATAGCCCGTATAACAGCTAAACAGGAATACATCTTTTACCTTCTCCAGACGCTTAACTGAGAATTTTTTATTTTCAATTAGATTTAATTCCTCTTGGGTAAGAAATATAGAGTCCGTCACATGTATCTTGCCATCGTAAAGGTCAAATGGATTCTTATCTATTACATTCATTCGGACGCTGTAATTACATGCCGTTTTGTACATTCTCATGTATTTTACCACTGAGTTGTTTTGTATACCTGTCTTGCCTTTAAACTCGCTTTCATACTTAAGAAAGGATTCGAGATTGTAAACGTAGCCACTGGTAATTTGGGTTACAGAAATGTCTTCTACACCGTAGTGTTTTTTCATGAAGGTGATAATTAATTCTTTGGAACGCTCATATTTTTGATAGGAAGCTTTAGATCGTTCTTCAGTGTCGACCTTTTTCAGGAAGAACTTGTTATGTCTTTCCATAACTTCTACAATGCCAACACTATTTTCTGTTGCATTAGTTGTACCGTTAAACTCATCTTTTAGTAATAACAGGGAAACATCAGAATCAATCTTAAAGAGTTCATTGAATTTCTTTTCCATGGTGAGAAGGAACAGGTCCAGGGCATTCTTGATGATTTTTTCTTTTTCAAGTTTAAGAACATTTCTTAGGTTGCCGGTAAGCTGCCACCTTTCCTTAAAGATTGATTTACCCGTGGACATCGTAATGGATTGTTTGTTGTACGAGATGCGGGCAAAAATTGGAGATTCGCCATTTTTGTTGAATTTACCGGATTTGAGATAAAAAATTACTTTTAACATAACTCAAGATTTTAAATTAATAATCAAATTGATTTAAAACTTCTGAAAGAGTCTAGTGTTTTCAAGGAATTCCCGGGGAATTCTTTTTTTTTAGTGACCCTTTTTTTTCTTTTTTAGCGAAAAAAAAATAGGGTCACCTATAGGGTCACCGTGCTTTGATAATATATGTGTTCTTTGACAAATTACAAAAAACAAAAAAGCCTTTAAATACTAGTATTTAAAGGCTTTTGACTTTTAAAGTTTCTTTTGAAACCTTATGTGGCGGAGAAAGAGGGATTCGAACCCCCGGACCTGTAACAGTCAACAGTTTTCAAGACTGCCGCATTCGACCGCTCTGCCATTTCTCCAGTATGTCGCTTTCATTATCTGATTGCGAGTGCAAATATAAGAACCTTTTTTGGTTATGCAAATCTATTTTTATAAAAAAAGCATCTATTTTTGGTGGTAATTTTTAAATGTTTCATTTTCTATGCTTTAGACAAAACTTATTTTTTCAAAAAATTGAAATATAGGTTTAATACTTTACATATTCTGTTATTTCCAGTCCATAACCAATCATTCCGACACGTTTTGTCCCTTCAGTATTGGATACCAATCTTATTTTTGAAATATCAATATCGTGCAATATTTGAGCACCGATACCAAAATCTTTACTGTCGATAACAATTTTAGGCGCTTTCATCACACCTTCACTCTGTAATAATTTAAGTTCGGTTATACGACTTAGTAAATTAACCGATTGCATATCCTGATTGATAAAAATAACGGCACCTTTTCCTTGCTCGTTAATTACTTTAAACATATCATCAAGTTGTTGGTCAGCATTATTGGTCAATGTACCTAATAAATCATTATTTACTTGTGAGGAATTGATTCTTGTTAAAATAGCTTCGCCCAAATTCCATGTTCCTTTTGTTAAAGCAATATGAATTTGTTTATTGGTGGTTTGCTGGTAAGCACGTAACCTGAATGTACCAAAACGGGTTTCCAGATCAAAATCTTCTTTTTTTACAATCAGACTGTCATGTTGCATTCTGTAAGCCACTAAATCTTCGATGGAAACTAATTTTAAATCGAACTTTTTAGCCACTTTTACCAATTGCGGTAAACGTGCCATCGAACCGTCCTCGTTCATGATTTCTACAATCACTCCCGCTGATTTAAAGCCTGCCAGACGCGCAAAATCAATTGCAGCTTCAGTATGTCCAGTTCTTCTTAATACACCTCCTTGTTTAGCAATAAGAGGGAATATATGTCCTGGTCGTGCTAAATCGTGTGGTTTTGTTTTGGAATCAACCAAAGATAAAATAGTTTTTGCTCTATCTCCTGCTGATATCCCTGTTGTTACTCCATTTCCTCTTAAATCTACCGAAACGGTAAAAGCAGTTTCCATAGGGTCTGTATTGTTACTAACCATTACATGCAGTCCTAATTCTTTGCAGCGACTTTCGGTTAATGGTGCACATATCAATCCACGGCCATGTGTAGCCATGAAATTAATCATTTCTGGTGTTACTTTTTCGGCTGCAGCCAAGAAATCACCTTCATTTTCTCGATCTTCATCATCAACAACAATAATGATTTTTCCTTGTCGAATATCTTCAATCGCTTCTTCTATTGTATTGAGATGTATTTTATTTGTAACCATGAGTGGTGTTTAATTTGGTGTTGGAAATATTTTTTTATATATTTTTTGGAATGGTGCTAAAATAACATCCATATTTATTAATCCGATATCGTTTGTAGCTCTGTATGACAAAAGAATAGCTAACGGTGATAGAATAAAGGAGGACATCCACGCTCCTAAAAATGGAGAGAGGCCGTCTTCCTGTGCAATTCTTTTACCGAAAGTATTTATAAAGTGAAAAGTAATGAAAATTAAAACCGCAAAAATTATAGGAAGTCCTAATCCGCCTTTTCTGATAATGGCACCCAAAGGGGCTCCAATAAAAAACATCAAGAAACAGGCATATGCAATTACAAATTTGTCATAAAATGCAAGTAAATGATTGTTGATATTTTTTTGTTTGTTTTTAAACTCAGTATTACTGGCATCAATCGAATATTTAGTACTGGAAAGGTTACTAACGGCAAGATCTAAAATCTTTGATTTCTGCTCGTTGTTATATATTGACAATATATTATTGGGAAGAATTTTGCTTTTTTTAAGCGGTTGTATTTTGTTATCCTTTGGAATTACAATGCGCTGATTCATGTTTTCTGAAAACGAAATGATATCCGTTTTTAAATTTTTATGTAATGAATCCAATGTGTAATTTAATTCATTTACAGTAAGCATCGTGTTGGTATTTGCAATCTGTTCATCATTTACATCCACTGTATTCAATTTTGATAAATCGATATTGATAATGTATTTTTTGAATGAACTTTTTGCAAACGGCATTTTGCTTCTTTCTTCATATTTTTTTGGAACGATGTCTTCATAATAGTAGCCGTCATTCAACACTAATTGTAGAATACTGGATTCTTCGCTACTTATTAATTCTCCATTTTTAGCCTTGATAACCGTTTTGCTGCCGTCACCTAGATTTGATTTTTTGTGGATAGTTATACCGGTAAGGAAATTTCCGTTTTCTCCGGATTTTTTATTGACTTTAATATTATAAAATCCAACATCGCTAAACTGCCCTTCGGCAATTGCCAGAGCAGGTTTGGCTTGAGCAATATTTTTTCTGAAATTGATAAATTTATATTCGGCAAAAGGAATCACATTATTGGCAAAAAGAAAGGCGATGAATCCAAGTATAACGATAAAAACAGTTAGGCTTTTCATTGCTCTTTTTAGCGAAACCCCAGCTGATTTCATGGCAGCCAATTCATAATTTTCAGACAAATCTCCAAAAGTCATTATGGAAGATAAAAGTACAGACAAAGGTAAAACCAAAGGAATAATACGAGGCATCGAAAAGCCCAAAAACTTGACAATCATTAATAAATCTAAGTCTTTACCAGCCAATTCAGATATGAATAGCCAAACGGTCTGAAGTATAAAAATGAAAAAGAGTATTACAAATACAGTAGTAAATGTAGTCAGAAATGTTTTTAATAAGTATTTGTCAAGAATCTTCACCTATATAGATTAATCTAATTTGTTGATGTAGTAATTTGGATATTTACTTTCCGCAAATGTAAATTGATTTTTTGACAAAGGTTGGTTGGTTTTAAAAGAATTAACGGTTAAAGTCGTTTTTGTACCTTTTTTACCCATTTCAATCAAATTATAGATATGTTTGGTTTGTACATCAATTCCCAATAATACCTCTTTTCTTTGGTCTTTTGCATTTGTAGGGACAAGCTTGATGTATTGAATTTTTCGCCCTTTTATATCCTGTACAATATCCATGGAATATTTATAACCAGAATTAAAAAAAGTTAGCATTTTTGAAGGCGTAATGGCGTTATCGTCTTTTTCATTAACTGTAGAAATCGTAATTTCCTCGTCTTCTGGAACAATAGTGTAGGTTTTTTTTCCGTCAAAAATTTTGGTAACTCCCATAAAATTAAGAACATACTGATTTCCTTTCATGGTTACATTTCCTTTACTATCCTGATTGATGTTTTCTCTGCTGTTATTTAAAGAATATTTAAAATCAATTACAATAGTATTATAACTTTTAACTTTTGCTGTAACTTGATCTAAAAGGAGTTTAGCTTTCTTATCTTGTGCCTGTATTGAAAAACTAAAAAGTAATAAAGTTGTGATTAAAACCAACTTTTTTCCTATACTTTCCATATTGTTTTTCTTTAATTTTTGAATCTCTAATTTCATGATGTTAATTGTTTTGTTCATTGTTGAAAAATTGATCAAGAGAACTCATGTCCAGGATGTTTACACTGCGTGCTTTACTTCCTTCAAACGGACCTACAATACCAGCTGCTTCGAGTTGATCAATTAATCGACCTGCTCTGTTGTAACCCAATTTTAGTTTTCTTTGTAGCAATGAAGCCGAACCTTGTTGAGCATTTACAATTATTTCAGCAGCTTCTCTAAACAAAGTATCTCTGTCGGAGATATCCATATCAAGATTAATGCCACTTTCCTCCCCAACGAACTCAGGAAGTAAATAAGCCGTTGCATATGCTTTTTGTGAACCTATAAAATCAGTGATTTTCTCCACTTCGGGAGTGTCGATAAAGGCACATTGTACCCGTACCACATCATTTCCATTGGTATAAAGCATATCACCGCGTCCTATCAGTTGATCCGCACCCTGAGTATCCAGAATAGTTCTTGAATCAATTTTTGAGGTAACTCTAAAAGCTATTCTCGCAGGGAAATTGGCTTTTATCAAACCTGTAATTACATTCACAGATGGTCTTTGTGTTGCTATAATTAAGTGAATTCCAATGGCTCGCGCCAGTTGTGCTAAACGGGCTATAGGAACTTCGACTTCTTTACCGGCAGTCATAATCAAATCGGCAAACTCATCAACAACAAGAACAATATAAGGTAAAAATCGGTGACCGTTTTCAGGATTAAGTTTTCGAGCCTTAAATTTATCATTGTATTCCTTGATGTTACGCACCATTGCATCTTTCAACAAAGAATAACGGTTGTCCATTTCCACACAAAGTGAATTCAACGTGTTGACTACTTTTGCATTATCCGTAATGATCGCATCATCCATGTCTGGAAGTTTGGCTAAATAATGTCTTTCTATTTTATTAAAAAGTGTTAACTCTACTTTTTTAGGATCTACCAAAACAAATTTAACTTCTGCTGGATGTTTTTTGTACAAAAGTGAAGTCAGCACAGCATTCAATCCAACAGACTTTCCTTGTCCAGTAGCACCAGCCATCAATAAGTGAGGCATTTTAGCTAAATCAACCACAAAAGTTTCGTTCGAAATTGTTTTTCCAAGAGCGATTGGTAATTCCATTTCGGCTTCCTGAAATTTGGCTGAGCCAATTACACTTTTCATTGAAACCATTGTTGGGTTCTTATTGGGAACCTCGATTCCTATGGTTCCTTTTCCTGGAATAGGAGCAATGATACGAATTCCTAATGCCGAAAGTGACAACGCAATATCATCTTCTAAACTCTTGATTTTAGAAATACGAATTCCCGCTTCCGGTACAATTTCATATAACGTAACCGATGGTCCAACGGTCGCTTTTATCTGTGCAATTTCTATTTTGTAATTGCGAAGTGTATCTACAATTCTGTTTTTATTTTCTTCTAATTCTTCTTGGTTGATGGTAATTCCACCAGTTGAATATTCTTTTAATAAATCAATCGTAGGGAATTTATAATTGGATAAATCCAAAGTTGGGTCGAATAATCCAAAATCAGCAACCAATCGAGACGCTAAATTTTCTTCGATAATATCTTCTTCCGGAGCCGTTTCTATTACAAAAGATTCGTCAACATTCGAAATAACTTCTGGAGTTGCAACTGGCGTAACTTCCATAGCAAGAGGTTTTACAATCGGATCTCTATTGATATCAGATGAATTGCTGATGGTAGGTTTCAACGCTTCTTTGTTAATTTCGAATTGTGATCCATTTGTTTTTAAATGAATGCCGTCCAGTTCTTCCTCAACAAGAGCAAATTCTTCCAAATTATAACCACTTTTCCCATTATTTAGCGGATTGGCGATTGGAACTACTTTCATTTCTTTTTTGGTAGTATCAAAAAAGGACTGAATACTTTCTGGTGAAAGTTTGATTTTGAAAATTATGTAGATGATAAGTCCGAATAACAAAATCAATAATGTCCCTGTTTTTCCAATGTAATCCTGCAGGAATAGATTCAATTCATATCCAATAGTTCCTCCTAATTCAGGTGCTGAAGTGGCAAAAAATCCAAATAAAACGGATAAGATAATAATCACGAATAAATCCCAAAACCAAATATTCTTGAGTTTTCCTAAAGAAATACCAAGAATCATGTATATTCCGGTAAGGAAAAATAAGCGTACGAATATAAATGCGGCAATTCCAAAACCTCTATAAATAAGTAAATCAGCTAAAAATGCACCAAATTTTCCCAACCAATTCTGAACTATTTCAGCCCTGTCAGTTAACTCTCTAACAGCGCTTTGATCTTGTTTCCCGTAAATGAAAAAGGAAATAAACGCAAATAGTAAAGCTATTGAAAACAATACCAAAAGAGATCCAAAAACAATTTTGTGTTGTTTGGTGATTTTTAATGGATTATTTTCCTCAGCTTTAGAATCTTTTTTTTTATCTAAAGGTGCTGTTTTTGTTGTTTTTGCCATTCTTAATTGTGATAATACCTACAAAAATAGTGGTATATATATGATTAAACCGATTGCTATTGCTGTTAAAGCAGCAAAAAAGACAGCTCCTGCGGCAATATCTTTGATGAACCCAATTCTTTCATGATAATTAGGATGAATAAAATCGGCTATTTTTTCAATGGCCGTATTTAAACCTTCAATGCTCATAACCAAGCCAATGGCTAGAGTCTGAAAAAGCCATTCTGTTTTAGAAATTCCAAAATAAAACCCAGCAATGGTAATCAATATTCCAATTGAAAACTGTACCATAACGCTGTGTTCAGTGGTAATCAATTTTAGAGCGCCCTTAAAAGCATAAGAAACACTTTTTAATCTTCCGGTAAAGAAAGCATTATCTTTTTGAAATTCCATAGAGTGTATTAAAGTACCGCTAATGCAGCTTCGTAATTTGGCTCATCTGCGATTTCAGGAACTTGCTCCGTATGGGTAATTGTTCCATTTTCATCAACTACAATAACAGCTCTGGAGTGTAATCCTGCTAAAGGACCATTTGTAATTTCTAAACCATTAGTTTTACCAAAACTTCCTTCTGAGAAATCAGATAAATTAATAACATTTTCAAGTCCTTCAGCACCACAAAATCGTTTTTGAGCAAAAGGTAAATCTCTTGAGATACATAATACATTAGTGTTTTCCAATTTACTGGCGCTTTCGTTAAATTTTCTAACAGATGTAGCGCATGTTCCAGTATCAATACTTGGAAAAATATTTAAAACTAATTTTTTACCTGCAAAATCACTTAGTGAAGCAATAGACAAATCGTTTTTAACTAATTTGAAATCACTCATTTTTGAGCCTACTGTTGGTAATTCTCCTGAAGTATTTATTGGATTTCCTCCTAATGTTATTGAAGCCATAATTTTTGTTTTTTAATGAGGTTCAAAAGTATGAAAATTATTTAAGATTTAGTTATGAAACTTCGGTATAAAGTTTAAGATTTTGGAGCATTAAGTAAACCCGTACAACCCAATGTCTTTTTTATAAAAGTCATAAAAAAACGCACTCGTTTTGGAGTGCGTTTTAAAAATATGAATTTAAAAATATTATTTATTTGTCGATAGAACCTAGAACACGTTTCATAAAACTGTTTAAAGCTTCTTTTTTATCCGTTCCGGTTTTTACCAGTTTATTAACTTCTAAAGCACCATACATATTTGAAATTAATTCACCAATTACATCTAATTCTTCATCTTTCAATGAAGAAATTTCAGTCATTGCTTCCAAAACTTCAATTGTTTCTATGATATAATCCTCATCATTTTCTTCTATAAACTGCGTTAAATGCTTAATTACAGGTAATTTCATCTTATTTTTTAAGTTTAAGGTTTAAGGGTTTTAAAAGTTTAAGGTTTTGAACTACTGTTGCATTATACTCTGTAAGTTTAACATTAAACTTATTTATAAATTCAGGCAACTTTAAACTTTAAACTAAGAAATCATTAAACAATTTCGTTAACTAACTCAATCAACACTTCTTGTTTATTAGTTTGTGTTTCGTTTACTAATTTACCATTTACAAAAGTGGCAAAAGTTGGTAAATTACTAACATTAGCTAATTTTCTTGATTCAGGAAAATTTTCAGCATCAACAAGAGCAAAAGTAATTGCTTCATTTTCTGAAGCCAATTTTTTGAATTTTGGTTTCATAATACGACAATTTCCACACCATGAGGCCGAAAATTGAACTACAACTTTTTCGTTTTTTGCAATTAAATCCTGTAACGTATCTTCGGTTAATTCGATTAACATATTTTTTAAATTTCAAAATGCAATTGCAATAGCAATGTTCAATATTTTAATTGAAATTTGGTATTGCAATTGACATTGTTATTGAATTAGTTTAAAGTTAAGTATTCTGCAGTACTTTTTCTGTCAGCACTCATTGCTTCTTTTCCAGCTTCCCAGTTTGCAGGACAAACTTCACCTTTTTCTTGAATGTGCGTGTATGCATCAACCATACGTAAATATTCATTTACATTACGACCTAATGGCATGTCGTTTACACTTTCGTGGAAAATTTTTCCAGTTTCATCGATAAGGTAAGTAGCTCTATAAGTAACATTAGATCCTTCAATAATGATAGAATCGGTTTCTTCACTATAACCCGTTTCTTCGATATCAAGAATTCCTAAGATGTTTGATAAGTTTCTGTTAGTATCAGCAAGAATTGGGTAGGTAACTCCTTCAATTCCGCCATTATTTTTTGGGGTATTTAACCAAGCGAAATGTACTTCATTGGTATCGCAAGATGCTCCTATAACAATTGTATTTCTTTTTTCGAATTCAGGTAAAGCGGCTTGAAAAGCATGTAATTCAGTTGGACAAACGAATGTGAAATCTTTTGGATACCAAAACAAAAGTACTTTTTTGTTGTTTTTTGTAGCTTCTTCAAAAATGTTGATTTTTAAATTATCGCCCATTTCTGAGATGGCGTCAACTGAAATACTTGGGAATTTTTTTCCTACTAATGACATATTATTTACTTTTTTAGTTATTTTTTTGATGCTGCAAAAGTAGTCTATACAAAAGGTCTATTGAAATAGTTTTTGATTATAAATATTTATTTCAAAATAGGGAATTACTATAATGTTATTTTTAAAAGATTTAAACTATTACTTATAAGAAGTTAACCTCCACAGGAAGAGTTCCTTTGCATTTTGTGTTTTCCAAAAGTTGTTCGGCAGCGGTTTCTTGAAATTCTGTAAAATCTTGATACATTTCTACAATTCCTAAAGCATGTTCCAGATTTGGTATCACTTGAAGTGCATAAGGATTCCCAAAAACATACAAAACACATTTTTTGGTGGTAAATAAGTTGCCTAAAAATTGAAGTACAGAATCTTCAATGTCAAAATTATTTAAAGGTTTTGCCTTTGGAACAAATAAAGAAATGACTAGCGTATCGAATTTATTTAGTTCTTTTTCTAACTTATTCAGAACGGATTCACCTCCAGTTTCATAACTAAATTCAGGTGAAGGTAAGGCAGCAGATAAGTTCATAAAAAATGAATTATTGGTATTTTTGTAAATGCTAATTTTGGCGAGATCTTCTCTGTTTTTTGCATCAAAAACGGTCACGGTATTGTGATTGTCTTTTATTTTTGTAATGCAGTTTTGGGCAATTTTTAAGTTTAATTTCGAAGTAGTTTCAAAATCGAAGTCATTCCCTGAAAGGTTTGGTAAACTAAGATTTCCATCCACAATTCCTGCTTTTTGTTTGCATTTCCAAATGCGTTGAAAACTGGCTTCAATTCGCTCAGGAGTTGCATTTTTTAAGATCTCCTGGATGCCTTCAGTAACATTTTCGGCGAAGCATAACACATCATTTCCGGCATTGAAAGCTTCCCATTCCAGTTGTCCTTTTTTATCATATAATTTGGAAACGCTGTGCATATTCAACGCATCCGAAATCACTAAACCATCATAGCCCAATTGCTTTCGCAAAAGCGTTTCTATAACGGATTTTGATAACGTTGCCGAAGTGTCTTTTCCATCATTCAAAGCGGGAACTGCCAAATGGCCAATCATAATTGAATCGACATTATTCTCGATTCCTTTTATAAAAGGGACTAATTCATTGGCTAATAATTCTTCCAGAGTTTCTTCTAAAACTGGTAATCCTAAATGCGAATCAACATTGGTATTTCCGTGTCCTGGAAAATGTTTGAGACAACCTAAAATACCGACATCATTCATTCCTCTGAGATATTCAAGAGCAAAATCAGCTACTTTTTCTTTGTTTTGACCAAAAGAACGGTATCCAATTACAGGATTATTTGGATTATTATTGATGTCCGCCAACGGCGCTAAATTATAATGAATCCCAACTGATTTTAAGTCTAAACCTATTTGTTTTCCAACTTCATAAACCAAATGTTTTTCACTATCAGGCAAAGCGCCAAGTGTTATTGCATATGGATATTGTGGTGTTTTTTCGACGCGCATGGCTAATCCCCATTCGGCATCAATACTCATTAATAAAGGAGTGGAAGCACAGTTTTGATACCTGACGATGAGTTCCTTTAAACGTATAAAACTATCATCATTTAAAACTACTTTTTTCTTAGTTTCATAATTCGTCGCAGCACTAGCTCGGCTGTGAAAAAAAGTAAGTCCGCCTATATTGTTCTCTCTAATTAATCGTTCGGTAGCCTGAATGTTTTCTTCGGTATCATTAATGAAAACGGCAGGAAAGAAAAATTGTCCTATTTTTTGTTTTAATGTCATTTTGAAATAGTTTAAGAATAATTTTTAACCATATAAGAAATGTAAGTTCATATAAAAGGCTAAAAAATACTAACTTAAATGAACTTACTTTTTTTATATGGTTGAAGTTTATATACTTCTATACTTGTTCAGTTTTTTTACCAAAAGTAGCTGGGAAAATTAAAAATCTGGAAAGTATTAATCCTGGAATGGTTGCCAAAAACACCCAAATAAAGAAATTTCCATACCCCAAATATTCTTGGATATAACCGCTCAACATTCCCGGAAGCATCATTCCTAAAGCCATAAATCCGGTTGCAATAGAGTAGTGGGATGTTTTAGATTCCCCATCGGCCACATAAATTAAATACATCATGAAAGCGGCAAAACCAAATCCATAGCCAAATTGTTCCGCCATTACCGTTGCATAAATATAGAAAACGGAGCCAGGGTGAAAATGAGACAGTAAAATGAATCCTATTATGGGCAAGTGCATCGCTAAAATCATAGGTAGCATCCATTTTCCTAACCCATCTCTGGAAATGACAATCCCACCAAAAATTCCGCCAACCGTAAGTGAAATTACACCAAAAGTTCCATAAATAACGCCTACATCTTGTGTGGTTAAACCCATTCCGCCTGCAGCAATTGGATCTATTAAAAAAGGAGTCAGCATTTTTAATAGTTGCGATTCCCCTAATCTGAATAATAGAATGAAAGCCAAAACTAAACCAATTTGTTTCTTTTGAAAAAAAGTAGCGAAAACGGCTCCGAAACTCTTACTTGGAACTGATTCTGTTTTTGTTTCTACGTTTTTTGCTTCAATTTTTGGAGTCGAAAAATAATTGTAAATTGTAATTACAGTCATAATTAATCCTACAACTACCATCGTATATGACCATGCTTTTTGTTTATCACCATATTCTTGTTCCAGATAACCGGCAATTACTACGATTAATCCGTTTCCGGTAAGCATGGAAAGTCTATAAAAAGTACTTCTGATTCCAAGGAAGAAGGATTGTTGCTCTTTCTCTAAAGCCAACATATAGAATCCATCACTGGCCACATCATTAGAAGCTGAAGCAAATGCGGCAACCCAAAAAATAGCTAAGCTGATAACGAAAAAATTACTCAAAGGAATCGTTAAGCCTACAATTAAAAAAGCAAGGGAAATCAGCAGTTGCATGCTTAAAAACCATTTTCTTTTAGTCGAATAGAGATCAATAAATGGACTCCACAACGGTTTAATTACCCACGGTAAATAGAGTAAACTGGTATAAATTCCAATGTCCTCATTGTTGATTCCAAGATTTTTATACATGATTACCGATACCGAAATAATTATGGCATAAGGCAAGCCGGAAGCAAAGTTTAAAACGGGAATCCAATACCAAGGTCTATTGTCTGTTTTCATTTTTAGCGTATTATATTCGATTAAATTTTATAGCGTAAAGTTTACTAAAGTTGCTTCACTTTCATTACCATAAAAATCAATGAATGTAATGGCGCAGGTTGTATTTTTATCTAATTTATAAGTTGGTATCACAACTTCAACAGTATCAATATTGTCTTTGAATGCTATTTTATCAATAATTTGGCTAGGATCGTTGACATCAATTTTTGAATTGAATTTTGCACCATAAACCATAACATAACGCACTTTGCTGTATAAAGGATAAGTGACATTAAATCTTGATGAAATAGGGTTTAATAAAATGTTATTCGCGGTGGGTACGATAGCCATTTTTTTTACGGAACTAGGCACTACAGTAGGAAGAGCAGGGTATTTGTATTGGTTTTCTGTTAGTAATTTAGTTACACTTTGATTTTTATTTAAAAATGATTTGGCACTAAAAAAAGCATTTCCCTGAATGTTTTTGTAGGACCTTGTAATGTCTATTTGATTCGGGATTTCATTTGGATTATTCCATCTTTTATCAGAATCGGTGTTGATTTTATAAGTTCCGTTTCCAATGTAGATTGCGGTATTCGTTGAATTTTCAGACCACCAACGCAATAGTTTTGAATAGGAAGCTTTAGGATGATCCATGCTCCAGTACAATTGTGGAACGAGGTAATCAATCCATTTGTTTTCCATCCACGCTAACGGATCAGCGAATAAATCATCATAATTAGTTTGTCCCGCTTCTGTTTCTGAACCTTTTGGATCCACAGATTTATTTCTCCAAACCCCAAACGGGCTGATACCAAATTGTACCCAAGGTTTGATGTTTTTAATCGAAACCGAAACATCTTTCACAAAAGTGTTCACATTCGAACGTCTCCAATCCTCTATACTCATTCCGTTTCCATATTTTTTGAAAGAATCCGTATCGTTAAATACTTCTCCTTTTATTCTGTACGGATAAAAATAGTCGTCAAAATGTATGGCATCAATGTCATAATTTTGAACTACTTCTTCGACAACGGTCAATAAATGTTTTTGAACTTCGGGTAATGCGGGATTATAATAATATTTTCCACCGTATTTAATCATCCAGTCCGGATGTTTAAAATAGTCATGTTCCGGACTTAAAAGTGCGGTATTGTAATCCATTGTAGCACGATATGGATTTAACCAGGCATGAAACTCAAATCCACGGGCATGAGTCTCAGCAATCATCCAAGCTAGTGTATCAAAATAAGGTTTTGGGGCTTGTCCTTCTTTTCCAGTTAAAAAACGAGACCAAGGTGCCAATTTTGTTGGATAAAAAGCATCACCAACGCTTCGAATCTGAACAATTACGGCATTATAGTTTAGTTTTTTATAGGTGTCTAAAATCTCAATATAATCCGCTTTTTGTTTTGCAACATTATCGGTACTGGTTTTTGGCCAGTCAATATTTACCACGGTAGCAATCCAAACGGCTCTAAATTCATTTTTTGGATTTGTTGCTAATGCTTGTGCGTTACCATTCCAAAAAGAAAATAAAAGGAACGTAATAAGCAAAAGGGTGTGCTTGTAATTTTTCATTAGAGTCTTGTTTATAAAGTATTCAAAAATAGTTTTTTTAGTGAAATTTACCAGTTAAAATGGTTTTAAAATTTGACTTATTTTACTAGCGCAATTTCTTTGCCAATTTTTTCTAAATCGGTTTGAGTGCACTTTCTGACAAACAATAAAAGGATTTGAATATTTTGAATTTTTCTTATTTGATTTTTCAATTTATAATAAGGTATATATTTATATTTGTGAAAATAATAGCAATTTACTCCACTAAATGTCAATCACGCCTCAATTACAGCAATTATCTCAATCATTAGAAGGAACACTTTTATATGATGATCTCCATAAAATAGTGTATGCCACAGATGCTTCAGCGTATCGAATTATGCCACTTGCTGTAGCTATTCCAAAATCAGAAGAAGATATTGTAAAAATTATTCGCTTTGCAGCAAAAAATAAGATTTCAATTACGCCCAGAACTGCCGGAACTTCATTGGCAGGACAAACAGTAGGTAATGGAATAATTGTGGATGTTTCGAAACATTTCACCAAGATTGTCGCTTTTGATTCCATAATAAAAACGGTCACGGTTCAGCCAGGAGTGATTCGGGATGAACTGAATTTGTACTTAAAACCACACGGATTGTTTTTTGGACCCAATACTTCGACCTCAAATCGATGTATGATAGGAGGAATGGTGGGAAATAATTCATCGGGAACCACATCGATACGCTATGGAGTTACCCGAGATAAAATAGTGGAAGTCAAAGCGGTTTTGAGTGATGGGACTTCGGCAGTATTTAAAGAAATAACTTCTGCTGAATTCATTGAAAAAACAAAAGGGAACACGCTCGAAAGTTCGATTTATAAGACTATATATGAGGAACTTTCGAATACAGAAAACCAAAAAGAGATTGTAAAGGAATTTCCGAAACCTGAAATCCACAGACGAAATACGGGTTACGCAATAGATTTATTATTAAAATCAGAACTTTTTGGAGGAACAGAAAATACGATAAATTTAGGAAAACTCCTTTGCGGAAGCGAAGGAACGCTTGCTTTTACAACCGAAATCACGTTGAAAGTGGATCATGTACCACCAACGTATAATGTTATGGTAGTGGCCCATTTTCATACCATTAAGGAAAGTTTAGAAGCTGTAGTTACTGCTATGAAACATCATTTGTATACCTGTGAAATGATGGATGACACGATATTGGATTGTACCAAAACCAACAGAGAACAAGCCAAAAATAGATTTTTCATTCAAGGAGAACCAAAAGCGGTTATCATGCTCGAAGTGGCGTCGCATAACAGTATGGAAGATGCCGAAAGACAAGCTGATGATTTGATTGCAGATTTGGAAAGAAATAATTTCGGGTATGCTTTGCCAAAAATTTACGGAGCTGATATTGATAAAATAAATGAGTTGCGAAAAGCGGGTCTCGGACTTTTAGGAAGTATTGTCGGTGATGATAAAGCGGCCGATTCCATTGAAGATACCGCTGTTGAGTTGAGTGATTTGCCCAATTATATTGCCGAATTCTCCGCCATGATGGAACGTCACGGACAGAGTGCTATTTATTATGCTCATGCCGGTGCTGGAGAAATTCACTTGCGACCAGTTTTAAATTTGAAAACAAAAGAAGGATTGCACCAATTTAGAAACATTGCAACCGAAGTGGCTATTTTGGTGAAAAAATATAGAGGCTCATTGAGTGGGGAACATGGAGACGGAATTGTTAGAGGCGAGTTTTTGCCTTTTATGATTGGAGACCAGAATTATGAATTGTTGAAAAGAATCAAACATGCTTTTGATCCCAATACGATTTTGAATGTGGGAAAAATTGTAAACGCTTTCAAAATGGACGAAAACCTTCGGGTGGAGGCTGGAAGAGTAGAACCGGATATACAAACGATTCAGGATTTTTCGGATAGTATGGGGATTTTGCGTGCAGCGGAAAAATGCAATGGTTCCGGCGATTGCAGAAAATTACCTTCGGCGGGCGGGACTTTATGTCCAAGTTACCGTGCTACCCGAAATGAAAAAGATACGACTCGTGCCAGAGCCAATGCGTTGAGAGAATATTTGACACATTCGGAGAAAGACAATAAGTTCAATCACGAAGAATTGTATAAGGTATTTGAATTGTGTGTGAGTTGCAAAGCCTGTGCAAGCGAATGTCCCAGTAATGTGGATGTAGCAGCTTTAAAATCGGAGTTTTTGTATCAATATCAAAAAGCAAATGGATTTTCATGGCGAAATAAAGTGTTTGCCTTTAATGCTAAACTGAATGGTCTGGGGAGTATTACTCCGAAGTTCACTAATTTCATGGTGAATTTACCTTTGGTGAAAAAAAGCATGGGAATTGCTCCAAAAAGAGAAGTGCCGCTTTTAGCTCCAAAGACGTTTAGAAAATGGTACGAAAAAAATTGGAATCAAGCGCCAAGTGATTCTTTTGTAAACGGAAAAGTATGTTTGTTTTGTGATGAATTTACTAATTTCTATGATGTTTCGGTTGGAATCGATGCGTATGAGCTATTGACAGCATTAGGATATGAAGTGATTCTGGTGGATCATGAAGAAAGTGGGAGAGCTTTTATTTCTAAAGGGTTTCTCGAAGAAGCAAAAGCAATTGCAAATATAAATGTTGCCGTTTTTGCGAATTATATTACTGCTGATTGTCCCTTGATAGGAATCGAACCTTCGGCGATATTGACATTTAGAGACGAATACATTCGATTGGCTGACGATAAAGAAAATGCTGAAAAATTAGCCAAAAATGTATTTACGATTGAAGAGTTTTTCAAAAATGAGATTACTTCGGGGAAAATTCATTCGGAGCAATTTTCTGAGGAGGAAAAAACAATAAAAATTCACGGACATTGTCATCAAAAGTCATTGAGTACTATGGAAGCGACTTTTGCGATGTTGAATGTACCAAAAAACAGTTCGGTTACCATTTATAATTCGGGTTGTTGCGGTATGGCAGGTTCTTTTGGATATGAAAAAGAGCATTATGAAATTAGTATGCAAATGGGAGAAGATACGTTGTTTCCTAAAATTAGAGCAACAGAACCAACAACGGTCATTGCCGCAGCGGGAACGAGTTGTCGTCATCAGATTTTTGATGGAACAAATAGAAAAGCCCTTCATCCGGTTACAATTTTAAGGAGTTGTTTGAGATAACATTCAATTCCGTAGAATGAAATTCAATAGGAGTGTTTAGAAAACTGGTATTTTTTATTTTAATTCGTTTAAAAATGAATTTAACTTTTTTAACAATTAATAATTTAATATTGACTTTTTTTAGAAAAAAAATAAAAAAATAGTTATAGAAACCCCATTAGTTCAATTTGTTTTATACTTTTGAATTTTTAAAATATTGCATTATTTGTAAAATAAAGGCTTATAAATTACAATTTATTAATTTTAAATAATAAAATCTACAATATGGCATTTTCAAGTTTATTTAGAAAGAAGACAGTACAAGATATTTTAAAACAGGTTGAAAAAAATAATGCAGATGGACATAATGCCTTAGGAAAACATTTAACGGCTCGTGATTTAACAGCTTTTGGAATCGCGGCAATTGTCGGAGCAGGTATTTTTAGTACGATTGGGAAAGCCAGTTCTGATGGAGGCCCGGCAGTAATCTTTCTTTTCTTGTTTACTGCTATAGCGTGTAGTTTTGCAGCTTTTGCGTATGCTGAATTTGCATCGATGGTTCCTGTTTCCGGAAGTGCATATACGTATTCGTATGTTGCCTTTGGTGAAATTATAGCTTGGATTATTGGTTGGGCGTTGATAATGGAGTATTCGGTGGGAAATATAACGGTCGCGATATCGTGGAGTGATTATTTTACGGGTTTACTAGAAAGTGGAGGTCTTCATTTGCCGCATTGGGTCCAAATGGATTATTTAACCGCTTCAAAAGGATTTGATGATGCCACGGCTTTAATGCAAGGTGGGAAAACATACGAGAATTTGAGTCCTGCTATTCAAGATGCCTATTTGGCCTGGACTACTTCACCTGTAATAGGTTCCTTTCATTTTGTAGCAGATCTTCCGGCTTTATTGATTATCGTTTTAATTACTGCATTGATTTATCGCGGGATGAAAGAATCCCGAAATGCCAGTAACATAATGGTTGTTGTCAAATTATGTATCGTTCTTTTAGTAATTGCAGTTGGTGTGTTTTATGTAGATACGGCCAATTGGGATCCTTTTGCACCCAATGGAGTAACAGGTGTTTTGAAAGGAGTTTCAGCTGTGTTTTTTGCCTATATTGGGTTTGATGCTATTTCAACTACAGCCGAAGAATGTAAAGATCCGCAACGGGATCTACCAAAAGGAATGATGTGGGCTATTATAATATGTACACTTTTATATATCGCCATTGCATTGGTATTAACCGGAATGGTGCGTTATGACCAATTGAATGTAGGAGATCCATTAGCTTTTGTATTTGAAAAATTAGACCTGAAATGGATGTCGGGAATTATTGCTGTAAGTGCTGTAGTGGCTATGGCCAGTGTTTTGTTGGTTTTCCAAATGGGGCAACCTCGTATCTGGATGAGTATGAGTCGCGATGGATTGTTGCCAAAACGGTTTTCTAAAGTACACCCAAAATACAAAACACCTTCTTACGCTACCATTGTTACCGGTTTTGTGGTAGCGGTTCCAGCTTTGTTCTTGAATCTGACAATGGTTACGGATTTGTGTAGTATAGGCACTTTATTTGCTTTTGTATTGGTTTGTGCAGGAGTTTTGGCTTTGCAAAATAAAACAGATATTCCAAGAGGAAAGTTCAAAACACCGTATGTGAATTCAAAATTTATTATGCCTGTATTGATTATTATCGGATTGGTGTTTGCTTTTGGTTATAACAAAAAAGCGACCATGGATTTTATTACCAATGAAACTCAAATCAATAATTCTGCGGATATAATTACATCTTTAAACAAAGAAGAAACTCAAAAAGTATATGATTATTTAGTAAGTATAGATGCTAAAAACAGTACGACTGACACACCTGATTTAGAACATTTATTGAGTCAATATCAACAAGATGATGCAAAATATTCAAATGTTATAGCTGGTTTACCAATTGCAGATTCCATTAAATACGAAAGTGGTTTTGATTTGTTCAAACACAAAATTCCGATGTGGATTTTTCTAATTGTTTTGGTAGGATTATCTGTTTGGTCTTTCAAAGAAAACTTATCATTAATTCCACTTTTAGGTTTAATCTGTTGTTTGTACATGATGGCGGAATTAAGTGTTTGGAACTGGATTTATTTTGGAATTTGGTTGCTTATTGGTTTGGTGATTTATTTTAGCTTTAGCAGAAACAATAGTAAGTTGAATAGCAAAGAAGCTTAATTTTAAAGATTTATAAAGGAAAGCGTCTTGTTCAATCAAGACGTTTTTTTGCTTTAAACTAAAAAAAATCCGTTCGAAATATGCTTTCAAACGGATTTAACAAACAACAAAAACTAAAAAAAATTATTCCATTAAAACGGATTCTGATGTTAGAACATTCAATTCTATCATACATTTCTTCATCATTTGATACGTTCTTTCAATATCGTTATCAAGACCTATAGAAAACCGAATTAAACCGTCCGTCAATCCCATTTCTATTTGTTCTTCCATAGGAATTTCACTTGATGTTGAAGTTCCAGGAGCACTAAATAGAGTTTTGTAAAATCCTAAACTCACTGCCAAATATCCCAGATTTCTTGCTTGCATTAATTCCATTAGTTCGTTGGCTTTCGCCAAAGTTCCAACATCCAATGTCATCATTCCTCCAAAACCATATTCTGGATTAATCATGGTTTTGTATAACTCATGACTCGGATGACTTTCTAATCCTGGATACACTGTTTTTAATCCGTCTTTTTCGAAACGTTCCGCCAGATACATCGCATTATGACTGTGTTGTTTCATTCTGATATGTAGTGTGCGCAAGTTTTTCATCACACTGGCAGAACGTAAACTATCCATTGTTGGTCCCAATAACATGCTGGCACCACTATTTACATTTTTTAAGCTGTCAATAAATTCCTGAGAAGCACACGTTACGCCGCCCACCGTATCGCTGCTTCCGTTGATGTATTTCGTTAAACTGTGAATCACAATATCTGCCCCTAATTTTGCAGGAGAGACGGATAATGGCGAAAAAGTATTATCGACCACTAATTTCAAATTGTGTTTTTTTGCAATTTTTGCCAAACCTGTAATATCAGCCACTTCCAGTAAAGGATTGCTCACCGTCTCGCAGTACAAAACTTTGGTTTCGGGAGTAATGGTAGCTTCTACAACATCTAATTTTGTGATGTCAACAAAAGTAGTTTTAATGCCTAATCTCGGTGTGAAATTCTTCAAGAAAGCATAGGTACCACCATAAATAGTTCTGCTCGAAACGATGTGATCTCCCGAGCCGCACAATTGCAATAGCGTAGGTGTAATCGCTCCCATTCCTGATGCTGAAACGTTTGCTGTTTCCGTTCCTTCCATCGCTGCCAATGCTTTGTCTAAGTACAAATTGCTCGGAGAGGAGTGACGCGAGTACAAATAACAGCCTTCCATATTGCCTTCAAAAGTATCGAACATCGTTTTTGCCGATAAGAAAGTATAGGTTGAGGAATCAGAAATCGATGGATTTACACCGCCAAATTCACCAAAGTACTGTAAATCCTGAATGTTGTCTGCGGGATTAAAATTTTTCATAATTATTAATATTTATTTTTTTATTTTTGAAACATATCTTTTATAATTGGCTTTAATCCACTAAAGAAAAACTCTACAGCAATAACCATAACAATTAATCCCATTAATCGCATCATTACATTAATACCAGTTTGTCCTAATACTTTAATGATTTTCGAAGAACTTAATAAAATCAAATAAGTAATGAATACAACTATTGCAATGGCAGAAAAAAGAATTAAAATTTTAGAAATTGAAGTAGCATCTTCCATTAAAACAATTGCGTTAGTAATGGCGCCAGGACCACAAATCATAGGAATTGCAAGTGGTGTTATGGATATGTCGTTTACGTAATTTAGAACTTCATTTTTTTTTATTTTCACGGAACCTAATCTTGCCTGTAGCATGTCCATACCCATCATAAAAAAGATAACACCACCAACTATTCGAAAGCTATTTACTGAAATCCCAAAAAATTTAAAGAGAAGTTGTCCGGAAAATGCAAAACAAATAATGATGATAAAAGAAACTAATGAGGCTTTTTTTGCAGTTTTGGCTCGGTCTTTTTCTGTCAAATCGGTGGTCATTGTCAAGAAAATAGGCATAGTACCCAACGGATTGATTAAAGTGAAAAAAGAGGTTAGACATAAAAGTCCGAAAGTAAATGAATCATTCATTGCTAAAAGTGATAATTTTATGTAAAATAAGTTTATATAGATTTTATTGTCAATGATGCTCTAATAAATTGGTTTTTTTATCTAAATAATAGTATTTATATAGATTTTTTTTCTATTTTTAATTAAAATTACACCCTTTCACCAAATAAACATCTAAAATGACATTAGACGCCATCGATAAAAAACTGCTTTTTTTATTACAAACGGATAGTAAAAAAACAACCAAAGAACTTTCTTTAAAACTAAATCTTTCTGTTACAGCCGTTTATGAGCGTATCAAAAAACTGGAAAGAGAAGGGATTATTGATAAATATGTAGTGTTAGTGAATCGTTCTAAAATTGAAAAAGGATTTGTTGTTTTTTGTCATCTCAAATTGATACAGCATACCAAGGAGTTTCTTACGAAGTTCGAAAGTGAAGTGGTGAAACTCAAAGAAGTTTTAGAATGCCATCATGTAAGTGGTGATTATGATTATATCCTGAAAATAGTGGTAAAAGATATGGAAGCGTATCGGGAATTTTTAGTTACAAAACTCACCACATTACAACATATAGGAAGTACACACAGTACATTTATGATTAGTGAAGTGAAAAGCACGACCGTTGTTGATATTTAGTATATATGCCAATTTAAGTAGGTATTCAACGGTATGTAAATAGTAATTGCTAAAAATTCATAACAAAAAACCTTGTAAATTAAACTTTAAACAAAACTTAATTCCTTAATTTTGTGCGACATTTTATAAAAACACAATAAAAAAAATATACTATGAGTTCATTTGACGTAGTCATTATAGGTTCTGGGCCAGGCGGATATGTATCAGCAATTCGTTGTGCACAACTGGGTTTCAAAACAGCAATTATCGAAAAATATTCCACTCTTGGAGGAACTTGCCTGAATGTAGGTTGTATTCCTTCAAAAGCATTGCTTGCTTCTTCTCATCATTATAGTGAAATTGCTCATTTTGCAGATCACGGAATTGAAGTTTCTGGTGAAGTAAAAGTGAACCTTGAAAAAATGATTGCGCGCAAACAAGCTGTTGTAGATCAAACTTCGGGTGGTGTGAAATTTTTAATGGACAAAAATAAAATTACAGTTCTGGAAGGATTGGGTTCGTTTGTTGATGCTACACATGTTGCTGTTGCAAAAGCAGATGGAACATCTGAAACTATCGAAGCTAAGAATATTATTATAGCTACAGGTTCAAAACCATCTTCTTTGCCATTTATCAAAATTGATAAAGAAAGAATCATCACTTCTACAGAGGCGTTGAAACTTAAAGAGGTTCCAAAACACTTAGTTATTATTGGTGGTGGAGTAATTGGGATTGAATTAGGGCAAGTGTATTTGCGATTAGGAGCGCAAGTTTCTGTTGTAGAATATTTGGATAGAATTATTCCAGGAATGGACGCTTCATTGTCTAAAGAATTGACTAAAGTATTGAAGAAACAAGGTATGAAATTCTACGTTTCTCATAAAGTGAAATCTGTAGAAAGAAATGGTGAGGGTGTTGTAGTTCAAGCTGAAAATGCAAAAGGAGAAACGATAACTCTTGAAGGAGATTATTCATTAGTGTCTGTTGGACGTCGTCCATATACTGATGGATTGAATGCAGATAAAGCGGGAGTGAAAATCTCGGATAGAGGAATGGTTGAAGTAAATGATCATTTGCAAACTTCAGTTCCTAATATCTATGCTATTGGTGATGTTGTTCGTGGAGCAATGTTAGCACACAAAGCAGAAGAAGAAGGAGCAATGGTTGCTGAAATTTTAGCAGGTCAAAAACCACATATTGATTATAACTTGATTCCGGGAGTTGTTTATACTTGGCCAGAAGTGGCTGCTGTAGGACAAACTGAGGAGCAATTGAAAGCAGCTGGAGTAGATTTTAAATCAGGAAGTTTTCCTTTCAAAGCTTTAGGTCGTGCTCGTGCTGGTGGAGATTTAGATGGATTTGTAAAAATTCTTGCTGATGCAAAAACGGATGAAGTGTTGGGAGTTCATATGATTGGAGCTCGTTGTGCTGATTTAATTGCTGAAGCGGTGACTGCAATGGAATTCAAAGCATCTGCTGAAGATATTTCAAGAATGTCTCACGCACATCCAACATTTGCAGAAGCAATAAAAGAAGCTGCATTAGCCGCTACAGACAATAGAGCTCTGCATGTGTAATTAAAGAATCTGAAATTAGATAATTAAATTTCGTGTTAAAAATAAAGAAACCCGTTCAATTGAGCGGGTTTCTTTATTTCAAAGAGGTAAGTTTATTTAGCCTTTAGCCACAAATAAACCTTTATAGTTTTCCCAATGACTGTAAATTAAAAATATGTTTCCTAAAAATACAAACAAAGCAATTGGCATGTTTTCTGGGGTCAGGAAAAAATTAATCAATAAGATATTTAAAGTAACTGGTAAAATGATAAGATTAGATAGTGTTACATACCGGCCAGTAATAAATGACAATCCACAAAGAAATTCCAAGGATTTAGCTAAAGGGATCAAATAGGTAGATGCCATTAAACCTACATTAAATGCTTTGAAGTTTCCGGTCGTTTCCGGCTCAGGAGATAAATGTAAAAAAAAGCTAATTGAGGTGTAAAGGAAAAGAAGTCCAAGTAAAGATCGAATAATAATGATTGCAATTTTCATGATATATGGTTTTATTGGTTACACATTAGAGAATTATTATTGGGGGACAGCACTTTCATCCATGTAGAAGATTTCCCATTGATGCCCATCTAAATCGGCAAAACTATGTCCGTACATCCACCCATCATCTTGTGGCTCCATATAAATTGAGCCGCCGGCATCAACCGCATTTTTAACCATTTCATCTACTTTTTCTTTAGTTTCGGTATCTATTGCAAGTAAAACTTCAGTATTTTTGTGGGCATTACAGATTTCCTTTTTTGTAAAGTCTTTAAAACGTTCCTCCGTAAGTAACATAGCAAAAATATTTTCTGCTATTATCATACAAGTAGCAGACTCGTCGGTAAATTGCGGATTGAAAGTAAAACCTAATTTTGTAAAAAAAACAATTGATTTTTTAAGGTCTTTGACCGCTAAATTGACGAAGATTTTTGAAGCCATGATGGGAATGATTTATAAAGATTAAAAAAATAAGTCATCATACTATTACAAATTTACAAAAAAAGAGGTTAATTTTTACAGTAATCTCTTATTGAAGGAAATTTTTTATTGTAATTTTGAATTTTACAAATATCTAATTATTGAGAACCTCAATTTATAAGCAAATTTCGAATCAAAAGCTGTTCAAAAAGCAACTTTTATTTTGGTCCCAACAATTCCGTGAAGTCATTTTTATGGATAGCAATGATTACCCGCAAGATTATTCCAGTTATGATTGTATACTTGCAGTTGATGCTTTTACTTCCATTAAAACGGACTATCATAATGCTTTTGAGGATTTAAAACAATACCAGCAAATTACAAAAGATTGGCTTTTTGGCTATTTATCATATGATTTAAAAAATGATATAGAAGATTTACAATCGAATAATTTTGACGGACTGAATTTTCCGGATTTATTTTTCTTTCAACCTAAAAAACTTTTTTTATTAAAAGGAAATGAGCTCGAAATTCAATATCTCAATATGTGTGATGATGAAGTTGAGGGAGATTTTGAAGAAATAAATACTCCGTATTCAGATTTCAGTATTCAGGGCTTACAAATAAAAATTGAGCAGCGAATTTCAAGAGAAAGTTATCTTGAAAAAGCGGCCAAAATAGTAGAACACATTCATCAAGGTGATATTTACGAAGCTAATTTTTGTATGGAGTTTTTTGCTGAAAATGCAATTATAGATCCAATCGAAAAATTTATAAAACTAAACGAAATTTCTCAACCGCCATTTGCGGTTTTTTTTAAGAATAACAAACATTTTTTACTTTCGGCAACGCCGGAACGCTATTTGAAAAAGGAAGGAAAATTAATTATTTCGCAGCCCATTAAAGGAACTTCGAAACGATTTTCTGAACCAATTGAAGATGAAAAATCTAGAATGCAATTGGCTATAGATCCAAAAGAAAGAGCTGAAAATATTATGATTACGGATTTAGTCCGAAATGATTTGTCTCGAACCGCACAAAAAGGAACGGTTGAAGTAACAGAATTATGTGGAATTTATTCGTTTATGCAGGTGCACCAAATGATTTCTACGGTAACGTCAAAATTGGATAGCAAGTACTCCGTTGTGGATGTTCTTAAAACTACTTTTCCGATGGGAAGCATGACTGGAGCACCCAAAATTTCAGTAATGAAAATTATCGAAGAGCAGGAAGAAACAAAGCGTGGTTTGTACAGTGGGGCAGTCGGTTATTTTACACCAAATGGGGATTTCGATTTCAATGTGGTTATCCGAAGTATTTTGTACAATCAGGAAAAGCAATACGTTTCTTTTTCAGTGGGAAGTGCCATAACCGCTCAGTCAATTACTGAAAAGGAGTATGAGGAATGTTTGCTTAAAGCCAAAGCCATGCGAGACGTTTTAAGCTAAATCAAAAATGAATTAATTAAATTTGAAAATGCTACAGAAATTCCAAAATCATCTTCTTCATAATTTCCAATTTTTGAACGGAAAAAAACTACTTCTTGCTACAAGTGGAGGAATTGACAGTATGGTAATGGTACATTTATTTCAACAATTAGAATACAAAATAGGAATAGCACATTGCAATTTTCAACTTCGTGGTATGGAAAGTTTTGGAGATCAGGATTTTGTTCAGGAATATGCTGTCGCAAATGATATTCAGGTATTTATAACACAATTTGACACCAAAGCATTTGCGGAAGATTATAAGCTATCCACTCAAGTTGCAGCTCGAGAGTTACGTTACAATTGGTTTTATGAATTATTGGAAACGGAAAAATTCGACTATATTCTCACTGCGCATCATGCTGATGATAACATAGAAACCTTTCTTATTAATCTTACACGAGGAACAGGATTAGAAGGTTTAACAGGTATTCCGGAACAAAATGAAAAAGTAATTCGACCTTTTTTACTATTTTCCAGACAAGAAATTGAAACGTATGCCAAAGAAAATACTATTCAGTGGCGAGAGGACAGTAGTAATGTATCCGATAAATATCTTCGGAATAAAATTCGGCATCATGTAGTTCCGATGATGAAGGAATTAAATCCAAATTTCCTTTCGTCTTTTCATAAAACGCAAACCTATTTGCAGGAAGCGGAAGCTATGGTTGAGGATGCGGCCATTATTGTATACCAGCAAGTGGCCAAGAAGCAAGAAGGCAATATTTATTTTGATTTGAACCAATTGAAAAAATTGCCCAATTATAAATCGTATTTGTACCAATGGTTGAAAGAGTTTCAGTTTTCGGCCTGGGAAGATATTTATGATTTGGTAGAAAGTCAATCGGGTAAGCAGGTTTTTTCTTCCGAGTTTCGACTGTTGAAAGACAGAGATTCCTTAATCCTAAGCCCGATAAATTTCGTAGATGAAAACAAAGAATATTTAATTGAAGAAAATCAGAAAAAAGTTAAGATTCCCTTAAATCTTTCGTTTTGTAAAGTAGCCGACATTAGTATCGTTTCAAATAAAACTATCTTTGTTGACGCCAATAAATTACAGTTTCCTTTGGTTTTACGCCATTGGAATGAAGGAGATGTTTTTCATCCTTTTGGGATGGACGGTAAATCTAAAAAAGTGAGTAAATTATTTAAGGATGAAAAATTATCGTTGATTGATAAAGAAAATACTTGGCTTTTATGTTCCAAAACTGAAATTGTTTGGATAGTTGGCATTCGTCAGGATAATCGTTTTAGAATAGAAAACGAAACACAAAACATACTTAAAATACAATTAGAATAATGAGAAAATTACTATTTATACTTTTTGCTTTTTTGGCTTTGGCCAACGTAAATGCCCAAATTCTTGATCCTGCAAAATGGACAACCAAAATTGAAAAAAAATCCGAGAATAATTATATCCTTACTTTTAATGCTGTCATAGAAAATGATTGGCATTTGTACTCACAGTTTACACCGGATGGTGGGCCATTGCCTTTGGAAATCATTTTTAAAAATCAAAAAGGAAATTTTAACTTAGTTGGCAAAGCTAAGGAAAGTAAAACGAGGACTGCTTTCAACGATGTTTTTGAGGTTAATGAAACATTTTTTGAGAAAAAAGCGCAAATTCAACAAGAAATTACGATAATAAACCCGAATATTGCAAAAATAGAAACCGAATTGAATTACCAGGTTTGTAAAGAGGTATGTATTAATCTGGAGAAAAAATTTACTTTCGTTATTCCTTTAAACTCAGAAACTAAGATTGCAGTTGCAGAGACACCTACTGTAATAACCGATACAATAGTATCAAAAGAGGAGGTTAAAGAAACTGTTATTCCTATAAAATCAGAAATTTCAATACCGAAGCCCGCTTCTCAAAGAGGATTATGGTCTATTTTCTTCATTGCTTTTTTATCAGGATTTGCCGCTTTGCTAACGCCTTGTGTTTTTCCGATGATTCCGATGACGGTAAGCTTCTTTACCAAACAAAGTAAATCAAAAGCAAAAGGAATTAGAAATGCCATTATCTACGGTATTTCAATAATATTTATTTATGTGGTATTGGGATTCTTAGTGACATGGATTTTTGGTGCAGATGCCCTGAATGCATTGTCCACCAATGTCTGGTTTAATATACTATTCTTTGTTTTATTGATTGTTTTTGCTGCTTCATTTCTTGGAGCATTCGAGATTATGTTGCCAAATTCCTGGGCAAATAAAGTAGACAGCCAAGCTGATAGAGGAGGAATAGTAGGAATATTGTTTATGGCATTGGCGTTGGCAATTGTCTCGTTTTCCTGTACCGGTCCAATTGTGGGGACACTTCTGGTTGAGGCGGCTTCTAAGGGAGGAATCGCTCCAATAATTGGAATGCTGGGATTTTCTTTGGCTTTAGCCTTACCATTTATGTTATTTGCGATGTTTCCAGGCTGGTTGCATTCGCTACCAAGATCTGGTGGATGGCTAAATACCGTAAAAGTAGTTTTGGGTTTTCTGGAATTGGCCCTGGCTTTCAAATTTTTATCGAATGCTGATTTGGTTTTGCAATTGCATTTATTGGAAAGAGAAGTATTCTTAGCGATTTGGATTGCTGTTTTTGGAACATTGGCATTGTATTTATTTGGAAAAATCACATTACCACATGATAGTCCTATTACTCATATTTCAGTAGGAAGATTGTTGATGGGATTGTTGGTTTTGACGTTTACCATTTATTTAATTCCAGGACTTTGGGGAGCGCCATTAAAATTAATTAATGCTTTTCCTCCTCCAATGGAATATAGTGAAAGTCCAATGGGTTTTGGAGGCTCAGGTAAAGCTGAAACGGCCATTTTACCTGAAGGCGCCAAAAGCGGGCCACACGGACTAGTGGTTTTCGATGATTATGAAAAAGGTCTGGTTTATGCTAAATCGGTGAATAAACCGATCATGCTTGATTTCACAGGTTATGCTTGTGTGAATTGCCGAAAAATGGAAAATAATGTTTGGTCTGATGAGCGTATTTTTTCCATTTTGAATAATGATGTTGTTTTAATTTCTTTGTATGTAGACGATAAACGCGAATTACCTAAAAGCGAACACCATATTTCTAAAACTACTGGAGCCGAAATCGAAACCATAGGTGATAAGTGGACTGATTTTATGATTTCGAAATACAAAACCAATACTCAACCGTTGTATGTCTTAACAGATATGGAAGGAAATAATTTAAACGAGACTTCACCAACCATAAGTTATGTCGGAGTTGAAGAATATGAAAGTTGGTTAAAAACCGGAATCTCCAAATTCAAAAAATAAATCCCTTTTTTTTTCACAAATAGTAGACCTGTCCATTTAAATTGGGCAGGTTTTTTTTAGGCCTATCTTAGCATAAAAGAGGTAGAGAGAAGCAGTCACCTCTTTAAAAATGACTTGTAAAGGTAGTGTTTACTGGGGATTTCTGTACTTCAAGGAAATATAAGCCGCTTAGGAATTCTTATGCACGGTTGGACTTCCTCTAAATATTTTTAAAACAAAGTGCACTTCTTGTGATATATGCTTACAATTTATTTGTTGGTAGTCTTCTTCTTCCTAAAGAAAAAAAAGGAGTCTGTTTAAGCCAAATTTTCATCGATTCAAATTGAAAATGGGATTCAAAAGGCAACAAATTTCCTAATTAAATTTTTTTATTTCCTCTGAAAATTACAAAATATGTAGTTCACAGTTTTTTTTATTCCTTTAATCGGAAATGTATTAAAAATTGGATTAATGTATTCTTAATTGTATAATTTAGTATTTAAGTTAATGAATTTTAAGAGGTTATGTAAGATTTTTTTGTTTAAAAAAAACTTTTTTTCTAAAGATTCCAATTGAGATAAATCAAAAAAATAGAAACTTCATTCTATTGGTTTACATTTTATAGTTAGGCATATAGTATTCGTTATTTTATTATTTTAATTCAATAAATATGAAAACATTTCTACGCAAATCTGGATTTTTAACTATTGTTTTTTTAATTGCAAATTTGTTTTTTGCAAGTGCGGCTTTTGGGCAGGCGACTGTAATCACGGATAAAGATGATTATGCGCCTGGTGAGTATGTGATTATTTCTGGTAGTGGATGGACACCTGGAGAAACCGTAAACTTACATCTTGATGAAACTCCTAAGCCCGCGACCTGTTTACTACCGCATGACTTGATTACTGTGGCCGACTCTAATGGTAATATCTATAATGACAAGTTCTTAATAAGAATAAGCCATATTGGAGTTGCTTTTTTACTAACAGCAACTGGGCAGACTAGCGCTATGCAAGCTTTTGTGAACTTTACGGATGCAGCAAATAAAGTAAGTCCAAACGCAGATACGATTCTTGGTGGTACAGTAGCAACTATTGCTGGATCTGGATCTTCATTCGATTCAGGTGCATACACCATAACTTTTGGAACTGCTACTCCAGTAAGCGCAAATAGAGCAAATAGCACTACATTAAACACTATTACAATCCCAGCTCATGCTGTAGGAACTGTAACGGTTCTGGTGAATGGTCCCAACGCTTCTTCCTCTACGGTATTGACAAATGGATTTACGTATGTATGTAGAACCCCGTCAAATATTATTTTCAATGAATCGATAGGAAATGTTTCGAACACTACCACTATTGCATCACATGAATCTGCTGATGGATTTGATAATGACGCCTATAGTATGTCTGGAAGTGGCAACATAAGTAATGCTTCTTCTTCTTCTACAAGTACTGACTACCCTTGGGCATCAGGTAATGCGAATATTTTTTTACCGAAAGGTACATCAGGTGGAAGTGTTTTCCAAATTGCAGATATTAGTTCAGCTGGATTAAGTAATGTGCAATTGGCATTTGCCATCTTTAAAAGTGTTACCGGGTCGAATGGTTCTGAATTAATAGTTGAATATAGTACTAATGGAAGCATCTATAGTCCATTATTTTTTACGTCTTTGCCTACAGGATCGGGGACTACCGGTTGGTATTATCGGGTGGCTACAGAATCATTACCAGCAGCGGCCAATTTAAGAATCAGGTTCAGGAATACTGCTTCAAATGGTGGTTCTAACCCGGATTTTAGGATTGATGATATTCGATTAATTTCCGCGCCACCAATAACTAGTCAGCCAACGAGTAGTTCAAAGTGTGTAGGACAATCGGTTACATTTTCTGTGGTTGCACCTGGGACAGGATTAACATATCAATGGCGTAAAAATAATGTTAATATAATTGGGGCAACAACTACTACTTATTCTATAGCATCACTAGTAGCTGGAGATGCAGGGAACTATGATGTAATTGTTAATGGAGGATGTTCTTCTTCAACATCCACTACGGCAGTGCTAACTGTGGGTACTGCTCCTGTATTAGGAGCAATTGGAGACCAAAACGTAAACGAACAGGCTAATTTAGCCTTCACAGCTACGGCCAGTGATCAGGATATTCCATCCCAAACACTGACCTATACATTAGATGCCACATCGATTGCTGCAGGAATGAGTATCACAACTGCAGGTGCTTTCAGCTGGACATCAACTGAGGCACAAGGGGGAAGTTCGTATCCGGTAACCGTTACTGTAACAGAAAATGGAACATGTGGTTTTACCGATACCGAAACGTTCAGTATTGCGGTTGCAGAGGTAAACGTGGCTCCGGTACTTACAGCAATCGGAGACCAAAACGTGAACGAACAGGCTAATTTAGCCTTCACCGCTACGGCCAGTGATCAGGATATTCCATCCCAAACACTGACCTATACATTAGATGCAACATCAATTGCCGCAGGAATGAGTATCACAACTGCAGGGGCTTTCAGCTGGACACCAACTGAGGCGCAAGGGGGAAGTTCGTATCCGGTAACTGTTACTGTTACAGACAGCGGAGTACCGAACCTTACCGATACCGAAACGTTCAGTATTGCGGTTGCAGAGGTAAACGTGGCTCCGGTACTTACAGCAATCGGAGACCAAAACGTGAACGAACAGGCTAATTTAGCCTTCACCGCTACGGCCAGTGATCAGGATATTCCATCCCAAACACTGACCTATACATTAGATGCAACATCAATTGCCGCAGGAATGAGTATCACAACTGCAGGTGCTTTCAGCTGGACACCAACTGAGGCGCAAGGCGGAAGCTCGTATCCGGTAACTGTTACTGTTACAGACGACGGTGCAAACCTACCGAATCTTACCGATACCGAAACGTTCAGTATTGTGGTTAATGAAGTAAACGTAGCTCCTGTACTTACAGCAATTGGAGGCCAAAACGTGAACGAACAGGTTAATTTGGCTTTCACAGCTACGGCTACCGATCAGGATGTTCCCTCCCAAACATTGACCTATACATTAGATGCAACATCAATTGCCGCAGGAATGAGTATCACAACTGCAGGTGCTTTCAGCTGGACACCAACTGAGGCGCAAGGGGGAAGTTCGT
>NZ_JBLNKU010000011.1:0-160819 GCF_048158545.1 Flavobacterium melibiosi | reverse complement strand
TTTTGCGGGGTGCAAATGTAACAAGCGTTTTCTAATCTCACAAGCTTTTTAGAATCTTTTTTAGAAAATAAATTTTCTCCTTTAATCCAGTTTACTTGCCAGTCTATTAAAGAACGTATGCGTCATTGCGGGTGCAAAAGTACCACCTTTATTCGCTTTAACAAGCTTTTTTAATCACTTTTTTTCATATTTCCTTAACTTAAAATTTAACCCACTGAAAACATGACTCTTGAAACGAAAGTTTTTTCATCTACCCGACCCTCTCCATACTTTATCGATAAAAAAACAGGAACAACATTATATATAGGTACTCGAAATCATAATATTCTAAATAGAACTCCTCCTCCTATATAAGGAAACTCTAGGTATATTATTGATGTGATTTATCCTTCGGCGAAATCATAAAGTCGATTGAAACGCTACCCGCGTTAGGGATAGCAGCGGAAAGCCCGCAGAAAAATGCAATGAAATGGAATTTTTTGAGGACTTGAAGCGAATAGCCCGACCCATTATAAAAAAGAGGCAATTACCTATAACGATAATTGCCTCTTTTTTTATAATGGGGAACGCCCAAATGATATTTTAATCAAAACGTATTGCTTTGACTGGTGAAATTTTGGTTATTATATAGGAAGGAATTAATAATACCAAGAAACAAACTGTGACCGTGACTAGATTTAATAAAAGGATATATCCCCAATTTAGATATACTGGTGCTTGATTGACGTAGTAATTTTCAGGATTCAGTTGGATTATGCCGAATTGTTGCTGAATTAACAATAATGAGATTCCGATAAGATTACCCCAAAACAATCCTCTTACGATAAGGTAAAAGGCATTGTAGAGAAATATTTTTCGGACTGACCAATTATCGGCTCCTAATGCTTTTAGTATTCCTATCATTTGGGTTCTTTCTAATATTAAGACCAGTAGTGCAACAACCATATTAATGGTAGCGACAAGAATCATGACTACTAATATAACGATGATGTTGAAATCGAATAGTTGAAGCCACTCGAATATGTAACTGTATTTTTCGATTATAGTTTTGCTGTCTAATGTTGATGCTGTTTGTGCATAGACCTGCTCTCCCGTAGATTCTATAATATTAAAATCGTCTACAAAAACTTCGAAAGCGCCGATTTGGTCTGGAGCCCATTTATTGATACGCTGCATGTGGCGGATATCTCCTATTATATAGGTAGCATCGAATTCTTGAAAGCCAGAATTGAAAATTCCCGTGATTTTAAATCTTCGAATATTGGGCAACTGATTTTGATCTTCTTTAATGAAGAATGTATTGAACAGATTGCCTACTTTCAAATTCAATCTATTTGCAAGGAATTGTGATATCAGTACTTCTTGATTTATATTTTTTGAAAAATCAGGTAATTTACCTGAAACGAGATACTCCTTTATATTATCCCATTTATAATCGTTCCCCACTCCTTTGAAAATAATCCCTTCGAAAGCAGTTTCGGTTCTAATAATTCCAGCTTTGCTGGCAATCGCTTGGATGTGCTCAACTCCGGGAACAGATGTAAACTTCGGATAAAAATCTTGTTTTTTAGAAATGGGTATCAGCGTAACTTCAGATTGATTGTTATCATAATTTGAAATAATAATATGTCCGTTGAAGGCTGAAACCTTCTCTCGGATTTTTTGCTGCAGTCCTATTCCGGTTGCTACTGAAACAATCATCATAATCATGCCAATGGCAATTGCCGAGATTGCAATTTTTATAATTGGTGCAGATATGCTACTTTTATAATCTTTAGCAGTGATGAGTCGTTTAGCTATGAAATATTCTAAATTCAATTTGATTGTGTTTCTAATTTGGATTTGCTCCGCCAGTTTGCGTTGCCAAAGCCAAAAATACAGCTAAAACACGAACTACACTAATTGCCATTAATTTTATTTGAACCTATATATGAACTCATTTTTTAAAATATCGCTTTATTATATATTCTTAACAATCATTTCTACTTCCTGTTCTGCCAGAAAAACAGATACAAGGGGAAGTATAAAATCCGATTTAGAAAAAGTTGAAAACAATCCAAAAACAAAAATAAAGACAGGAGGAGATAATTACAACAACTATTTACCATTATTAAAGGACAAGAAAATTGGGATTGTAACCAATCAAACTGGGATTCTCTCCAATAAAACGCATTTAGTAGATTTTCTATTAGAAAAAAACATTGCTATCCAAAAAATATTTGCCCCAGAGCATGGTTTTCGTGGAACTGCTGATGCAGGCGAACATGTGGTTGATGGGAAAGATTCTAAAACGGGACTATCAATTATTTCACTATATGGAGACCATAAAAAACCGAAATCAGAGCAACTCGCTGGAATTGACATTATGGTTTTTGATTTGCAAGATGTGGGAGCTCGATTTTACACTTATATTTCTTCCTTACATTATATTATGGAAGCCTGTGCCGAAAATAATATTCCACTTTTAATTCTTGACCGACCAAATCCTAACGGACGTATTGTAGACGGACCAATTCTTGAGGAAGCATTCACCAGTTTTGTGGGGATGCATCCAATTCCTTTACTTCACGGAATGACAATTGGCGAATATGCGCAAATGATAAATGGTGAAAAATGGTTAAAGAATGAAGAGCAATGTAAATTGACCGTTATTCCCTGCATTAATTACAATCGAAAAATGAATTATAGCTTACCAGTAAAACCTTCACCGAATCTTCCGAATGACCAAGCCGTGAATCTTTATGCGAGTTTATGTCTTTTTGAAGGCACAAATGTGAGTGTAGGAAGGGGAACTGAAAAACAATTTCAAATTTATGGTTCTCCTTATTTACCGAAAAGTGATTTTAGTTTTATTCCTAAACCAAATTTTGGAGCACAAAAACCAGTTTACAATGGAGTACTTTGTTATGGCGAAGATTTGTCAACACATTCAAGACTGAATCAACTCGAATTGAAATGGATAATTAAAGCGTATCAAACTACAACGGACAAATCGAAATTCTTCAATCCTTTTTTTACCAAACTTGCAGGAACTAAAAAATTGCAACAGCAAATAGAAGCTGGAACTTCGGAAGGTAAAATCAGAGAAAGTTGGAAAAAAGGATTAATTGAGTTCAAGGAACTGAGAGCCCAATATTTGATATATTAAAAAAGAAACAAGAAGCAAGACTTGCCATAAATTAGTTAGAAAGGCAATTTCTTCTTCATTTCTTCAACAATGTTAAATGCAGCGGGACAAATAGCAACGTTTTTTAGTGTCAGATCTGTTATCTGCTGAAACTTTTTTCTATCCGTATGTGGAAATTCTCTGCAGGCCTTAGGTCGAACATCATAAATCATACATGCATTTTCATTATCCAGAAAAGTACACGGCACACTTTGCAACACATAATCCCTGTCTTCGTCAATGCGAAGATATTGCTCGGTAAACTGTTGTGGTTTTTGACGCAAATATTTAGAAACACGCTCAATGTCGGCATCCGTAAATAATGGTCCAGTAGTTTTACAGCAGTTCGCACACTTTAAACAATCCGTTTTCTTAAATTCGGCGTCATGTAAATCCTGCATCACGTAATCCAAATTCTTTGGCGTCTTCTTTTTCAGCTTATCGAAATACTTTTTATTTTCGATATGCTTATCTTTGGCTTCTTTAGGAAGATTGTTTAAAATATTATTCATTCGTAGATTTTTTTTTTCGGTTATTCGATAAAACATTCCGCGAAATTACTTAAAACAAATCAACAAATTACCAAATTAATACATCAACTATAATGAAAGACCTTTTTGGCAAAGCCATACTTGATTTTCAAACTAATAATTCCCCGGAAGATTTAATTACAGAAACCTCCATTTCCGAAGAAGATGAAATGAGTGTTGAATATCTATTTCGTTCTTATGATGAGATGCCAAAACTGGAGCAGAAAGCTTTACAACTGGCAAAGGGAAAAATTTTGGATGTAGGTTGTGGTGCTGGAAGCCATAGTTTGTATTTACAAAACGAAAGAAATTTTGATGTTCATTCGATTGATATTTCTCAAAATGCAATTGAAGCCTGTCAACTACGAGGTTTGAAAAATGCTCAAGTTCAAAACATTCTTGAAATGGACTCTGATAATTCTAAAAATAAATTTGATACCATTTTATTATTAATGAATGGTACCGGCATTTTTGGAACACTAAAAGACACAACTAAATTTTTACAGAAACTAAGAAGCTTGCTAAACTCAAACGGACAAATTCTAATTGATTCTTCGGATATAATTTACATGTTTGATAATGATGAAGATGGTGGAAAATGGATTCCAAGTAACGGTTATTACGGCGAATTGACTTTTACAATATGTTATAAAAACGAGAAAGAAGACCAATTTCCTTGGCTTTATTTGGATTATAACACCTTGCAAAATGCGGCTTTTGCCAATGGATTACAAAGCGAATTAATTCTTGAAGGAGAGCATTATGACTACTTAGCTAAACTTTCGATTTAAAAGAAAACATTATATTATGAACAACTCAGCATTAGAAAAATTACGTTATCCTATCGGGAAATTTATCGTCCCGGAAATATATTCAAGCGATTATCTCAATACTAAAATAGCAGAAATCGACAGTTTCCCAGAACGATTAAAAAAAGAAGTACTTTATTTAACCGAGAAACAACTCGAAACACCGTATCGACAAGATGGCTGGACTATTCGTCAAGTAATTCATCATTGTGCCGACAGTCACATGAATTGTTTCATCAGGATCAAATGGGCGCTGACCGAAGATAATCCAATAATAAAATTCTATCACGAAGATCGTTGGGCTGAATTACATGATAATTTAACAATGCCTATTCAACCTACTCTTTCTTTTCTGGAAGGTTTACACTTTCGCTTGGCATATTTAATGAATAGTCTATCTGAAGCAGACTTAGAAAAAACCTTTATTCATCCTGAAAATAACAAGCAATTTAAAATTAAAGAAATAATAGGAACTTATGCTTGGCATGGAAACCATCATTTAGCACATATCACAGCATTAAAAAAACAAAAAGGCTGGTAGTTCTAAGGAACAATGTCCACTAGGCAATCAGATTGCAAGAAGTAAGCAGTCCAAAACTAGTTTAAACTATATTTAATTTAAAACCCCAAACAGCAATTTGTTGTTTGGGGTTTAAATTTTTAAGGAATATTCAAATATTTATGCGTTTGTAAAGAAACGCGCCATTTCGGATTATTCATCACATAATCTACAATCAGCGGAGTCATTTCTTCTTTTTTACTCCATTCAGGTTGCAGAAATAGAATGGCATTACTATTTACTTTTTCAGCTTGCTCTTCAGCAAAAATAAAATCATGTTTATTATAAATGATAACTTTCAACTCATGTGCATTATCATAAACAGTTTGTGTCGGTAATTTATTTTTCTTTGGAGACAAACAAATCCAATCCCAGGCTCCTGTAAGCGGATATGCTCCTGAAGTTTCAATATGAACTTTTCTATTATTCTCTTTTAGCTTTTGCGTCAACAAAGTCATATCCCACATTAAAGGTTCACCACCAGTAACAACAACAGTTTCTGAGTATTTGCTTGCATTTGTAACTATTAAATCAATACCTGTTGGAGGATGTAATTCAGCATTCCAACTTTCTTTAACATCACACCAATGACAACCCACATCACATCCACCAATTCTAATAAAGTATGCTGCTGTCCCAGTATGAAATCCTTCCCCTTGAATAGTATAGAATTCTTCCATTAATGGTAGCATGGCACCTTTATTAACTTCTAATTGTATTTCTTTTGATAACATTATTTAATTTTAAAGTGCAAAGATAGTTAATTTGAAAATGAGTTAATTTGATATTGGAAAATGCTTTCTGAAAAACACTAATAATAACTATTACCCTGGATAAAGCACCATCTTTTTCAGGGCTTGACAACCGAAAAAAGAGCGGATAACAGGACGGATTACACCAATTAATCCAAAAGATTATGCTCAAAAAAAAACCGATAGTTCTTTTGAAACTATCGGTTTTAGTATTTAAAAAAACCTTGTTTATTTCAAAGTTTTCAAAGATTCAATTGCATAATTATTTGTTGGATCTAACGCAAGTGTTTTGTTAAAGTATTCGATCGCTTTAGCTTTGTCTGTATTAGCATAACTTGCAGCAACGTTATTATATGACTCTATAACTTTAGCTTTTGTTGCCTTTTTTTCTAATTCTTCAGCACCTTTTTCAGTAACAACTTTAATATAGTCTTCATAATATTTTACCATCATGTCATCTTTTTCAAGCAATCTATTAGTTCTTGCTCTAAAGATATAAGCATCTTGAGTAGAAGGAGATGCTTCGATAACATTTCCAAAAGCTACGTCAGCTTTTTGCAACGCAATAGAATCTGGTTTCACAACATCTTTTCTAGTATTGTCATAGTATAATGAGTTTCCTAAATAAAAATTGTCAAGCAAATAATTTCTAGATTCTTTATTTGTAGTTGCAATTTCATAAATTGCGCCTGCTTCTTTGAATAATTTTTGTTCGTACAATTTTTTTCCAAGATCAGCTAGATTATTAGTGATAGTAATTTCCATTTCAACCGCTTTCTTAATATCCGCAATACCATTGTTAAAAAGAGTAGGATCTACCGTTTTACCATCAACACTTATTGCCTTTTTAATCTTAGAAAAACCTAAATATTGATAATCTACAGCAAGTACTTTATTTGCAGGAGTTGCAATAAAACTTTCTAATGATTGAATTGCAACATCAACATTTCCATTTTCATATGCAGCAAAGCCTAAATAACGTAAAATTCTAGGATTAACTTTATCCAGTTCTTTCATTTTATTAGCCTCAACTTCTAATGCTTTATAGTCACCCGCTAAGATTAAAAAGTCAGCATGACGCATACGAGAAGCCATAGAATAATCCGTTAAACTCATGTATTTCTCATAATAATCCAATGCTTTTTGAAGGTATTCTTTACCTTTAGCCGGCTCATTTCTTCCCCATAAATAATAGGTCTCAGCTAATTCACGATAAACTGGTCCGTAGCTTGCATTTGTCGCGATTACAGCATCATACGCTTTTACCGCTTCTGTATATGCTTTAGCTCCTTTAAGTAAAACACCTAATTGCATTTTAGCTCTAATCAAAGTTGGATCAGCCGTAAAAGCATCACGATACGCTACGTAAGCTTCATTCTGGTTTTTATCACCATAAAAAGCATTCCCCAGTTCAAGTAAAACTTGCGCATCTTGTGGATTATTAATTTTCGCTCTACTTAAAATAGATAGTGCACTTTTATAATCAGGTTTATTAGCTGCCATATAAGCTTTCCCAATATAAACAAATTCCTCAACATCTTTCTTCTTCAAATCTTTAGAAGCCAATGCAAAATTAGTTTGTGCTGCTGCAACATTTCCGTTATCTAATTCTAATTGAGCTAATCCAATATAATTAAGTTTAGCCCCATCGCCAGCACTTAATCCCTTTTGAAAATAGATTTTAGCGCTATCAGCCACATTTTGTGTAAGGTACACATTACCCAAAAGAAACGAGACTCTTCCAGATGGTTTAGTATTCATTATCGATTTCAAAATCGATTTTGCGTTCTCAAATTGCTCTGCGTCAATTGCTTTTTTTGCCTGATTTAAATCTTGAGCCTGGCTTACGCTTACCGAAGCCAATAAAGCAACACTAAAAATTTTAAATTTATTCATCTTTATTATAGTTAATTTATTTTTTATCATTTCCACTTTTATTTCTTATTGTAATATTCCTTCCAGGAATACGAATAGGAAGTAATCCTGATTTTAAAATTATTCTTTGCCCTATATCTCCGGCAACGAATGAAGCAAAGCCCATTCCCAAGCCAGAATATCCTTGACAATTTATTATATACAAATCACGTGCCAAAGGATATTTCCTTTCAGCAATATTATTTTGTGAAGGCGTAAATGCCCCATCTCCTGTTAGTCCTTTTACATTTAAAGTATTTACGTTATCAACATACTTTTGCATCACTGGTAGTGGCTGAGAAAGCCAATTAACTCCAACTACGCCAATCATTCCATCGTTTTCTGACACATATTTAATAACCTCATCATTAGTTTTAAATGAAAAAACACCTTTCTCAGGTATGGCTTTTATACCTGCCAAAGAATTCATGTATCTTACTGTACTTGAATTTGGGTTATCAAAGACTAATCCTTTAATTGATGTAACTGGCTTACCTTGCATAAAACTAATCACATCTTTTAACGACACTATAGTGTCATTATTACTTTTATTAGAGATAAAAGCAACCGCATCCGTAGCAAAAACTGTTATTTTAGGGACAATTTTTCTCTGTTCAAAAATTTTCAATTCCTCAGTTGTCAAATTCCTAGACAAAACAACAATTGCGCCTTCTTCCTTGAACAAAGAATTAACTGTTTCTGATTCTGATTTTGGAATAAGTTTAATCTTAGCATCATATTTACTTTCAAATACAGCTACTTGATCCTCAAGAATAGGAGTTAAGGTTTCATCTACATAAACAGATGCAGAACCTTTTAGAATAGTTTCTTTACCTTTCGGACTTTTAGATTGATTACAGGCAAAGAACATTATAATTACTGAAACAAAAATAAAATACGGAAGTTTAGCATAATTTTTCATAATCTAGTGTTTATTATCATTAATAATTCGAAAAAACCTAAAAGAAGAGTATACAATAAGTAATATGCCAAAAGCAATTCTATAATTAGCATGAATTGCTAGAGGAAAATTCTTCATAAAGATAATCAATAAACCTAAGACAAGATAAACTAGGAAAAACAAAATCCCCAAAACAAGAAGAAATCGCTCTTTGAGCGATTTCTTCTGAATATTAATAAGTATGCCCTTTAACATTATTCTGCTGATTGGATAGTAATAGGTAAAGAATAAAGTACTCTCACTTTTTTACCGTTTTGTTCACCAGGTGTCCATTTAGGACATTTTTTTAACACGCGAATAGCTTCTTTTCCAGTACCATAACCGATATCTCTAATTACTTTAATATCTGTTAAAGAACCATCTTTTTCTACTACAAAAGTAACATAAACTTTACCTTTTAATCCTTCTTCTTCAGGAGTCTGGTAATTGCTACCAACAAATTTATAAAATTTCTCCATTCCTCCAGGAAAATCAGGCTTTACCTCGATACCAGCAGTGTTATAAATTTGAGTATCCTCTTCTACAACTGCACTAGGACCGTTACCAACTGGTTCAACAGTTAACTCAGCATCAGGATCTCCTTTTATAGTTTCTGCCCCTAATTTTTTGTCTTTTATTTCAACAATTTTTGGCGGCTCTTCTGTAACCTCTTCTGCTTTAGCCACAACTGGCTTAACAAATTTCACCTGATCTACTTTTGGAGGAGGAGGAGGAGGAGGAGGAAGATCTTTTTTAACTTCTTCTTTCTTCGGTGGTAATTTTATTGCCGTAATTTTAGTGTCTAATGTTTCTGCTTCATCTGAACTATCAGGAAGAAGACTTACGATAAGAGGCGCACTAACAGCAAGAGCGAAAACAATCGCGCCAAGCACAAGAGCTTTAACCGTAGTCTTCGTATTTGTTTTTCTAAGCTCATAAGCACCATAGGCCTTATTACGCCCTTCAAATACGATTTCAAGCCATTGGTTTGTGAATATATCTAATTTCATTTTTCTTAATTATTAGGTTATTGAGTAATAAGAAATCTTATTTACCTTCTAACAATTTTTGTTCCTCAGGTGTAAAATCATTTACAATTGCATAGGTTGGTACATCAACAATTGCCATTTCATCTAGTATATCAACTAAATTACGGTAATTTGATTTTTTACTCGGTTTGATAATTACAATCATTCCTTTATCCTTCTTTCCTGTATATTCTATTACTGATTTTTTTCTTTTCAGTAATTCTTTACGAATACCATCTTTACCATAAGAAATATCTTTAGGACCAGCTATTGGAGTTGCTAACAAACCCATATAATATGTCATTTTATTATTATCTCCTAATAATACTGTCATAGTTCGGTTTTCATCAACTTTTATAGGCTTATCCTTATTTTTATCGTCTTCCTTATCTGGCAAACCCAAACTCATCGATTGAGGTTTAGACAACGTAGTAGTAAGCATAAAGAACGTGATTAATAAGAAAGCTAAATCTACCATAGCAGTTAAATCTACTTTTGAGTTCGATTTTTTACTTCTTACTTTTCCACCTTTTTTGCCACCACCGTCGCCGGTATTTAATTCAGCCATTTTAGTGTATTTTTTTTAGTTATTTATCTTTTGCTCTCAAACCAGTAACTAGATTGAAGCTGTTGATTTTTTGATCTTGTAAAATATCCATCACTTGTTTGATAGCTGGATATTCTTCTTTTGCATCACCTTTTATAGCAATTTGCAATTCCTTGTCTGCAATTTCAATATTTGCAATACGAGAATTGTAAATCCACTCTTTCAGCTGATTATCAAGCGAATCTTTAGGAACGCCTGGTTGACCTGCTTTCCCTCTATCAGCAGCTTTCATATCAATAATTTGCTTTAGACTTTGAATTGGCACACCAAAACCGTCCATTAATGCAAATTTATTTGAATCATCTTCAGTAAAAGTTACGCCATACTTTTGGCCCATTAATTCCAGGGTTCTTTTTCTAACTTCTCTACCTTTTAAGTCAAAGAATACTTTTCCTCCTCCAACAGTAATAGTAGCTAAATCAGTTTCTGGCAACTTAGTTTGAACGGTTGATGCAGGCGTATCTACTGGCAATGCTTCTGGTATCTTAGCTGTAGCAGTCAAAATAAAGAAAGTAAGCAAAAGAAAAGCCACATCACACATAGCCGTCATATCAATAGACGCTGCTTTTTTGGACATTTTTATAGCCATTAATATATTTTTTAATATTTATAAGAAAATAGCACTTTAATAAGACTGCTATTTTCTTATAAAATAATTAATTATTTTTGTGTACTTCTGTAGTGTCTGTAAGTATTTACAATTGTATTACCTGCCTCATCAATAGAATAAGTCAAAGTATCAATTTTAGAAGTAAAAAAGTTATAAGCTACAATAGCTAACGCTGAAGTCGCGATACCTGTAGCAGTATTGATAAGTGCTTCAGAGATACCATTTGCAAGTGCAGCTTGATCCGGAGTACCAGCAGCAGCCAAAGCACCAAATGCTTTAATCATACCCGTAACCGTACCTAATAAACCAGCAAGTGTTCCTAAAGAAACTAATGTAGAAAGAATAGTCATATGTTTTTCTAACATTGGCATCTCTAATGAAGTAGCTTCTTCTATTTCTTTATGTATAGTTTCAGCAGCTGCTTCGCTATCTAAACCTTCTTTTTTAACGTCTTGGTATTTCAATAAAGCTGATTTTATTGCATTAGCAACAGAACCTTTTTGTTTATCACATGAATCTATAGCTCCTTCGATATCACCTGTAGTGATAGCTCCTTGCACTTTTTTCATGAATTGATCAAGATCTCCTTTACCGGCAGCTTTTGAAATTACTGCGAAACGCTCAAATGAAAACACAACCACCATTAATAATAATCCTAACAATACCGGTACAATAGGTCCCCCTTTGTACACCATCGCTAAATAATTTCCAGGGATTGGGTGACCTGTATTTACTCCTCCTTCAAAATTCGCACCATTCCCCATTATAAAATTCCACACTAACCATCCAACAAAAACGCATGCTACAATAATGATACCTGAAATCATTCCTCCTCCTTTTGAACCGTTTTCTTTTTTAACGTTTGCCATTTTTTTTTAATTTTAATAGTTTTAAATAATTTGTTCTTTTAGTTATAATAAACTTGTAGTGGAGCAAATTTATATTTTTAGTTTAAATAAAAAAACTTTTTTTAATTTTATTCTAATTAATTTTATTCAAAAAAAATATTTTTCGATTTTTGGTTTGCATTTATATCAAAATTAACAAACAAATGAGTTATTTCACAAAAAAAAACATACTTTTTTATGACATATTGAGATAATATTTCAATAACTAGGCCGAAATAGTTAAAAATATTTTTTTTTGTTATTAACAATAAAAAAGCAAGAAAACTGCAGTTAACACTTTATTTATACATATTAGAAAAATTAATACCTTACAAATAATTTTAATTCGAACATATTATGAGCAGAAAAGAAGATTTCATACAGCACATTACTAACGGCTATATTTCAAAAGGAGAAAGCATTATTTTAGGCGGAGCGATACTTGACGGCGAGGCTTTGGCTGATGCTCACGTAAAAATACCATTAAAAACATTGAATCGTCATGGATTGATTGCGGGAGCAACAGGGACTGGAAAAACTAAAACCATTCAAGTACTTTCGGAACAATTATCCTCTTTTGGAATCCCGGTACTAATGATGGACATAAAAGGAGATTTTAGCGGCATCGCCAAAGAGGGGGAAGAAAAACCATTTATTACCGAACGGCACGCTAAAATAAACATTCCGTATAGCGTTTCAAGTTTTCCGGTTGAATTATTAACTTTATCTGAACAGAATGGTGTTCGTCTTAGAGCAACAATATCAGAGTTTGGCCCTGTATTATTCTCCAGAATATTAGGCTTGAATGACACGCAATCTGGCGTGGTATCAGTTATTTTTAAATACTGCGATGATAATAAAATGCCTTTACTGGATCTTAAAGACATAAAAAAAGTAATCAATTACATTACAGAAGAGGGAAAAGATGAAATCGAGGAACACTACGGCCAGATTTCTACTTCAACAACGGGCACTATCCTCAGAAAAATAATTGAATTGGAACAACAAGGAGCGGATCTGTTTTTTGGAGAAATGTCTTTTGACGTAGAAGATTTAATGCGCATTGACGAAAATGGAAAAGGATACATCAATATCTTGAGACTGACTGACATTCAAGATAAACCAAAATTATTTTCGACATTTATGTTGAGTTTGTTAGCCGAAATCTACCAACAAATGCCTGAAAAAGGAGATTCGGATCAACCAGAATTAGTTATTTTTATTGATGAAGCTCATTTAATTTTCAACGAAGCCAGTAAAGTATTATTAGAACAAATTGAAACTATAGTAAAACTTATTCGCTCCAAGGGAATTGGGATTTACTTCATCACTCAAAACCCAATGGATATCCCAAGTGGTGTTTTGGCACAATTGGGTTTAAAGATTCAACATGCTTTGAGAGCTTTTACAGCCAATGACCGAAAAGCTATTAAACAAACGGCTGATAATTACCCTACATCTGAATTTTATAAAACTGATGAAATTTTAACCAGCCTTGGAATTGGAGAAGCGCTCGTTACTGCATTAAACGAAAAAGGAATTCCCACACCACTTGCGGCTACGATGATGCGTGCCCCGATGAGCAGAATGGATATTTTAACCGAGAGTGAAATTCAGGAAATCAATAACAAATCTAAACTGGTAAAAAAGTATAGCGAACTTATTGACCGCGAAAGCGCTTATGAAATGCTAAATAAAAAAATTACCGTTATTGAAGAAGCAGCAGCAGAACAAGAGCAAGAAAAAACATCTAAAAAAGAGGAAAGTAAAGGACCAAGTACAGCTAGCGTAGTAGGGAAATCAGTTTTAAAAGTATTAACCAGTGCTACTTTTATAAGGGGTGCTTTTGGTGTTTTGACAAAAATGTTTAAAAAATAACATTCTACATTACCCTTTTAGAATTAAAACTCTAAAAGGGTATTTCAAAAAGTAATATTAAAGATGAAGAAATATTTTATTCAAAAAGTTCCTTTTATAGTTCCAACAACAGATGGTAAATTAATAGAAGAACATCACGGAATTGCAACCACAAACAATCCCGAAATTTCGATTGCTCACATGATTGCGCCTCCTAAATGGAGCGAGCCCTTTCAAACACCTGAATTTGAAGAATACACCTATGTCATAAAAGGGAAAAAGCAATTCATCATTGAAAATGAAGTTGTAATTCTTGAAGCTGGCCAATCTATAAAAATCGAGAAAAATACTCGAGTGCAATATTCCAATCCTTTTGATGAACCCTGTGAATATATTGCGATTTGCAAGCCTGCTTTCGATTTTACTAAAGTTCACCGTGAGGAATAAATAGTGTAGATAATAAAGACTAAACTATCGTAAATATATTTAAGCAAACAACTTAAAAAACTATTGCAGCAACTCCAAAATTTTATTCTCTACCGCTTCGCTATTCCAAATATTCTCGATGTTTTCAATTTTCAAAATTTCTTCCATAATAGCATTTTGATAATCTCCAATAGCCAAAGCTTCGGCATAAGGACGATCACTAAAGGTTACTCTGCTATAAAGCGGAATCCATTTTTCCGGATATTTATCTGAGAATGATTTTTCGATTTTCTTTTGCAATAGGAATTTTTCGTCAGCCGTTTTAGAACTCATTTCCATAAAATTACGATAGGAAAGTTCCGCAATAGCATCTGCATTTGGTTTACGGGATTTTTGATATTCAGAGAAAATCGTTTTCCAATCATCTCCATACTCTTCAATCATTTCATAAAGAATCGAAATATCCTCAAAGCCCGCATTCATTCCTTGCCCGTAAAATGGAACTATTGCATGACAAGCGTCACCAATTAAAGCAATTTTATCTTCATAAGTCCATGGAAAACATTTCATGGTCACTAAAGTACTTGTTGGATTTTTAAAGAAATCCTCAGTCAATTTTGGAATTACATCAATAGTATCCGGTAAATTCTTTTCAAAAAAAGCTTCTACCTCTTTTTGATTTTTCAAAGAAGCAAAAGAATTTTCCCCTTCAAATGGCATGAATAAAGTACACGTAAAACTACCGTCTAAATTGGGTAATGCGATTAACATATATTCACCTCTTGGCCAAATATGAAAAGAGTTTTTATCCAATTTATGAGTTGCATCCGAATTTGCAGGAATGTTTAATTCCTTATATCCAATGGGTAAAAATTCTTGCGAATAATCAAACATACTTTGGCGTTGCATGCGATGACGGATTCTAGAAAAAGCTCCATCGGCACCAAAAACCATATCGTATTTTTTTTCTTCCCAAGCTCCTCTTTCAGTTTCACCAATATGTAAAGTCGCATCATCAAGGGTTACATCCCAGATTTTATGTTCAAAAAAGAATTTTGCTCCAGCGGTTTCCGCCAAATCAATCATTTTTCTATTCAAAGTTCCTCTGGAAATCGAGTAAATAGATTCCCCTTCTTGTCCGTAATTTTGAAAATTAAGTTTATCAACAAGATGAATAGCACGTTTGTCCATTGGAATTGCAATCTCTCGCACGGCATCGCCCACTCCCACACCATCAAGTGCTTTCCAGCCTCGGTTAGACATGGCTAAATTAATAGAACGACCTGAAAACTGAATTTGTCTGATATCTGGACTTCTATCATAAACATGAACTGTATGCCCTGCTTTGCGAAGGTAAATAGCTAACAAAGATCCTACTAATCCAGAACCTACAACCGCTATTTTTTTGGGAGTTTGCATTAATTTTTTATAAAAAGTTAGGCAAAATTACTGATTTATTATTTTAAGGACTTTAAAAGCTGTTACTTTTTATGCGGAATAAAGGCTAATTTTGTTGAAGTTCTAACAATCTCCTCCTTATTCAGTTTCATTCTTCTAAATTTCCCTGCGTTATATAACTCCGCTTGATCGCTATAATGTGCACTTAATGGATTTCCAGATTGTCCCGTCGGGAGAATGCTCCAACTGTTTTCTATATCAGAAAAATCAATAATTCTTCTTGTTGAAGGACCTCCTTTTACGATATAATTTCCATCATCGGTAAAATCAAAAAACAAATTATTAATGACTTCTGTAGCACCCGAAACTTCAAAAGGACCCACGTTAAAAATTCTTCTTAAAGCAGCCACTTTCCCCAACGGATGCTGATGTTCTACCGTATGAACTTTATTCCAAGTCCAATCAGAAACCGAAGTTCCCAATTGCTTTTCTAAAGCTACAATCGACTCTTTAAACGATTGTGAAATGATTTTACTGCGCGTTTCTTTTTCATTTTTAGTGCTAATATTATCCCACCAAAGTGATTTTTTATTAGTAATTTGTTTTGCAATGATTTGCTTCATGATGTGCGTTCCTAAAAACTGCTTAAAATTTTCAACACCAAGTTCGTCTTCAAAAGTATTTTTCAAATACAGATAAACCCATTTGTTATAAATAGTAGGTGCTACATCTCCAAGATTATTGGAACCTTTCCATTCTTTCAAAAAAGTCAGAGCTTCTTTCTCATTTTCAGAAAGTGTTTTCTGATCTACATTTAAGATTAACTGTTTAACCACTTCCGGAGCAACTGATGATGTATTATCAAAAATCATTTCTCCTATTGCAGTTTTATCCCAATTTGATTTTGGTTCTAATAATTGAGTAATTCTTTTTGCTCTGTCTTCCGGAAGGTAATAACCTGGATATAAAAATCCATCTATGGGTTCCGGCTGGTTATTCGCTGAATAGACATAATTCCATTTTGGATTTTCTGCCGATGGGTTTTTGGAGAAATCCAGATATTCTTTAATATCATCTTTTCCACTTGCGCCATCCAAAATAAAATTAGGATTTACACCCGCATTATGCTTGTATAATTTTCCCGTTGCCCACCAAGCCACATTTCCTTTGGCATCACCATACATCACATTCAAACCGGGTGCCGCTATTAAACTTACCCCTTTTTGAAAATCTGCTTTACTTTTAGCATGCGAAATTTTATAAACAGCATCCAAAATTTGTATAGGTTGTTGTGTATAAATCCAAGACATCGAAACGGGTTTGTCTTGCTGTAAACCATCAATCAAGTCATTAACAACTGGGCCGTGGCGCGTAATTTTTACATTCAAAACCGCATCAGTAGAATCTTTTACTTTTATAATTTTTTTTCGAATTTCATAAGCGCTGAAACCGTTTGGTGTCTTGTACGTTTTTGCATCATTTGGATTATTCTCCTCTTGATACAAATCGATATCGTCATTCTCAAACATCGTTAAACCATACGCATACTCGCGATTGTGTCCTAACAAAGGGTAGGGAGTTCCTGCCAAATAACAGCCGTACAATTCAAAATCTGGCGTTACTAAATGCGCTTCATACCAAGTTCCGGGTTGCGAAAACCCAATGTGTGGATCATTAGCAAAAATAACTTTCCCATTTTTCGTTTTCTTTGGTGCAATAACCCAACTGTTACTTCCTATAAAAGGAGAAATTGGGGACTGCTCTAAAATCGAAGCTACCGACTTTGAAATAGCGATATATTCTTGAGATGTTTCTTTGGCATTTTTAATTCGGGTGGTATTAAACGAACCATCAATCCCAAAATCCTTGAGATACTCCATTCCGTATTTGTTTCGAATATCAGTCAATAACGGATCTGATTTTTGAGCCATCGCAAAACTAAAAGACATATAACCAAAAATATTGTAAACATCTTTAATCGTAAACTTCTCTTTTTTAACCCCCACCAAACTGAACTCTATTGGCGTTGTTCCTTCTTCTAAATATTGATTAATTCCATCCAAATATGCTATACTCAATTGGTAACTTGGGCTGTTTTTATCTAAAGCTGCAATTGCTTTTGCTGAAGCTTCTTCAATTCCAAGTCCTGCAAAGAATTTATCATTTTTTAGTGCAACTGAGCCAAAAATCTCCGATAATCGTCCCGGTGCAATACGACGCATCAATTCCATTTGCCACAATCGATCTTGGGCATGAACATAACCCAAAGCCATCATTGCATCCTTTGAATTTGTCGCATAAATATGAGGAACACCAAACTCATCAAAATAAACTGTCGTTTCTTTCTGAATGTTTTTCAATTGCAATTTGCCCTCGTATTTTGGTTTCAGATAAAACCCATAAATAATTAAAGCTACCGCTAAAACTGCTACTAACGAAAGTAAAACCAGAAGGACTATTTTAAGTTTTTTCATTTTTAAATAAATTGATAAACAAATATATAGGATTTGAAAGTTATTTAAAAACAATTTATTTAAACGAGTGTGGTTCTGGGAAAATCGATTAAATACAATTATTTTGTTTAATTTATTTTAAAATTAATTAAACAAAAAGTATATTTGTTCCAAATTAAAAAGATATGAAACACATTTCTAGAGACGATATTTCTCAAATGGAGAAAGTCGAAAGATTGAATTTAATCAATTCCTGTACCGGTTATAAGTCAGCTAATTTACTTGCTACAAAATCCCTTGATGGAAAATCTAATGTAGCTATTTTTAGCAGCGTGACCCATTTAGGAAGCAATCCTGCACTGATAGGATTTATCATGAGACCTACCACCGTTCCCAGAGATACGTATAAAAACATCCGAGAAAATGGTTATTTTACAGTAAATCATATAACTATAGATATGATTGAAGATGCGCACCATACCTCTGCAAATTATGAATTAGGTATTTCTGAATTTGATAAAACTAATTTAGAAGAAGAGTACAAACCTAATATTGAAATCCCATTTGTAAAAGGAAGCCCAGTTCAATTGTATTGCAAATATGTGAATGAATATTACATCAAGGAAAATGATACGATTCATGTGATTGCGTCTATTGAAAACTTATTTTTTGAAGAAGAATTGGAGCATAAAGATGGCTGGTTACAAATTGACCGAGGAAATGTTGTGGCACTAAATGGTCTTGATGGGTATTGTTTACCCAAACTAGTAGATCGTTTTCAATATGCTCGAAAAGAACTTCCAACCACTTCATTTTTCAAAAAATAAAAATGAAAAAACTGCGGCTAATCCTTGGCGATCAATTGAATTTAAAGCACTCCTGGCTTCATAAAAATGATGTCAATACTTTTTATGTACTTGCCGAAATTCGTTATACTAGAATTTCCTAGATAAAAAAAGTACTTTAAAGGAACCCAACCTATCGGAATCATGCTAAATTTATGGATTCCTATTAAGCCGAAACATCGATAAATAAAAAAGAGTGTATAAATTCGATACGAACTTACACACTCTTAATTATTAAAGAATAAATTTATTCCTTTTTACTCCCGTCTATAATAGCTCCTGTTCCAGCGCCTATACCAGCACCCGCAACACCTCCAATTATAGCTCCTTGAACTTTTTTCTTACTTATGATTGCTCCCGTCGCTGCTCCAACTCCAGCTCCAATTACAGCACCTTTAGCAGTACTGCTCCAACCTTTCTTTTGTGTGGTTGTAGTAGTTGTAGTGGTAGCTGCCGGTTGATTGACAACTATAACTTCCTTTTGAGTTTCAATTTTGGTTTCTTCAATTTTAGCCATTTCAACCTGCATGGAATCAATAACTCTTTGTTTCTCCATTTCAACTTTCATCGAATCTACAGTCGCTAGCTTCGCTTTTTCGATTTCCATTTTCCCTTGATTTTGACAAGAAACAACAACTGCAGCTATAAGTATAAAATATAAAGCTTTCATAATTTTAAGTTTTGTAATTAATAACTATGCAAAGAAACATTCAAACCTGTTAAAAAGTTTTATACAATTTAAACTATTTTTTATATAATTCTATGTCTGAATTATTTTAGAATCCCTGATTTTAATATTTGTCCAAAGTGATACATGTCTTCAAAAGAACAATATAATGGAACTGGTGCTAATCGAATAACATTGGGTTCGCGCCAATCGGTAATCACGCCATTTTTCATTAAGAAATCAAACAAACTGCGCCCTTCCCCATGAAGCAACACTGATAATTGTGACGCTCTTTCTGAGGGATTTGACGGTGTAATAATTTCGAAACTACTATCCACTTCTTTGTCTATTTCATGCAGAATAAATTCTAAATAGGAAGTAATTGCATTTCTTTTTTGAATTAAAGCGTCCATTCCAATTTCATCAAACATTTCTACTGACGCTAAATAAGGTGCCAAAGAAAGCACTGGTAAATTACTTATTTGCCAACCATCAGCACCACGAATTGGATCAAAAGTGGGTTCCATTTTGAAACGACGTTCTTTATTATGTCCCCACCAACCCGCGAATCTTGGCAACTCCGAATTGTTGTGGTGTTTTTCATGAATGAAACAACCGGAAGCATTTCCAGGACCAGAATTCATATATTTATAACTGCACCAAGCTGCAAAATCGACATTCCAATCGTGCAATTCCAGCTTTACATTTCCTGCAGCATGCGCTAAATCCCAACCTACATAAGCACCAGCTTTATGACCAGCTGCTGTTATGGTTTTCATATCAAAAACTTGCCCAGTGTAATAATTGACACCGCCAATTAAAACCAAAGCCAACTCCTCTCCTATTTCTTCAATTTTGTCCAAAATATCTTCTAAGCGAATGTTGTGTTCGCCATCGCGACGCTTGATTTCAACAATCGCATCTTCCGGTTGTATCCCGAGGTTTCGGGAGTGAAAATGAACCTGACTTTGAAACATATATTGATCCGAAGGAAATGCTTTTTCCTCACAAATGATTTTATATCTGGTTGCTGTAGGTCTGTAAAAGGAAACCATCAACAAATGAAGATTGACCGTTAACGTATTCATCACGGTAACTTCGCTTGGTAAAGCACCCACAATTTTACTCAACGGATTTGCAAATCGTTCGTGGTAATCCCACCATGGTTTTTCACTGTAAAAATGACCTTCAACAGCCAAATTTGCCCAATCGTTCATCACCTCATCTACATATGCTTTAGTTCGTTTAGGTTGTAATCCTAAGGAATTTCCTGTGAAATAAATTACCTTTTTCCCATTGACCTGCGGAAAAATAAATTCGTCTTGGTATTTATGTAATTGATCTTGTGAATCAAGTTTTTTTGCAAATTCAAGGGTATTTTCGAATGTCATGATTTGTATTTTGTTTTGTAAAAGTAGTAAAAAAAGGCTGATACATAAAAGACTTTTCGCCGATTGAGGACACTCAAAATAGTTAAAATTCCGGGTGAGAAAAAATAGTTCCCTAATACTATACGGAAATAAAAAACAACTCGTTATTATTTATATTTAATTGAATTTAAAATCCTTAGCTATGCTTAAAAACAGTTTGAACGTCATTATTATTGCTATCGCTGTGGTAATTTCCTCCTATTTATTTTCGAATGCTTTTCAGAATCGAAATAAAAGCAACAATACCATAAGTGTTACCGGTTCCGGAAAGAAAGATTTCGTATCGGATTTAATTGTTTGGAGCGGCTCTTTTTCTAAAAAAAGCATGACTTTGAAAGAAGCTTACGCAGCATTGGATTCTGACAGAGAGAAAATAAAAAGCTATTTATCAGGCAAGGGAATTGCTCCGAATGAAATGATTTTCTCAGCGGTTAATTTCAATAAAGATTTTGAAACTACCTATAACGAAAATGGAACGACAAGACAGCAAATTTTCAGTGGATTCAACTTAACACAAAGCGTGAGCATTCAATCTAAGGAAGTAAATAAAATTGAAGAACTATCAAGACAATCAAGTGAATTAATCAATTCGGGAGTGGAATTTTATTCTACTCCTCCTGAATATTATTACACAAAACTTGCCGAGTTAAAAATAGAAATGATTGCCGAAGCCACAAAAGACGCGAGTATCAGAGCAAAAAGCATCGCTGAGAATGCAGATGCGAGTTTAGGAAATCTAAAAAAATCGGATATGGGTGTTTTTCAAATTACGGGACGAAACTCATCGGAAGATTTTTCTTATGGCGGTTCCTTCAATACGCAATCCAAAAACAAAACGGCTAATATCACGGTGCGACTCGTGTATCAAGTGAATTAGGAATACAAATCATAAATTATCTTGTGTGAGGGATGGAAGCGGCATCCTTTATTTTCTTTCTTTAAGAAAATAAAGATACAGCGTACAGCCCGACCCGCTTTTTCAGCGGGACACACCAAAAAAAAATCTCGCCATTACTGACGAGATTTTGTTATTTAGAATATGATGTAATTCAGATTAGATGATTAACATCGCGTCACCGTAAGAATAAAATTTATATCCTTCTTTGATTGCTTCGGCATAGGCTTTTTTCATTAAATCATGTCCGCAAAATGCTGAAACCATCATTAATAAAGTTGATTTTGGCGTATGGAAATTAGTAATCATACACGTTGGAATCGTGAAATCATGTGGAGGAAAAACGAATTTATTTGTCCATCCATCAAAAGGATTCAAGGTGTTTTGTGACGATACTGAACTTTCAACGGCACGCATAGAAGTAGTTCCTACGGTACAAATACGTTTCTTTTTAGCTTTGGCTTCGTTTACAATATCACACGCTTCTTGAGTAATTTTTAATTCCTCAGAATCCATTTTGTGTTTTGATAAATCCTCAACCTCAACTGGATTGAAGGTTCCCAAACCTACGTGAAGTGTTACTTCGGCAAATTTAATTCCTTTGATTTCCAGTTTTTTCAATAAATGTTTCGAGAAGTGCAATCCTGCAGTTGGTGCCGCAACAGCTCCTTCTTCTTTAGCATAAATAGTTTGGTAACGTTCCGCATCTTCCGGAGTTACGTCTCTAGAAATGTATTTTGGGATTGGAGTTTCTCCAAGTTCTGTTAATTTATTTCTGAATTCTTCATAAGAACCGTCGTAAAGGAAACGCAATGTTCTTCCACGAGAGGTGGTATTGTCGATAACCTCAGCCACTAATGAGTCGTCATCTCCAAAATATAATTTGTTACCAATTCTGATTTTTCGAGCCGGATCAACCAAAACATCCCAAAGTCTTTGCTCAGAGTTTAATTCTCTAAGTAAAAAAACTTCGATTCTTGCTCCTGTTTTTTCTTTGTTTCCATACAAACGTGCTGGAAAAACTTTGGTATTATTCAGAATTAAAACATCTCCGTCATCAAAATAATCGATAACATCTTTGAACATTTTATGCTCTATAGTTCCCTTCTTACGATCAATAACCATTAGACGAGCTTCGTCTCTGTTTTCAGCTGGATATTCGGCAAGAAGTTCTTTTGGTAAATCGAATTGAAAATGTGATAATTTCATTTGATAAAGTTATGAGTTATAGATTGTGAAGTATGAGTTTTGAGGTCATAATTCTAAATCGTGTGCAAATATACGATTGTGAGATAGGCGTTGTCAAGTGTTTTGCTGTTTATTTTCAAAAGTCCAATGCCACAAAGGCGCAAAGGGACTAAGCAAAATTTCATTTACAAAATTTCAGACACATTAAAATCTAATTTCTTCATGTCTTCCCAAAAATCAGGGTATGATTTAGAAACTACTTCCGCATTTTCGATGATTATCGGCACTTTTAATGCTAATGGGGCAAATGCCATCGCCATTCTGTGATCATTATAAGTAGCGATTTTAATGTTATGATTGATTTCGTTTGAAGCCACAAGCGTCAAGCTATCATTCGTAACTGCTATATTTGCTCCTAGTTTTGTTAGCTCAATTCGTAGTGCTTCAAGTCTGTCAGTCTCTTTAATTTTCAACGTGTGCAGCCCTGTAAGATGACAACCAATACCCAATCCAAGGCAAGTAACTACAATCGTTTGGGCGATATCTGGCGTGTTATTCAATTCTAATTTGAAAGTTTCAGGTTTGAAGTCAGGCAGTTTTACCAAAGTCATTTTGTTTCCTTCAAAATGCGTATCAACACCCATTTGTTTGTAGATTTCTACCAAAGCAGAATCGCCTTGCAAACTGGTTTCTTTATAGCTAGTCAATGAAATGGAAGCATTGTCAGCCAATGCAGCCAAACTAAAAAAGTACGAAGCAGAACTCCAATCGGATTCTACGATCATTACTTTCGATTCCACTTCTTGTTTTGGATAGACGGTAATTACATTTCCTTCGAAACTGGTTTTGATATTCAAATCATTCAACAAAGCCAATGTCATTTTGATATAAGGAACTGAAGTAATTTCACCTACCAAAGTAATTTCAATACCGTTTTCCAGTTTTGGCGCCACTAATAACAATGCCGATATGTATTGACTGCTCACATTTGCGGGAATAGTAACTTTAGAAGCCGTGATTTTCTGTCCTTTGATTCGAATAGGCGGATAACCTGCTTCTTTCTCGTATGAGATTTTCGCCCCCAATTGCTCCAACGCTTCCACCAAAACTTTTATTGGACGCTCAGTCATTCGTTGAGAACCAGTCAAAACTACTTCTCGGCCTTCATTTACAGCAAAATAAGCCGTTAGAAATCGCATCGCCGTACCCGCATGATGAATATCAACTATTTCCTCGTTTCCTTTCAATGCTTTTTGCATTACTTCACTATCATCTGAATTAGAAGTATTAGCCAAAGTGATATTTGGAAACAGTGCTTGCAACAATAATAGTCGGTTGGTTTCGCTTTTTGAACCAGTAACTGCAATTTGAGCTTGTAAATTGGAATGGGAAGTTTGTAACAGTAAATTCATGTTTTTAATTATGAGTTATGAATTATGAGTTATAGCTTTAGCTTTCTACTCAAATACTTTGGGGCGCAATTTACCACTCCTCATTTATAATTCATAATTTATAATTCACAATTATTTTAGTTTCTCGTTGTTTTTGTGACGGTCTTTGTCTCGAATAGATTTTAAATCCATCTTTTTATCAAAAGCAGCCTGCAAATCGATTCCGGTTTGGTTTGCCAAACACAACACCACAAAAACCACATCGGCTAATTCTTCGCCAAGATCTTTATTTTTATCGCTTTCTTTTTCGGATTGTTCTCCGTAACGGCGGGCAATGATTCGGGCCACTTCGCCTACTTCTTCAGTAAGTTGTGCCATATTGGTCAATTCGTTAAAGTAACGAACGCCGTGCTCTTTTATCCAAGTGTCAACGTCTAGTTGGGAATTTTTCAGGTTCATTATTATAGTTTTTTTATTTCTTTATCAAAATCAGAATTTGAATCCTGATAGGAATTACAAAATTATACTTTTGTAAGCACTATTTTTTCATTTTGCTTATCAATCATTTTCTGAAAGAATTCTTTTAAAGCAGTATAATAATCCGCTGCAACTATTGCTGTGTTAATATCTGAGGTTATTGAAATTTGGATTTTATTTCCAGTAGCACCAATAACATATTTATATGTCCCAATGTTATCTGGCGTAGCAATACTCATTGAAACAGGTAAAGATTCTACAACATAACCTTCCGGTATTTCTATCATAATATTATACTTATTCTCCATAGGATAACCAAAATCAATCGGATATGCTCTTACTTCCTGTTTAAAAGGATTTGCTTTAGCTGACAAAAATAACAATGGAGATATATAGATTTTTCCGTTGATACTTTCAAAATCATTAGAATCCTTAAAAGTATACTTTTCAACAATTGGTTTCCCCAAGTCCAATTCATTTTCTCTCAAATAATCGGTTATTTCAATAGCATTATTTTTATTTTCTAATTCTTCCAGATAATTGTCTTTGCTTGTTACTATGTTTTTTTGTCTAAAATAAAGCGCTTCATGATTGGTAAGCTGCTTTCTTATTTTTCCTGTTATCACACCATTGCTATTGATTGCAAAACCTACAACTATAATTTCTTTCGAAAGTGTTTTTGGCATTAAGTCTACTTCTTCGGATGTTCCGTCTTTTCTAATTAGCCTTCCAAACCAGTTCAAGTCTCTTAATGGCAAAACATTAGGTAACGAATACTTTTCAGTTGCATCCAATAAAATCAAACTACCTTGAATCTCTACTGCAGCAATTACATAATCAAAAGCAGTTCTGCTAGGAAATAATGCTACTCCGTTAGTGCGCGTACTTAACAATACCGGATTAGCGCTGATTCCAGCATAACGCAACATAGCGGTAAGCATAAGGTTAATTTCGGCTACATTTCCTGTTTTATCTTTATATGCTTTTTTCACACCGTCGTTACAAGAATAACCATAATAATCATTCCATTTTACACTAGATTTAACGTAATTAAAAATAGCCGCTATTTTTTCTTCTTGGGTATTCAAACCTTTGATTAAAGCATTTATATCATCTTCAAAATAACCTGTTTTATCTAATTCTGGTCCAAAATCATCATACTCATAAATTGTCTTTACTACTGATTTCCAATCGGTCGAATACGGTTTCAAAAGCTGATTAGGATATTGTGTCATAGATAATTCCTGTACCAAACTTGATGTGTAATTATCAATATTATTCACAAAAGATTCTTCATTCATAGCCGGTAAATTCTCTGCTAAATAAGTGGTTTTAGTTTCTTCGTATTCTAGTGTACTTTCATAAAATGATGTATTTACATTACTAGAGGCTGTTCCAGCTTGTTTACTTTCCATATCCAAAAATTTAATTATTTTTGGTTTTTTCTCTACCGTTACTTTTGGGAAAATAAATCCTTTTTGATTGGTATTATAAATAAAATATTGTGGAATAAAAGTTCTGTACTCTGAATAGTCTACCGGAATTGTGGTTTGGAAACTATACTCTCTCGGCATTCCAATATTCCGTGATCGAATTGTATACTGAAATTCTATTACAGAACCTTCTTTTACATTTGGCATTGTTATCTTTTTCTGCCCCCAAAATCTATTGATTGTCTCATCAAATGTTCCGTCACTTTTCAGTTTCGTTTTCTCAATTTTCCCATCCAGTAAATTGTATGTTACAGCATCCGTAAAAGAAACATTTTCTTTAGAATTATCCCCTAAATAGTATCGCACTTTTTGATTTGCCCAATCATAACCTTCTTTTTTATAAATCTTAATCCTGGTTTTCACTTCAGTTATCATTACAAAACCTTCGCTTTTAGTATATTCAAGACTCATCTTTCCTTTTTTGAATAATATCGTCGCTACTGCCGAAGGGTCCTTATGATGTTCTTTTTCTTCTAATTCCGCAATCGAAACTTTACCCAATTCAAAGTTTTGAGCATTTACTTTTGAAAATAAAATAAGAAATAATAAAAGAAGAAGAGTGATTTTCGATTTCATAGTTTTACATGGTTTTGGTTAAAATAATTTTACTATTGTCATTTCTGGAAATCTGTTCTATAAAAAGACGGTATTCATCGTACTCTTTGTTAGAATACAATCCTTTTTTCAAGAACATTGTACGCTTGTAAACAAGATTGGCAGCATCTTTCTTGATGATTTCGGTTTTGTATTCCCCAAACTTCGTTTTCAATTCAAAATTACTTGGTAGAAATTCAATAGAAAATCCTGAAGGCAAACTAATCTCAATTTCATCTCCATCAACATATCCTCTTTGAATTTCAAATGGGTTTTTCCGATTTCGGATTCGTTTTATATTTCCTGTAAATTGGTTATACCCATTGACCACAAACATTATCTTATTTCCTGAAACACTTCCATAATTAACGGCACTAATTTCAGCATTTTCAGTAAAACTAATCTTCTCCTTATCATTAGTAAATGTTATTTTATCAATTTTTAAATTATTTATATTATCCCAATATTTTTTATAATGGGCTTCTTTATCTATCGGTTGAAAATTCTCAATAGCAGATTTCTGATTGTATTGCGAACCTTCTGAGACAATAATTATTTTGCCTAAAAAATCTCCCGTTTGCGACAAAGAAAATTTTCCTTTACTGATTTGCGTATTATTTATATCTTCATAAATTTTTGTTCTAACAATTTCTCCACCTTCGGGCTTCATAATTAAAACGTCTCTATCGTCAGTAAAAGTACCCTGGTAACCAAAAGGAGTATCCTGACTGGTACACTCCAGCCAAACATAATTATCTCCATTAGGAATCGATAAAATCATGTGATTGCCTTGCATGGATACAAAATCAGGTTCAATGTTTCGTTTACGAGGGCTTCCGTATAAAATAGTATTGTATGACGGAACATCAACTTCATTAAGAAGTGCTTTTGTATAATTAGTCAATGCCTTGCAATCGCCATATCCTAATCGATCAACATCAGCGGCTAACATTGGTTTCCAACCTCCGATTCCAATACTGATATTTACATATCGCGATTTTTGCTGCACATAATTATAAATCAGTTTTGCTTTCTTTATTGGATCTTTTTCGTCTCCAACAAGCGCTTTCATTTTTAACTTAGTTTCCTCAGACAATTCCGTTGTTCCTGACAAAATTTTATCAGAATACCATTTGCCGAATGTTGCCCAGGTTTTAGCGTTTCCATCTACATTTTCAAGATGAAAATTTTCTAAACCCATCATTACTTTTGGAAAAATAGTAGTAAACCCAGGACTATAATCTTCTTCTTTTTGAGCGGTAATATTAGTGGCGGTATAAGAAAGTTGCGTGGGTGAATCTACTGTTTTATTAATTTTAAAATTCGAAAAATTAGATTCCATCTTTTTAAAACCAAGAGTAGAGAGGAAATTTACATTTAAAACACTTTTTTCAGCACTTACAAAGTAATCACTTAAAGGATACCACTGTGGAATAAAAGCAGTGTTTGAACTTTCTACTTCGCTTTCATAAATTATGGTAAAGGGATATTGGATAGGTGTGTAATCCAAATAAATAATACGGTCGTCTGAAAAAAGCGTACTTCCACTCACTGCACTTTGATCTTTGAAATCTTTTCTTTTTATTTTTTTAATTTCAATACCTAAACCATCAAAAACTGATGCTTCTATATTTTTTACTGAGGACGTTTTGCTATAATATTCTGTCGCTTCAATTTCGCCAAGTCCTTTTTCGTTTAGAACGGTGACTACTCTTTTGGTCTTGATATTCATATTCCTTTGAGACGAAATAGTAATATCAATTTGATTCAAACGAACTACGGCATTCGCATTTTCCTTGAGGCTATCAGCTATAGATAGTGTATTGTATTCGCTTTTTTGTGCAAGAAGTAATGTAGAAGAAAACAACAATATAAAACAAGTAAATTTAAATTGCATAGATTACATTTTTCTCAAATTTATAAGAAAAATTCGGCAAAAAAAATTATTCTCTATTTTTACTATCTATTTGTATCGTTACAGGCCCATCATTTAACAACAGAACTTTCATATCCGCACCAAAAACTCCTGTCTGCACTTTCTTCCCCAACTCTATTTCTAGGCGTTTTACAAAATTTTCATACAATGGAATGGCAACTTCTGGTTTTGAAGCTTTAATATAGGAAGGACGATTGCCTTTTTTGGTGGAAGCATGAAGTGTAAACTGACTTACCACAATGATATCGCCATTTATATCTTTAACAGATAGATTCATGACCTGATTTTCATCTCCAAAAATGCGAAGGTTTGCAATTTTACCAACCAGCCAATTACTGTCTTCTTGTGTATCGCTATCTTCTATTCCAACTAAGACCAATAAACCTTTTTGGATATGGGCAACAACTTTTTCATCAATGGTTACAGAGGCTGAGGAAACTCTTTGAATTACAACTTTCATTATTTTATATTCTATAAAAAACAGACGCGATAAATCGGGTCTTTATTATTCCCTCGTTTTATCACTAATTATTCGGTCTTCATTATGAATGTCCGTACGGTAGTGTTCATCGTCACCTTCCAGAATTTTAAGGTAACTTCTATAACGGGACCAAGCGATTTCGTCTTTTTCTAATGCGGCTTTAATAGCGCAATGCGGTTCCTCTTTATGCAAACAATTATTGAATTTACATTGGTCTTTCAATTTGAAAAATTCAGGAAAATAACCACTCACTTCTTCTTTTTCCATATCTACAATCCCAAAACCTTTGATACCTGGCGTGTCGATGATACTAGCATCAAATGACAAATCATACATTTCGGCAAAAGTTGTTGTGTGTTGTCCTTGCTTACTTGCTTCAGAAATTGTCTTTGTTTTTAAATGCAAAGAAGGTTCCATGGCATTTACCAAAGTTGATTTTCCAACACCGGAATGTCCGGAGAACATACTCACTTTCCCAATCATCATTTCTTTCAACTCCTCAATTCCTTTCATTTCGGTAGAAGAAACGCGCAAACATTTATATCCAATTTCCTGATATACATGTTGCATGTACAATTGTTCATCAAGTGTGGCGTCATCAAAAGTATCTATTTTATTAAAAACCAATATCGTTTCAATACCATACGCTTCAGCAGTAACCAGAAAACGGTCAATAAAATTAAAAGTCGTTGGCGGATTATTAATTGTAACTAACAAGAAAACCCTGTCAATATTTGAAGCAATAATATGCATCTGATGGGATAAATTCACAGACTTCCGAACGATATAATTCTTCCTGTCGTGAATCTTGTGAATGGTTCCCGTAACGGTATCGGATGATTCTTCGAGTTCATAATCCACAACATCGCCTACAGCAATAGGATTGGTACTTTTGATTCCTTTAATTCGGAATTTACCTTTCATACGGCATTCTATAAAATCACCTTGTTCGGATTTTACGGTGTACCAACTTCCTGTAGATTTGTATACGAGTCCTGTCATTTTTTAATTTACAATTTATGAATTTGGTTTTTTATTTTAAAACCTTAGACTTTGCAAAGATAATTCTTTGTTTCCCGTTTAAAGTTTAAAGTTTAAAATTTTTCACTTTGAATGCCATTACTGCTAATTAGAAATAGAAAATCCCCACAACTTTTTTTTAAAGCTGTGGGGATTCATTTTCAAAATACTATGAAATAATAGCCTACTTATTTTTTTATTTGGTATGGAAAATTACGACCTACTTTTCGCATCATTCTTTCCATTACTGCATTTGCAGAACTCATTACGTCTTCATTCATCTCTTTGTAAAATCTCCAAAGTAAATCCCCATCCGTTCCATTATATACATTCATGGTCATTTCTCCACTAGCAACTTTTCCTGTTCCAAAACCAATTAAAAGTGTTTTGGCTATCGCTAAACCTTCACTACTTGTTTTTTCATAAGCATATCCACATTTTATTACTGCGTCAACACCAAGAATCTTAGCTAGTGCATCTGGAGTCATTTCACCTATTTTATCATAAACTTCACTTTGTTTCAACAAAACATTGGTTCTTTCAACATCCTGAACAACAACTGAATAATCCTCTGATTTTCTCAAAAGATACGTATACATCCCAGATTGTAAATTAGATCCTAATTTTCTTTCTTCCTCTTTATTTGTTTGAGCATCAAAATTCTTTGGCAATCTTTTATACGAGATTGAGGCTTTAAATGGCAATATTGCAACCGTTTTATGCGCTGCAGTAAGCTGCTCTAATTTAGGCGACTCAAAAATTTGTTTTGAACTTTCGAATTGTGCAAACATAAAAGTAGTTGACAATAAGCAAGTAAGAAGTAAGATGAATTTTCTCATAATAGTAAAGTGGTTTTAAGGTTGATTAATTAAGCCCACAATAATACAAAAAAAACCTACAAATAGATTGTAGGTTTTAATAAAAAATAATTTAACTAATTTGAATTAATTAAGAGTTTAATATTTTTTCTTGGTGACCAATACTTTCTTGGTGAATGTTTTTGAATAATTTAACTATAAATTCTTCCGTCAATCCTTTTTTTCCACCTTCCAAAATCATTTTCTCTTGGATTTCATTCCAACGATTGTTTTGCAATACAGCAACATTAGCGTCTTTTTTTACTTGACCAATTTCGTCAGCAACTTTCATACGTTTTCCTAACAATTCCAATAAATTAGCATCCAAAACATCAATATTCGCTCTCAATTTTGTCATTTTATTGGTAAATTCATCCGATGCATCGTCATGTTTTCTCACTTTCAAATCTTTGAAAATTTGTTTCAAAGCGTCTGGCGTTACTTGTTGCGCAGCATCACTCCAAGCATTGTCTGGATCATTATGCGTTTCGATAATCATACCGTCATAATTCAAATCCAATGCTTCTTGAGTCACTTCAAGAATCATATCACGGTTTCCAGTAATATGTGATGGATCAATGATTAATGGTAAATCAGGGAATTTGCTTTGCAATTCAATAGCAATCTGCCATTCTGGAATGTTTCTGTATTTTGTTTTTTCGTATGTAGAAAAACCTCTGTGAATAACTCCTAAATTCTTAATTCCGGCAGCATACAGACGCTCAACACCTCCAAGCCACAAAGCCATATCTGGATTTACTGGATTTTTAACTAATACGATTTTATCTGTTCCCTTTAATGTATCTGCAATCTCTTGAACCGCAAATGGATTTGCAGTTGTACGAGCACCTACCCATAATACATCAATATCATGTTCTAAAGCCAATTTACAATGCGCTGCAGTTGCTACTTCAGTTCCCATTAGTAAACCTGTTTCTGCTTTTGCTTTTTGTAACCATTTCAATCCTATTTCTCCAACACCTTCAAATCCTCCCGGACGCGTTCTTGGTTTCCAAATTCCTGCTCTAAAAACACTCACATCTGAATCTTTCAATTCATGTGCAATTTTCAATACTTGTTCTTCTGTTTCAGCACTACATGGTCCTGCGATCACAAATGGATGAGTCAAATTGAATTCATTCAACCAATTTCTCATTTCTTTCTTGTTTTCCATCTTTTCTAATTTTTTCCCCACCCCAGCCCTCCCCGAAGGGGAAGGAGCTGTAAATGGATGATTGTTAATGTTTAATTATTTTATTATGTGTTGTTCTCTTTAACTGTAACCTGATCCCGAAGCTTCGGAATGAACACTGATTACTTTTTTATATTTATTCCGTTTAATATTTCTTTTATTTTATTGACACTTTGCATTTCATTGTAAATCGCATCGTAATCTTCCTTTTCCAATAATTCCTTAAACTTTGATAAATTAGAAATGTACTCATCCAATGTTTTCACTACTTGCTTCCTGTTTTGTTTAAAAATAGGCGTCCACATTGCTGGGGAACTTTTGGCCAAACGAACCGTACTTTCAAAACCAGAACCTGCCATATCAAAAATATCCTGTTCGTCTTTCTCTTTATTGATTACCGTTTTCCCAAGCATAAATGCACTGATATGTGATAAATGCGATACATAAGCAATGTGTTTGTCATGTGATTTCGGATCCATATAACGAATTCTCATTCCCATAGCAGTAAAAAGTTGCAATGCTTTTTCCTGTAATTTGAAAGTCGTTTTCTCCACCTCACAAATAATATTCGTCTTTCCTTGAAACAATCCTTTTATGGCCGCCGAAGGTCCTGAAAACTCCGTTCCGGCAATAGGATGTGTTGCAATGAAATTTCTTCTCTTAGGATGATTGGCAACCGCTTCACAAATAGGCGTTTTAGTAGAACCCACTTCAAAAACAATTGTATTTTCTCCTATTACATCCAATACTTTTGGCAAAACTGTCAACGCAACATCAACAGGAACAGAAACGATTACAAAATCTGCGTGTTTTAAATCCTCAAAAGTCGCACCAGCATCAACAACTCCTAAAGCAATTGCTTCCCGCAAATGATTTTCGTTGTTGTCAATTCCATAAATTTTGGCTTCAGGATGCAGCGTTTTAATGTCCAATACCATCGAACCACCAATCAATCCTATTCCTATCACAAATACTTTCATTTCTTATTTTTTTGTAGCTAATCCTGCTATCCGTTTCAATCTTTTACTTTTTAAAGAAAAAAGTAAAAGGATTTTCACTGCTATCAGGGCTAGGGCATCTCGTTTTTTAGAATTTTTCTTTAAACGAATCTATTAATTAGACGCAATAAATTGCATCTCAACGTCACCTTACGCTATGCAAATCTGTCAATCGCTTCTTGTACTTTTTCTTCTTTTACACACAATGCAAATCGAATATATCCTTCACCATTACTCCCAAAAATTGTTCCCGGAGTAATGAAAATAGATTTGTCATATAAAATTTCATCAATAAATTTCTCCGCCGATGTAATTCCGTCAGGCAATTTTGCCCAAACAAATAATCCAACTCCTTCTTTATATACTTTACATCCTAATTTCTCAGCCAATTGTTCGGTAAGAATTCTGCGTTTTCTATAAATCGCATTCATCGATTCAAACCAAGTCTTGTCACTTTTCAAAGCTTCAATAGCTCCTTTTTGAATCCCGTAAAACATTCCGCTATCCATGTTGCTTTTTACTTTTAGTACAGCATCAATACAAGCTGCATTTCCTAAAACCATTCCAACTCTCCAGCCCGCCATATTGAAAGTCTTGCTCAAAGAATTCAATTCTAAAGCCACGTCTTTTGCACCTTCCACTTGCAACAAACTCATCGGATTGTCATTCAAAACAAAACTGTACGGATTGTCATTCACTAATAATATCTGATGTTTTTTGGCGAAAGCCACCAACTTTTCAAACAACTGTAAACTTCCTCTTGCTCCTGTTGGCATGTGCGGATAACCAATCCACATGATTTTCACTTTCGATAAATCCAGTTTTTCCAAAGCTTCAAAATCAGGCTCCCAGTTATTTACTTCTTTTAAATCGTAATAAACTGGTACTGCTCCAACTAAATTAGTCACCGAAGTGTACGTTGGATATCCTGGATTTGGAATTAAAACGTGATCCCCTTCATTCAAGAAAGCCAATGAAATATGCATAATTCCTTCTTTGGAACCCATCAAAGGCAAAATCTCAGTATTAGGATTCAACTCTACCTTAAAGTTATTCTGATAAAAATCAGCCATTCCCTTTCTCAATTCCGGCAACCCTTGGTAACTTTGGTACTGATGCGCATTTTCTTCTTGCATGGCTAGAACCACTGCATCAACAACCGCTTGTGATGGTTGTAAATCAGGACTTCCAATTCCCATATTGATAATTGGTTTCCCTTCAGAAGCCAATTGTCTTACTTCTCTCAATTTTGAGGAAAAATAGTACTCTTCAATTATATCCAGACGTTTCGCTGTAGTAATCATGGTTTTGTATTTTTATATTCGCCTAAAACTTTAAAGTATTCTGCCATAATGGTCAGTAATGCTTTTGCCTTAGCATAATCTTCGTATTTTTCGAAAGTAACATCCACAAAAAATGAATATTTCCAAGGCGTTTCTATTTTTGGTAACGATTGTATTTTGGTTAAATTCAATTTACAATCACTCATTACATTCAGAACTGCCGCTAAACTTCCGCGTTTGTGATCCAATTCAAATTTGATAGAAGCTCTGTTTATTTCGTTTTCTTCAACAAATGAATTCTCCTTTTTAATAATAACAAATCGTGTCATGTTATTATTTATAGTCTGAATTTCCGGAGCTAAAATTTCTAATTCATACATTTCAGAAGCCGTTTTACTCGCAATTGCAGCTATTCCTTTCAACTGATTTTGGTGTATTCTTCTGGCCGTTTCAGCCGTATCTTTATCTTCAACTAATTTTATGTTTGGATATTTTTTCAAGAATTCCATACATTGCAATAATGCCATTGGATGCGAATGTACTTCCTGAATATCTTCAATTTTTTGACCTTTCAACGCCATTAAATTCTGATGAATATCCAAATAATGTTCTCCTATGATGTGCAAATTATTTTTGTCAATCAAGGCGTAATTTGGAATAATTGGTCCCGCAATAGAATTCTCTATAGCCATAACCGCCTGGTCTGATTTCCCAGACAATAAACTATCCACCAATTCTTCAAAAGACAAGCACTCATCTACTTCAACATTCTGATAGTAATAATCTTGTGCCACCTGATGATGGAAAGAGCCTTTTATACCTTGTATTGCAATCTTAGTTCTCATTCTAAGTTATTATTTATTTTATTTGAAAATGAAATTTACATAAATCATGGTTTGTGTTCCATCAATTTTTCGTCATGCTTATTTCATTTATATTCAAAAAAAAATCCTGATTTTCATCAGGATTGTATATTAGTTTTATTTGTTTGTTGTTTTTCAAATAACCATAGCACAATCCCTTACTTCCTAAAGAAGAAATAATAAGTGTTGCTAAAATAAAAACGGTTATTAGACATTGTATTCTCTGTTTTTTAATAATTTCTATGCAAATGTATAACTTATTTCAAGTCAACCAAAAAAAATATTTAATTTTATGTAACAAAAAAAGAATTCTTTGTTAAAACTATTTTATATTACAAAATGCATAAAAAAAGCACTCATAAACTACTGATTATTACAGATTTCAAAATGCCTTTTTAACCAATTCCAATTCTAAAAATAAATTAAGTAGCCATTTTCACCGAAAGCCATTTTTTTCCCTCCGCAATTCGGGTTACTAGCATCGCCGAAACCAAGTCGCCATTAGCATTCAATAAGGTCGCCATAGGATCTACCAAAGTTCCCACAATCATCGCTGCAGGTAAAGCCTGCTCCATTGGAAATCCATAAACGGTTATCGCCAGAATTTCTCCTATATAACCACCATTCGGAATTCCGCCTTCGACAACTGAAACAATTACCGTAATCCCGATAGCGGTGAGCAAGGTATAAGGATCCGTAAAATCTTTACCAAACATGGCAAAAATAACAGCGATTTTTATAATAGATGACATACTTGAACCATCTTTATGCAAAGGTGCCCCTAATGGAATAACTACATTTCTGATATGACTGGGAATATTCATGCGTTCTGCCCCTTCCAGATTGGCAGGAATTGTTGCAATACTGCTGCAAGTTCCCAATGCAGTTAATGATGGAGTGATATTATTTTTCCAAAACACATTCAATCCTTTTCTTCCCCCAGCGATAAAAGCGTACAAACTAAAAAATACGACAAAGTAAAAAGCACAAACCGCATAATACAGCCCTAAAGGTTTTGCATAAGCTCCAAATAATTGCGGGCCAAAAATCCCAACCTGATAGGCAAAATAAGCACCCAAACCTATTGGAGCCGTTTTCATAATCATGTGCAGCAATTGTTTCATCACTTCGTTTCCTGAATTCAAGAACCGACTGAAATCTTTCCCTTTTTCACCTGAATGCAAACTGGCAAATCCTATTAAAAAAGAGAATATGATAAGTGCTAACATATTTTTACGAGATAATAATTCGAAGAAATCATTAGCGGTAAGCAATTGCGTAATTTGAGAACCTGCAGAACTTGCTTGAATAGATTCTAACGGAATTTTGGAAATGATGATATCTTGTTGAATTGGAAACAACAATACACCAAAAATCATCAAAATAGCTGAAATCAATACGGTACTTAAAAACACACCAATTACAATTACAAATAATTTACCGAGTTTCTCTGACTTTTCTAAACTGGCTATCGATGATGAAATTGTAAAAAATATCAACGGAATAATTGCCGTAAACAATAAATTCAGAAATATATCGCCCAAAGGTTTAATCACTTCTACTCCTTTTCCAAAAACTAAACCCAATATACTTCCTGCCAGAATCCCGCCAAGTAGTAATAAAATACTTTTGTAGTTTTTTAAGAAACTGCCCGATTGTGTATTTTTTAAATTCATATCTATATAGTTTATCGTAAATATATAAATCTAAAAGAGAATATCATCCCGCTTTGTAAAACTTTGACAAAGGTCTTTTTACCTATTGAACTACAAAAAACAATAAATCAATGATTATTCTGTTTACTTTTGCAACAAATAAAACCTCATGTCAATAGAAGTAAATAATATATCCAAAAGTTTTGGTGCCCAAAAAGCACTGGATAACATTTCATTTTCTGTAAATAAAGGAGAAATCGTTGGTTTTTTAGGTCCAAATGGTGCCGGAAAATCGACTTTGATGAAAATATTGACAACCTATATCAATGCCGATGAAGGTTCAGCATTAGTAAATGGACATGATGTGAACAGCCAACAAAAAGCCGTTCAACTTTCTATCGGTTATTTACCCGAACACAATCCGTTGTATTTGGATTTGTATGTGAGAGAATATTTAGCTTTTAATGCAGATGTCTATAAAGTAGCTAAATCGCGTATTGAAGAAGTAATTCAACTAACCGGTTTAAGCACCGAAAGTCATAAAAAAATAGGCCAATTATCCAAAGGATATCGCCAACGTGTAGGACTGGCCAATGCATTATTACACAATCCCGATGTTTTGATTCTTGATGAACCAACAACTGGCTTAGACCCAAACCAATTGATGGAAATCCGTAATGTCATTAAAAACGTAGGGAAAGACAAAACTGTTTTTCTATCAACGCACATTATGCAGGAAGTCGAAGCCATTTGTGACCGCGTAATCATTATCAATAATGGCAAAATCGTTGCAGATAAAAAACTGGACAACTTAATTTCCGAAGACAAAGAGCAAGTTATCGAAGTAGAATTTGATTATAAAATTGAAGAACAAGCCATTGCTAAAATTGAAAATCTTACTTCCTATAAAAACACACACGACATGACTTGGGAATTAACTTTCAAAGCAGACAAAGACATGCGCCCAGTCGTTTTTGATTTTGCTACTGCAAATGGTTTGAAAACCTTACAACTCAATCAGAAAAATAAAAATCTGGAAGCTGTTTTTAGGGAGATTACGAAGTAACAATATGTTAAAGGGATAACAACTAAAATTAAAAAAAATGAACGAAATAATTCCAATAATTCCTCTATTAGTCTTATGCTTGTTTACTTTCTTAATTTCAAAATATTGGTTAGAAAAAGATGCTTTAAAAAACAAAATAAAACCATATAACGACCCAAAAATAGATTTCAGAAAATTAGTTACGATACACATAAAAGGGATTAAAATTGGGTCTCAAATTTTAATTTTTGTTATAATTTTGAAAATAATTTACATCCTTTTATAAAGACATCTATCATTCCTAAATTAAATCGACCCTATCCCCAACTCTAAAACACTCGCTTTCATTTCCTCAATAGCAATCTGAATATCATTTTCATTAGTTCTCCAATTGACAAACGAAGCCCGAATTCCTTTTCGGTTTTCGTAAACCGTTGGCGTCATAAACACTTTACCTTTGTCATTAAGATGCGACAAAAACAAATTGACTTTTTCCTGATTGTGGTCTCCCGCCAAAGTAAAACAAACATTATTCAAACGAGTTGGAGCCAACAATTCGAAGTCTTCATTTTGAGTAATGAAATCGTCAAACTGCAACGCCATCGCAACACTATTTTCTATAATATCCTGAAAACCTTGTTTGCCATACGCTAATAACGAAAACCAAACTGGTAAAGCCTTTAAACGTCGAGAGTTTTCAGGTAGAAAATTGAGATAACTAAAATTTTCCAATGGATTTCCTAAATACGGCGCATTCGAATTTTGAAAGGTTTCAATTTGCAAGTTTTTATGTTGTTCTTTTACCAAATAAAAAGCGCTTTCATAAGGCACATTTAGCCATTTATGACAATCAATAGTAATGCTGTCGGCGTTTTTCCAACCATCAACTAAATGTTTGTATTTTGGCGAACAAGCGGCAAAGCCACCAAATGCAGCGTCAATATGCCACCAGAAATTATACTTTTCTTTTAGTTTGGTAATTGCATTGAAATCATCAAAATCGGCAGTATTGACTGTTCCTGCGCTGGAAATTAAAATGAATGCCTTTCCGTTTAGACTTTCAATATTTTTTTCTAAATCGGCAATATCAATCGCTTCACGGTTTCCTTCAATAGTTTTTATCTTAGTAAAATTCTGGCTTCCAATACCTAACATCGCCAAACATTTTACCGACGAAGAATGTGGTGTAGCCGTAAGAATGTTTATTGGTTCTGAAATTCCGTTTTTGGCAAAATCTTTTCCTAATTGATTTCCGAACCATTGTCTCGCTACCGCCAAACATGTAAAATTAGACATCGTAGCTCCTGTAACAAATCCACCTAAAAATGATTTTGGCAAATCCAACAATTGCAACAACAGATTAATCGTTTCAATTTCTATTAAAGCCGAAACACCACCTTGTGCGTTTGTGGCTTGAGCGTTTGGATCGTAAATAGTAGTCAACCAATCCCCAACAATAGAAGCCGGAGTTACGCCACCAGTTACAAAGCCCCAATATCTTGGCCCTGCTTGCGAAACCATCAAAGGTGCTAAACGTTGGTTAAATTCTTCCAAAGCAGACAATGCTCCCAAACCAGAATCGTTTAGATTTCTATCGGTAGTTATAGAATTCTTAGTAGAAGTGGGAACGTTATCCACTGAATGTAGAAAATCAATTCCTTGTTGTTTTACTATTTCAAAGATCTTTTCAATATCGTTTAAGTCTTGTTGGAGGATTGAATTCATTTGGTTTCGATTTTATATATAAAAAAAGGGCTGAAAAATCAGCCCTTTTAAATTGTATCAATTAAAAAACTTGACTCGCTATTTGTCGAATATTTTCTGATTTTCCCATAGAATAATAGTGCAACACGGGAACCCCGGCAGCTTTCAATTCTAAGGATTGTTGAATCGCCCATTCGATTCCTACTTGTCTGATGTCAGCATTATTTTTGCATTGATCGACCGCATGAATCAAATCTTCAGGCAAGTCGATTCTGAAAATTTGTGGCAATACTTGTAAGTGTCTTTCCACAGCAATGGGTTTGATACCCGGAATAATAGGAACCGTAATTCCCATTTCTCTGGCTTTGGCAACAAACTCAAAATATTTTGCATTGTCAAAAAACATTTGGGTAACTACATAATCAGCACCTGCTTCTACCTTTTCTTTCAGTCTTTTTAAATCTGAAATTAAGGAAGGAGATTCCAAATGCTTTTCAGGATAACCTGCCACTCCGATACAAAAATTAGCTTTGTTGTCAATATCCATCACATCATGCAAGTACTTTCCGCAATTCAATTCGTTGATTTGTTTAACCAAATCTACGGCGAAATTATTCCCTCCTTCTTTCGGTACAAAAGACTGCTCGTGTTTCATCGCATCACCACGCAATGCCATCACATTATCAATTCCTAAATAATGACAATCCACTAACATATACTCGGTTTCTTCTTTGGTAAAGCCACCGCAAAGTAAGTGAGGAACAGTATCTACAGTGTATTTATGTTTTATGGAAGCACAAATTCCCAATGTCCCAGGTCGCATCCTGGTTAGTTTTTTGTCTAATAAACCATTGCCTTTATCTATGTAAATATACTCTTCGCGAGAAGTGGTTACGTCTATAAAAGGCGGTTTGAACTCCATCAACGGATCAATATTATCGTATAATTCCTGAATGCTTTTGCCTTTTTGAGGCGGAATAATTTCAAATGAGAATAAGGTGCTACCTTTTGCGTCTTCTATATGTTGTGTTACTTTCATTCTATTTTTGTTTAATCTGCTATATTTGGGTTCAACCATTTCATGGCTACTTCTGTTGAAACGCTTCTACGTTTTGCGTAATCAATTACTTGGTCTTCTTTTATTTTTCCAAGTCCAAAATACTTACTTTCCGGATTTCCAAAATAATAACCTGAAACCGAAGAAGCCGGCCACATCGCCATACTTTCGGTTAGTGTCACTCCTATTTCTTGTTCTACATTTAGTAATTTCCAAATCGTTGGTTTTTCTAAATGGTCTGGACAAGCGGGATACCCCGGTGCCGGACGAATTCCTTTGTAATCTTCAGCAATCATTGCCTCTGTACTCAAAGCTTCGTCAGATGAATAACCCCAAATTTCTTTACGGATTTTTTCGTGCAAATATTCGGCGAAAGCTTCTGCAAAACGATCCGCCAATGCTTTCACCATAATTGAATTGTAATCGTCTAAATCTCTTTCGAATTCAGCCGCCCATTCATCGACACCAAAACCGGTGGTTACACAAAATGCACCCATATAATCGGTTTTACCGCTGTCTTTCGGAGCAATAAAATCTGATAAGGCAATATTGGGAGCTCCTTTAGTTTTTTGCGATTGCTGACGTAAAGTCAAGAATGTCTGCAATGGTTTTCCGTTTTCATCACTCAATTCAATATCATCATCGTTGATTTGATTCGCAGGGAAAATTCCGTAAATTCCTTTAGCTGTTAGTTTCTTTTCTCTCAAAATAACTTCCAACATTTCTTGTGCATCTGCAAAAACAGACGTTGCTTGTTCTCCTACTACCTCATCCGTTAAAATCGCCGGGTATTTTCCGAACAATTCCCATGTTCTAAAAAATGGAGTCCAGTCAATATACGGAACTAAAACATCCAAATCTACTTCGATGATTTGTTCTCCAATTACATTTGGTTTTACAGGAGTAAAATTCTCCCAATCCAACTGCAATTTATTTTTACGTGCTTGCTCAATGGTTAGGAAATTTTTATCACGCGAACGATTTAAAAATGTTTCTCTAAACGCATCATATTCCGCTCTAATATCGCTTGCGTATATCTTTCTATCTTTGTTTAATAAACTTCCAGCCACCGTCACGGCTCTCGAAGCATCGTTTACGTGAATTACCGTTTCTCTATATTGAGGTGCAATTTTCACTGCAGTATGTGCTCTAGAAGTCGTTGCTCCACCAATCATTACTGGGATTTTCATCCCTCGTTTATCTAATTCTTTGGCGAGATATACCATTTCGTCCAGCGACGGCGTGATTAATCCGCTTAATCCAATAATATCTACGTTGTGTTCGATTGCAGCTGCAATAATTTTTTCAGGTGGCACCATTACGCCCAAATCTACAATCTCATAATTATTACACGCCAGCACCACGCTAACAATATTTTTACCAATATCATGTACATCGCCTTTTACGGTTGCCATCAGGATTTTTCCATTTCCTTGCTTGTCACCCGCCTGTTTGCTGGCTTCAATGTAAGGCAACAAATAGGCCACGGCTTTTTTCATTACCCGCGCCGATTTTACTACCTGTGGCAAAAACATTTTTCCACTTCCAAACAAATCACCCACAACATTCATTCCTGTCATCAAGTTAATTTCAATAACTTCAATAGGTTTTGTAGCAGCTAATCGTGCTTCTTCAACATCTAGTTCAATAAAGGCATCGACCCCTTTTACAAGGGAGTGCGTAATTCGTTCTTGAACGGTTCCCGAACGCCATTCTTGAACTACTTTTTCATTACTCTTTACATCACCTTTTACATTCTCTGCAAAATCCAATAATCTTTCGGTTGCATCATCGCGTCTGTTTAGAATAACATCTTCAACGTGTTCTAATAAATCCTTTGGAATTTCATCGTAAATAGAAAGCATTTCAGGATTCACAATTCCCATTGTCATGCCATGTTGAATCGCATGATATAAAAACACCGAGTGCATCGCTTCCCGAACCGTATCATTTCCTCTAAACGAAAACGAAACATTACTCACACCACCACTAATGTGCGCATGTGGAAGATTTTCTCGAACCCATTTAGTTCCTCTAAAGAAATCCAAAGCATTCAGACGGTGTTCTTCCATGCCAGTCGCTACGGGGAATATATTCAAATCGAAAATAATATCCTGTGGAGGAAAGCCAACTTTATTGACCAAAATATCATACGAACGTTGGCAAATTTCTACCCGGCGTTCGTAATTATCCGCTTGTCCCACCTCATCAAAAGCCATGATAATTGCTGCAGCACCATAGCGCTTAATCAATTTGGCGTGATGAATAAATTGTTCTTCGCCTTCCTTTAAAGAAATCGAGTTTACAACACTTTTTCCTTGCACCACTTTAAGTCCCGCCTCGATGATATCCCATTTCGAGCTATCAATCATGATTGGAACTCTGGAAATATCAGGTTCTGCAGCGATTAAATTCAGGAATTTTGTCATAGCATATTCGCCATCGAGCATTCCTTCATCCATATTAATATCGATGATTTGCGCGCCACCCTCAACTTGTTCTTTAGCAATACTGAGTGCTTCTTCGTATTTCTCTTCCTTAATTAATCGAAGGAATTTTCTGGAACCTGTAACATTCGTTCGTTCACCAATATTCACAAAAACGCTTTCCGGCGTAATGATTAAAGGCTCTAATCCCGATAATACAAGGTTTCTTCTCTTTTCTGCGTGTGCCATTTTTGTTTTATTTAATCCTGCACGGTTTCAAAAACGGTGTAGGTTTAGCTTTTTTATTTCTACCTTTTTTAAAACGTGTAGTTCGTTTTGTTTCTTATTATTTTGGGCGTGACCCCAAGGGTCGGGCTATTCGTTACAAGTCCTCGACTAATTCCGCTTTCGCTTCATTTGTCTGTGGGCTTTTCACTGCTATCCCTCACGCGGACTTTCTACAATTCAGCACTATTTTCATTCAACGGGAATAATTTCTGTTCAACGGAATAAATTCCGTTGCTACAAAACATATCGTTCCTATGGAACTCGTCCTTCGCTAGCGCGAGCGTCCCGCTCGTGCCTGTTCAAAATTATAATTCTATTACCCAAAATCTTTTTAACCTGCCTTTGTTTGTGGGCACGAGCGGGACGCTCGCGCTAGCAGGTAATTAAACTAGTATTATGTTAGACGCGATAAATCGCGTCTCTACGTTTTTACATCGTTGCTGTTGAAACCCTAGGTTTATACTCCTTAGCAATATCAGCAATCAACTTGATATGTTCTGGCGTTGTTCCGCAACAACCGCCTATGATATTTACTAAATTATCGTCTAAATATTCTTTGATGAATGCTTGCATCTGTTCTGGGGTCTCATCGTACTCTCCAAATGCGTTTGGCAATCCTGCATTAGGGTGTGCCGACACGTTGAAAGAAGTGTTTTGTGATAAGGTTTGCAAATATGGTTTTAATAAATCGGCACCCAAGGCACAATTGAATCCTACGCTCAACAATGGAATGTGCGAAACTGAAACTAAAAAAGCTTCCACCGTTTGACCTGAAAGTGTTCTTCCTGAAGCATCGGTAATTGTTCCTGAAACCATGATTGGAATATCGATATTACGCTCGTCTTTTACTTCTTCAATAGCAAAAAGTGCTGCTTTGGCATTTAAAGTATCGAAAATAGTTTCCACCAAAAGTAAATCGCAACCGCCATCCATTAAGGCTTCTACTTGTTGTTTGTAAGCAATACGCAAATCATCAAAAGTTACCGCTCTATAACCTGGATCGTTTACATCTGGTGACATACTCGCCGTTCTGTTTGTTGGTCCTATTGAACCAGCTACAAAACGGGGTTTATCCGGATTTTTGGCAGTAAATTCATCGGCTACTTCACGGGCGATTCTTGCCGATTCGTAGTTGAGTTCATAAACGTATTCTTCCAGATAATAATCCGCCATACCAATCGTGGTTCCTGAGAACGTATTGGTTTCAACGATATCAGCACCCGCTTCAAAATAAGCTGCATGAACCGCTTTGATGGCCTGTGGTTGTGTAAGTGACAATAAATCGTTGTTACCTTTTAAGGAATGTGGAAAATCTTTGAAACGCTCTCCACGAAAATCTTCTTCCGAAAAATTGTAACGTTGTAACATCGTTCCCATAGCTCCATCGAGTATGAGTATGTTTTTTTTAATGGCTTCTTGAATACTTGACATTTTATTTTTTTATTGTTGTGCTGTTATGGTTGAAATAAAACCAAAAAAAACACGAATTTTTACTCTTTAGCCCCGATTACTTCACTTAATTTCTATTCTCATAGGAGTTCAGTGAACTTTGTTTGCAGTGTAAATCCTTTCTAGTCCTGAACTTGTTTCAGGATCCTGAAACAAGTTCAGGACTAGAAAGATTGCAACGAAAAGCGGGAACAATGACGGCAAAAATTGCGCCAATCATTCGCTCCTGATACTGAAATAAATTCAGTAAATAAATATCGATATGTTTGTCAAGAAAAGGTTTGAGAAATACTGTGGAAGTATTCTTGTGTTATCTATCTTAAATGCTGAATAATTCAGTATAAAGTAGAATGTAGCACCTTCTTTAAAGATAAAGGGTTGCTAAGGTTTCATCGGGTCTTTCCCTCCGCCTTTCGTGATAACTTTCAATAAAAATAGGAACACTGCAAAGTAAAGACATAGCGTTAATAATTGCAAGTATTAACGCTATATTTTTTTACTAGTTTTATACTATGGCTTTTACCACAGCTTTTGGAGCCTCTTTACGGGTTCCGTCAAATCCGTCAACACCAGAAACTGTAGTATATTTTAATACATATTTCTTACCTGGATTGATGATTTGGTATGCTGCCTGACACATTAAAGTCGCTTCGTGGAATCCACAAAGAATCAATTTTAATTTCCCCGGATATGTATTTACGTCACCAATAGCAAAAATTCCAGGAATGTTCGTTTGGTAATCCAATGCATTATTTACTTTAATGGCATTTTTTTCAATGTCTAATCCCCAGTCCCCGATAGGACCTAATTTTGGCGTTAATCCAAAAAGTGGAATAAAATAATCCGTTTCTATAGTACGGTGCGCTCCATTTTCCTCAATATCAATTGATTCTAAATGTTCAGCTCCGTTCAAACCAATTACCTCTGCTGGCGTAATCATTCTTATTTTTCCTAAATCTTTCAATTCTTGGACTTTTTCTACAGAATCTAATGCACCTCTAAATTCATTTCTTCTGTGAATCAAAGTCACCTCAGAAGCTACATTAGACAAGAAAATACTCCAGTCCAAAGCAGAATCACCACCTCCGGCAATTACAACTCTTTTGTTTCTGAATTTCTCTGGATTTTTGATGAAATATTTTATCCCTTTATCTTCGTAAAATTCAATGTCTTCGATAAGTGGTTTTCTTGGTTCAAAACTTCCTAATCCACCCGCAATCGCAACCACTGAAGCATGAAATTTCTTTCCTTTATTAGAAGTTACAATAAAACTTCCGTCTTCTTGTTTTGCTATAGTTTCTGCACGTTCGCCTAGCGTAAAACCAGGCTCGAATTGTTTGATTTGTTCCATCAAATTATCAACTAAATCACCCGCTAATACTTCCGGAAATCCTGGAATATCATAAATAGGTTTTTTTGGATACAATTCTGAAAGTTGTCCGCCCGCTTGTGGCAGTGCGTCTAAAATATGACATTTTAGTTTTAACAATCCTGCTTCAAAAACTGCAAATAAACCTGTTGGTCCGGCTCCTATAATTAATATGTCTGTTTTAACCATTTTTTTATTCTTTATATGTGTAATTATGCTAAACTATTTTACTGCAAATTAACGATTGATTTTTACTGTTTTAAATGATAAATATCATTCGTTACTTAGTGGCTCTTTTATTCTTTATTTTTTAACGCTTCGGTGATTTCATTCATTTTTTGAACTTTTTCCTCGAAATTTCCTTTCAGCGTTTTGCGATATTCATTTAGGTTTTCGACCATTTTATTGATATCGTCCGGGATTATTTCTTCAAAAAACTCCCGTAATCTTTTGGCTGTTGTCGGTGATTTCCCGTTTGTTGAAATGGCTATTTTGACATTGCCTTTGGTTACGATTCCTCCCAAATAATAATCACATAATGGCGGCGTATCGGCAATATTGCAAATCAAATATCTTTTTCGAGACAAGTCGAATACTCGTTTATTGACTTTCAAATCATCGGTACAAGCGATAACCATGTGCCGTTTCTTCAACATTTTTTTCTTGAACTTGGCTTTCGTCAATTTCACCGAAGGATGCTTTTTAACCAACTCCTCCAGTTCGGGCAAAAACTTTGGTGCTACCACCTCAACATTTGCATTGGGGCTGGATTTTAGCATAAACGATAACTTTTCTAAACCTACATTTCCTCCTCCTACAATAAGTACATTGAGGTTGTGTAATTTTAAAAATATCGGATATAATTCGTTCCTTTCCATTATTATCTTATTTCAGATGCTATAAATTCTTCGTAAAACCCTTTTAACTTGCTGCTTTCTTTTACCACTTCTCCAATAACAATTATCGCTGGTGAACTTAACTTGTTCTTCGCCACAACTTCTTGGATACTGTTAATCGTTCCAACTCCCCCTTTTTCTTGTGGAGTAGTTCCGTTTTGAATAATCGCTATTGGAGTTTCTCCTTTGGATTCTTTTTGAAATAAAGAAACAATTTGCGATAGTTTACTCATTCCCATCAAGATCACAACTGTTGCTGATGATTGTGCTGCAAGCGCTACATCATCCGACAAATTCCTGTCGGAAGTTGTGCCTGTAATAACCCAAAAACTTTCGGAAACGCCTCTTTTTGTCAAAGAAATTCCTTGATAAGCGGGAACAGCAATTGCCGATGAAATTCCAGGCACCACAAATGTAGGGATTCCAAAACTTTCTGCGTATTCTATTTCTTCGCTTCCACGACCAAAAATAAATGGATCGCCACCTTTTAACCGAACCACATTTCCATACGTAAGCGCGTTATCTACAATCAGCTGATTGATTTGGTCTTGAGAATATTCATGTGCTCCAATTCTTTTACCCACAAATATTTTTATGGCAGTTTTTGGCGCGTGATTCATTATTTCTTCATTGGCCAGCGCATCATACAAAACCACATTCGCTTCAGCAAGTGCTTTTACTCCTTTCAGAGTAAGCAAATCTGGGTCACCGGGACCAGCACCTACTAAAGTTACTTTTGTTTGTATTGTATTATGCATCAGCTAAATCTTTTGCTCTGTATTTTTCTATTTTATCAAAAAACGCAACTCCTTCTTGAATGTATTTTTGTGCAAATTCCGCAGAAGGCTCATTCGCTTTGATTTGATAAACCAAATCTTTAAAGCTTGAATCCAATTCGATTTTTTTGCTTTCGATAAAAACAGTATCAAATAAATCGATAATTCCAGCGTGGTGATTCGTTTTTTGGTTTTCGGCCAATAATATTGCTTTCGCTCCATTTACAAAACCTGCGTAGGCTAAATAAATCGCATCTGCCCATTTTTTATCTTCAAAAGCTTCTTGTGCAAAAGTCAATTTGTCTTTGGCTTCTAATATTAAAGTAGCTACTAAATCAATAACGACACCCGCACATTCTCCTACTCCAACTGCTTTTACGTAGTTATCTGCATTTCCCCAATCTACAAAATCAGCTTCGGTAAGATTTGTCAAATCAGCTAATGGTTTCAAGAATTCGTAGAAATATTTCTCTCCTTTGGCATCGTAATAATTCAAGAATGATTGTCCGTTTCCATTGGCATCAAAATCATTTAAGATAAAACGCAATGCATCTGGCCCTCTTCTGCTTGGAATTTTGATTACTTTATCAGAAAAACGTCCTACTCCGTTTCCTAAATTTCCTCCACCTAACAATACTTGAAGTGCTGGAGCAACTAGTTTTCCTGCATTAATTGACATTCCTTGGAAACCAATTTCAGACATATTGTGTTGTCCGCAAGCATTCATACAACCGCTAATTTTAATTGCGATTTGTTGATTGTTGCTGTATTGTGGGTATTCAGTTTTTAATACTCTTTCTAATTCATCCGCAATACCAGTACTACTTGCAATACCTAAATTACAAGTATCCGTTCCCGGACAAGCCGTGATATCTCCGATAGTATCATATCCTAAAGCAACAAAATCCAATTTAGCTAATTCTTGGTAAAAGAACGCTAGATTTTCTTCTTTAATATTACGTAAAACGATGTTTTGTCTTAATGAAAAACGCAATTCATTAGCTCCATAATTTTTAATCAAATCAGCTAATAATCTTGCTTTGTCTGTATAAAAATCTCCTAAAAGCACTTTAATACCAATAGCAACATATCCTGCTTGTTTTTGTGCAATCACATTTGATTTTTTCCAAGCTTCAAAAGCTTCAACATTCTCAATTGTTACTGATGGTACTGTCAACAAAGGTTCTGTAATTGGCCCTTCAAAAGCGGTAGTATCTATTTCGTAAGTATGAAATGGCAAGGCTTTTTTCTCTTCGTCAACCAAACGTAAAAACTCATCACGCCCTAGGTCTTTGATTAAAAACTTCATACGTGCTTTCAAACGTTTTGCTCTTTCTCCGTAACGGTCAAAAACTCTAATTATACCTTCGGCAGTTGGGATAATTTGATTCACCGGTACAAATTCTGAAAGCAATTCAGCGTGACTTGGTTGAGAACCTAAACCACCAGCGAACATTATTTTGAACCCTTTTTCGCCATTTACAATTTTTGGAATAAATCCTAAATCGTGTAAATAACTCAGCGCCGTATCTTTATCAGAAGAGGAGAATGATATTTTGAACTTACGTCCCATTTCTTGACAAATTGGGTTACGCAATAAATATTGAAACAAACCATGTGCATAAGGCGATACGTCGAAAGGTTCGTCAACATCTACACCAGCTAATTCGCTTCCAGTAATATTACGCACTGTGTTTCCACAAGCTTCTCTCAAAGTGATATCGTCTTTGGCTAACTCAGACCAAAGCTCAGGAGTTCTATCTAAACTCACATAGTGAATTTGAATATCCTGACGGGTAGTAATGTGCAAACGTCCCGTAGAATATTTATCAGAAACTTCAGTAATTCTCTTCAATTGCTCACTAGTCACTTTTCCGTATGGTAATTTAATACGAATCATTTGCACGCCTTCTTGACGTTGACCGTAAATACCACGTGCCAAACGAAGACTACGAAAACGCTCATCGTCAATTTGTCCACTTCGGAATGAATGAATTTTTTTCTCTAAATCGATAATCTCTTTTTGAACAATCGGGTCTTCTATTTCGGTTCTAAAACTTTGCATCTTTTTTAGCTTTTAGCTATTGGCCTTGGGCTTTTAGCTGTTAATCTATATCTTTTAACTTATTTATTTTTTTAGCAAAAGCTAAAAATTATTTTATAAAACCAACTCCTGCTGTTGTGTTTGTTGCAGCATCTATTAAGATGAAAGCTCCGTTAGATTTATTATCAGTGTAAGCATCAAAATAAATGGCTTTGCTCAATTTAATAGTTACTTCTCCAATTTCATTTATAGCTAATTGAGTCGCTGGAGTTGTTCCAGAATAATCGGTTGCGATTACGTTTTTTACACTATCAATTTTTGCCAAAACTCTATTGCTATTGTGTTGTACATAATATTTTGCACCTGCCACTAATTTTTTAGTGTCCATCCAACAAACAGTTGTTGTGATGTCTTTTTCAATTTTAGGAAGTTCATTTGATTTTACAATCATATCACCTCTGGTTACATTGATGTCATTATCTAATTCGATAGTGATAGAAGAACCAGCCGTAGCTTCATCAAATTGTTTATCAAAAAAGTGAATATTCGTTACTGTAGATTCTGTTAAAGAAGGAAGTACCGTTACGGCATCCCCAACTTTAATAGTGTTACCGTATAATTTTCCGGCATATCCTCTAAAATCGTGATATTCCTCTGTTTTTGGTCGGATTACTGTTTGCACAGGGAAACGTGCGATTCCGTTTTCGTAGATATCATTTGGTTCTAAAGATTCCAAATGCTCCAAAACCGTCTGTCCTGTGTACCAAGGCATATTCTCCGATTTATCGGCAACATTACCACCATTGATTGCACTTAACGGAATGTAACTTACATTTTGTTCTTTGAAAGCACTTTTTGCATTTAATGCCTGAAAGTCTGCTTTGATTTTGTTGTATACTTCTTCTGAATAATCAACTAAATCCATTTTGTTTACCGCAACAATCACATCTTTTACTCTCAATAAATTATTGATGAAAAAGTGACGGTAGGTTTGCTCAATAACTCCTTTACGAGCATCAATCAAAATAATTGAAACTTGTGAAGTTGAAGCTCCGGTAACCATGTTACGTGTATATTCTACGTGACCTGGAGTATCGGCAATAATGTAACTTTTTTTGGCAGTCGAAAAATAAATGTGAGCCACATCAATCGTGATTCCTTGTTCTCTTTCAGCAACCAAACCATCAGTAGCCAATGAGAAATCTAAATAATCGTATCCTTTTTGTTTGCTGCTTTTTTCTATTGCTTCAATCTTATCTGTAGTCAACGATTTTGTATCGTATAATAATCTTCCGATTAATGTACTTTTTCCGTCATCTACACTTCCTGCTGTTGCTATTTTTAAAACTTCCATATCTTTTATCCCCTCCCCAGCCCTCCCCGAAGGGAAGGGAGCCGAGTCTGGCGTTTTTTTAATTAAAATTTCACTTTTTTATTCGATTTTTTTTTCTCCAAACCCTTAACCAATTGGATAATTTTTATCCGTTATGGCTCCCTCCCCTTCGGGGAGGGCTGGGGTGGGGATTCTAAAAGTACCCTTGTTGTTTTCTTTTTTCCATTGCAGCTTCAGAACGTTTATCATCAATTCTGGCTCCTCTTTCAGAAATAGTTGAAGATCTAATTTCCCCAACCACTTCTTGAATAGTTGCTGCATAAGAATCAACGGCAGCAGTACAACTCATATCTCCAACAGTTCTAAAACGAACAATTCTTTCCTCGATTTCTTCATCTTCTTCTTGGTATACAAATGGAGAATGTGACCAAATCATACCATCTCTTATAAATACTTTACGCTTATGCGAAAAATAAATAGATGGAATTTCTATTTGCTCTTGTTCGATATAACTCCAAACATCTAATTCAGTCCAGTTCGAAATTGGAAAAACACGTACGTTTTGACCATTTTCAATTTTTCCGTTCAAAAGATCAAATAATTCAGGACGTTGGTTTTTTTCATCCCATTGACCAAAATCATCACGAACAGAAAAAATACGTTCTTTGGCTCTTGCTTTTTCTTCATCTCTACGAGCTCCACCAATACAAGCGTCAAATTTAAATTCTTCGATAGCATCTAATAATGTAGTCGTTTGCAAACTGTTTCTGCTAGAATATTTTCCAGACTCTTCTACAACTTTCCCTTCATCTATAGCATCCTGAACATTACGAACGATTAATTCCAATCCTAATTCAGCTACCAATTTATCTCTAAATGCAATAGTTTCCGGAAAGTTATGTCCTGTATCAACGTGCAACAATGGAAAAGGAATTTTAGCAGGAAAAAAAGCTTTCTGTGCTAAACGCACCAATGTAATTGAATCTTTTCCACCAGAGAAAAGCAAAACTGGTTTGTCAAATTGAGAAATAACTTCTCTAAAAATGTATATCGCTTCGCTTTCTAAAGCGTTTGTTTTTAATATTGAACTCATTTTTTGTTTTTTTGGTAATTTATTTTTTTGTTAATCTGTTTTCGTCTAAACGATTAAACTTTTATTTTTGGTGTAAACCACATTCCTTATGACTTGATTCCCATGACCATCTTCCCGCCCTGATATCTTCTCCTTCGGCTATGGCTCTGGTACAAGGTGCGCAACCAATGCTTACAAATCCTTTTTTGTGCAATGCGTTTTGAGGCACATTATTATCATCAATATATTTTTGAACTTCGGTCAAAGTCCATTTCAACAATGGATTAAATTTGATAATATTAAAATGGGCATCGTATTCAAAGGCTGCCAAATCATTTCTGTTTTCCGATTGTTCTGCACGCAAACCGGTAATCCAAATTTCATTCCCTTTTAATGCTTTAGTCAACGGAGCCACTTTTCGAATAAAACAACATTCTTTTCTATTCTCAACTGATTCGTAGAAACTGTTTGGACCTTTTTTATTCAATAATTCTTCTACTGCAGTCGCTTCCGGAAAATAGGTTTTAATGTCTATTTTATACTTTTTCAATGTCTTATGAAAAACATCATAAGTTTCTTGGAACATTCTTCCTGTATCCAAAGTGAAAATGGTAATTGGCAAATCATTTTTGGCAATTAAAGCCGTTATCACTTGGTCTTCCTGTCCAAAAGAAGTTGAAAAAACCACTTTGTCTTTGTATTCATTAGCCAAAAAAGCAAGTGTTTCCTCAATGGAGAAATCTTTTGTTTTTTCTAACAAACTATTAACTATAGCTATACTCATAATCTCTTTTCTCTTTTATAAAAATTTAGATAATGTTTTTAAACTCAAAACAATTATCAATATTCCAACCGCAATCATCATTGGCTTTCTTTGAATTTTATTAACCAAATAAGCCGCAAGTGGCGCCGCAGCCACCCCTCCTAAAATCAACCCCAGAATCACCTGCCAACCATGTATCCCGCCAAAAAGCATAAAAGTAATTCCACTTGCAAAAGAAACTGCAAATTCTGCAGCATTCACAGAACCAATAGTATAACGAGGATTTCGACCTCGTCCAAGCAATGTTGAAGTCACAATCGGTCCCCATCCGCCGCCTCCAACAGCATCCATAAAACCACCAAAAGTAGCCAAAACACCTAAGCGCTTTGTTTTCTTTTTGATAATATTCTTTTTCATGGCTTTTCTAATAATTATAACAGCCAAAGCAATCATATATACTGCAATAAAAGGCTTTATTACATCACCATCAATTACATCCGACAATAAATACGCCCCAACAACAGAACCAATCACCCCTGGAATTAAAAGGTTTTTGACTAACTTTTTATTTATGTTTCCAAATCTATGATGAGAAATGGCTGACGCTCCCGTTGTAAACATTTCAGCAACATGAACTCCAGCACTACTAATGGCTGGTGAAACTCCATACGCTAATAAAAAAGATGTTGACGTAGCTCCATAACCCATCCCTAAAGTTCCATCCACTAATTGAGCAAAAATCCCAATTAAGACAAATATTAAAAACTCTTGGTCAAACCCAGCTACAAAACCATTCCAAGAAAATTCATCATAATGGTTATACACCAATGTTGACAATAACCCAACTAACAAAACAACAGGAATAATAACCCACAAACGTTTTGTAAACGAAACTTCCGGTTTTAATGCCCCACTGTTTATTTTCAATTCTTTATTCATATTTTCCATGTAAAACTAATTTGGCCTCAACTATGTCCATTACCCTATCGGCTTAGTAGATTACTCCGCAAAGGTACTACTTATTTACAAATAACAAAATAATATTTGGATTTTTCACATTAAAAAAGCGTCCTAAAAGACTCAATAGTTGGAATCAGTTAGTTTCAATACTTATTTGTCATTTTACCAAGAGTCACTCAATTTGCGATACAAGTAACCGACTTCATTCTATAAGCGAGAACTTAAACTATTTGAAGAAAATATTAAGCTTCCACCAAATTCAATGGGATTGTAAATTTATTTAATTGTCATTATTAAGAAGAAGATTGATTTATTTTTACTTTTTTAAAATATATTCCATAAACCCTACCTTGTCTATAGGACAATTATAAAAATAATTGTTATTTTGTCAAAAAATTTCTTTCATGGATTTTCAATTCGGTTTAGTAGTTGCAGGTTTAGTAGTTGGTTTTATAGTAGGCTTAACAGGTGTGGGAGGAGGATCTTTGATGACTCCAATTTTATTATGGTTTGGTATTCCACCAACAACTGCCGTTGGAACCGATTTATTGTATGCGGCTTTTACTAAAATAGGTGGTGTGTTTGTACATCATAAAAAAGGCAATATAAATTGGTCCATCACCGGTTGGCTTACTTTAGGCAGTGTTCCTGCAGCTTTACTAACTTTATGGATATTAAATAGTATTAAAACAGACATTTCAACTATAAATGCTGTAATAAAATACAGTTTGGGTTGGGCGCTACTTTTTACTTCGATAGCCATTTTATTCAAAAAGAAACTCTTAGTTTTTTCACAAAAACATGCTGGTGATAAATTTCATAGTCAGAGTAAAACTCAAAATGTATTAACTGTCGCTATTGGCGTAATGCTAGGAGCAACCGTGACCCTGACTTCGATAGGAGCTGGTGCTTTAGGTACGGTTACTTTATTTTTCCTGTACCCACTTTTGCCAACTCCGAGATTAGTTGGAACCGAGATTGCCCATGCCGTTCCTTTAACTCTTGTTGCAGGAATAGGACATGCCTCAATGGGAAATTTAGATTTAGGGCTGTTAGGACAGTTATTAATAGGATCCCTTCCCGGAATTTTTATAGGAAGTATGTTGAGTGGAAAAGTACCTGATTTGTTCCTTCGAAATGCCATTGCAATAATGTTATTTTTCGTGGGATATAAATTGGTTTTTTAACTCTTATGACGAAATCTTTTAATTGAAATTGAATTAAAAAAGTGGTTCAACAATTCATTTTTAAACATATTAGCTTAAAAAAATGACCTTTTTAGTGTATCAACACACTAAAAAGGTCATTTTTTTAAGCTTTTTTTTTAGAACAGGATAGGCCTAAAAGGCAATATCTGCCAAGGTATTATTTTCTAAAATCATTAAGGTATTGTCCCGAACTTCCATCATTAATTTCCGAACGGCGCATAAGGATTCATCTTTACAATCGTCGCATTTTTCGTAAAAGTTATGACTGGCACAAGGCAATAAAGCAATTGGACCTTCAAGAATTCGGTACACTTTTGCCATATTAATATCCTTTGGATCTTTGATAAGATAGTAGCCACCGCCTTTCCCTTTCTTCGCTCCAAGAAAACCAGAATGACGCAAAAGCAATAAAATACTTTCTAAAAACTTAATTGAAATTTGCTCTGCCTTTGCAATATCTGCAATAGCAACAGGAGTTTTATCTTCTTGGCGCGCCAAAAAAGTCAAAGCTTTTATTCCGTATTTAGTCTTTTTTGAAAGCATATTAAAAATATAAGATTGAAGATTAACGATTTTTGATTTCAGATTTCAAACTAATCTAAAATCTACAGGCCTTTATTGTAACGACAAAAATATACTTTTTAACTATAAAAAATAATGAATGATAATTAATGATTGTTATTGGATTACAAATCTGCAATCTATAACAATCATTAATCATCATTCTAAAATCTAATATCCTTATGAAAGCGCTTGCTCCAAATCAGCAATTACATCTTTCACTGTTTCTAAACCTACTGAAACACGTACCAAACCATCAGTTATACTTACTGCCAAACGTTCTTCAACAGATAATTTACTGTGTGTTGTAGAGGCTGGATGCGTTACAATTGTTCTCGTATCACCAATATTTGCCGAAAGGGAACATAGTTTTATTTTATCGAGAAATTGTCGTCCTGCTTCTATTCCTCCTTTAATTTCAAAAGCGATAATGTTGCCTCCCAAAAGCATTTGTTTTTTGGCAATTTCATATTTCGGATGTGATTTCAAGAACGGATATTTCACGCTGTTCACATTCGGATTATTTTCTAGAAATTCGGCTACTTTCAAAGCATTTTCGCAATGTTTTTCGACACGAACTACCAATGTTTCTAAACTTTTAGATAAAATCCAAGCATTGAATGGGGATAAAGCTGGCCCTGTATTTCTAGAAAATAAATAAATTTGACGAATCAAATCTTCGCTTCCTACTGTTACTCCACCCAAAACTCTTCCTTGTCCATCAATTAATTTGGTAGCTGAATGTACCACTAAGTGTGCTCCCCATTTTATAGGTTGTTGAATATAAGGTGTTGCAAAACAGTTATCGATAATCAATATCAAATTATGTTTCTTGGCAATTGCTCCTAATAATTCCAAATCAATAATATCAACCGCAGGATTCGTAGGAGACTCGGCATACAAAATTTTGGTATTTGGTTTAATGAAACTCTCAATAGTTTCTGGCTTATTAATATCAAAATACGAGGTTTCAATATTCCATTTTGGAAAATAAGTCATAAACAAAGCGTGCGTAGAACCAAAAACACTACTTGCAGAAACAATATGATCCCCAGAATTCAACAAAGCTGCAAACGTAGAATATACCGCAGCCATTCCTGTTGCAAAAGCATAACCGGCTTCAGCGCCTTCCATTTTGCAAATTTTATCTACAAACTCAGTTGTGTTAGGATTGCTGAAACGGCTGTAAATATTGCGTTCTTTTTCTTCTGTAAAAGAGGCACGCATGTCTTCGGCATCTTCAAATACAAAACTCGATGATAAATACAAAGGCACAGAATGCTCTTGATATTGTGATCTCTCTAATTGGGTACGGATGGCTTGGGTTTCAAAACCAAAATCTTGTTCGTTCATTTTTATTTTTTAGTTTAAAGTTTAAGTTTTAAAGTTGTTGGAATCATAAACACGAACAACTTTAATTTAAACTATAATGATTTATTATTCAAAACTACTTTATAATGTATCGTTGCGTTTGGTTCCAATGTTTTTGAAACCGAACAATATTTCTCGAAAGAAAGTTGTGCTGCTCTTGCGGCTTTTTCTTCATTAATTGGCCCTTCCAGATAAAACACAATATGAATATCCTTGAATGGTTTTGCCTCTCCTACTTGAACGCGTTCCCCTTCAACCTCAGCACTGAAAGAGGTAATTTCTTGACGTTGTTTTTTCAAAATCGAAATCATATCAATGGCGCTACAACCTGCAACACCCATCAATACTAATTCCATTGGACTTGCACCCATATCATTCCCGCCAAATTCAGGACGACTATCCACATTTACGGTATGACCTCTTTCGTTTTTCAATTCAAAGTGAAAGTTGTCGTTTATTCTGTTAAGTGTTATTTTCATTGTTATCTATTTTCCTCTCCCCGACCCTCTCCAAAGGAGAGGGAGCCAAAACTGGAGAATTATTACTGTTTAATTTTTTTAAATCTTAAATCAAAAATCGTTAATCTGCAATCTTAAATCATTACCCTTTATCCGACAATCTCAAAATGTCCCCAAAAACCCCTCTCGCCGTCACTGCCGATCCAGCTCCTGCGCCTTGAATTACAATTGGTCTGTCACCATACGATTCGGTGTAAATTTCGAAGAAAGAGTCAGAACCTTTCAATCCGCCTAATGCCGTATCCGAAGGTACAGAAACTAATTTCACTTCCAGGTTTCCTTTGTCATTTTGCAAATCACCTGATAATTCACCTATGTATCGCAACACGTGATTTGGTTTTTGTTCCGCTTTAATTTTATCATAAATAGGATCAAATTCCTTTAATTTATTTAGAAAATCAGAAACATCACCTTCACGTAAATGCTCCGGAATTAAATTCTGAATATTGATTTCTTCAAATTCATTTTGCAAATCTAATTCTCTTGCTAAAATTAATAATTTTCTACCAACATCATTCCCACACAAATCTTCTCTTGGGTCTGGTTCCGTATATCCATTATCAATAGCCTCTTTCAATATCTCACTAAACGGCACCTCTTTTGCAGAAAAATTATTGAACAAGTAACTCAATGTGCCCGAAAAAACGCCTTTGATTTTCGTTATGTTCTCACCTGAAAGATGCAATAATTTTATCGTATCAATCAGTGGTAATCCCGCTCCTACATTGGTTTCATACAAATAACTCTTTTGATTATCCGCTAATACTTTTCGCAATTTTTTATAAAAGCTATAACTTAATGTATTTGCCACTTTATTAGAAGAAATCAAATCGAAACCATTCTCTATTAAAGGAATATAATTTTCTACAAATGCAGCACTTGCCGTGTTATCAATAGCAATTAAATTCTCTAAGTGATGCTCATTTGCGTAAGCGATAACATCATCAATTGTATACGAAAACCCATTATTCTGGATTTCATTTTTCCAATTTGGAGTGACGCTATTTTTATTTAAAAGCACATTTTTAGAATTTGCAATTGCAAAAACATTCAGTTTTATATCTTTTCTTTTCTCAATAGCTGCAGCTGACTCCAGTATTTGGTTAATCAAAGTTCCACCTACTAATCCATGACCAAAAATAGCAATGTTAATTTTCTTAGAAACCCCGAAAATCTCCCCATGAATCACATTTAATGCTTTGTGAAGCTGTGATTTTTTAACCACTAAACTCACGTTTTTACCAGTAACCGTGTTATTGAAAAGTATAGGGACAATTTTATTTTTTATCAATGCCGTGTAAGGCTTATGGAACGTACTCAAATCCTGCCCAATGATAGAAATCACCGAAACATTATCAGTAACCGTGATTTTATTCACATCCTTCGAGTAGAAATCATTTTCGAATTCTTTCTCTAGTTCAATCATTGCTTTTGTCGCTTTATCGGCATCAACTACCAAACCGATTCCTCTTTCTGAAGAACCTTGTGAAATAATACTCACGCTGATATCATTATCACCCATCACTCTAAAAATACGGGCATCAACACCAGTTTTCCCAAGCAGTCCTCTTCCTTCCAGATTTACCAACGACACATTTTCAAGAACTGAAAGTGTTTTAATTCCTTCTTTGTTAGAATTAGAAGTAATTAATGTTCCTTTATTTTCGTGATTGAAAGTATTAAGAATACGAAGCGGAATATTTTTTTCCAATAAAGGAATAATCGTTTTGGCATGCAGTATTGTAGCTCCAAAATTAGCCAACTCATTCGCCTCATTAAAAGTCAAATGATCTATTTTTTTAGCATCAGGAACTAAATCTGGATTGGCTGTATAAATTCCGTCAACATGCGTGTAATTCTGCAGTTCTTCGGCATCGATATAATTAGCAATCAATGAAGCGGTATAGTTACTGCCATTTCTTCCTAAAGTCGTCGTGTCGTTCTTGCTATTTGAACCTATAAAACCGGTAACCACATTTACGGTTGTTCCGTTATTTTGTTTGAAATAATTGATTACGTTTTTCTTCGAAAGTTGTTCCAAAGGTTGTGCGTCTCCAAATTTTGAATCAGTTTTAATTAATTCTCTTGTATCTGCAAAACGCGCATTTACTCCATTTTTAATTAAAATAGCCGTCAGTAATTTTGCAGAAAGCAGCTCCCCTTTTGAAAGCACCTGATCTTTAATTTTACTACTGTAATCACCAATTAAACTTACACCTTCAAAAAGTTTTTCAAGGACATTAAATTCTTCTGATAAATCAACTTCTTGGTAATCGTCTTGCTGGTATTTTTTGAAATCTTCAAATAGTACTTTATAATTACCATTTTTAGAGGCAACTCCTAAAATTTCTTCCAACTCATCTGTAGCATTTCCTCTTGCCGAAACCACTATAGCAATTTTTTCTCCTTGATTTACTTTATCAGTAATAATGGCAACTACTTTGTTTATTCCCTCGCCATTCGATAAAGATTTACCTCCAAATTTTAATATTTTCATTGTGTATGTTTTTATATGGTTTCGCCCCTAAAAAATTGAGGCAAGCAAATTGTCTAATTGTTTGTATTCTATCAAAAAAGCATCATGTCCGTGAATGGAAACAATTTCTTGATAGGTGACATTATTTTTATGTTTTTTTAATTCCTCATAAGTCGCTCTATTTTCATTTACCGTAAAAAACAAGTCTGAATCGATTCCGATAATGTGGATGTCAGCTTCAATTTTGGATGCTATTTCTTCAAATGACCCGCTATTTCGGGTAATATCTATTGTTTTGAGCAATTGATTCATCATTTTATAAGATGACAGTTGGAATCGTTTTTGAAGTTTTTCACCGTGATGACACAACCAGCTTTCAATGTTAAAAATGGCTAATTCTTCATTAGTTGTTCTCTGAAATTTTGACTTGAAGGATTCTGGGGTTCTATAACAAAGCATTGCATGAATCCTTGCATCTTCAATAGGTTTCGAAGAATTATTGAGAATTTGCTCCTGCAAAAAGCAATTGGCAATCAACCAATCTGTCGATTTCCAATCCGTCGCGATGGGAATTAAATGTTGTGTGATTTTAGGTTCCAAAGCCGCTATTTCCCATGCAATTCCGCCACCAACTGATCCACCAATAATAGCGTACAGTTGTTTGATTTTAAGAAAATGAATGCCTTGAATAAAAATTTTGGCAATATCTCTGGTGTTAAAATCCAAATAATTCTCAATGACGGTATCATCAAAACCATTTCCGGGAACATTAAAAGCCAGTATCGTGTATTTATTTGTATCTATGGTTTTGTTTTCACCAATTAAATCATTCCACCAACCGCTCTCTCCCACAACTTGGGAATTTCCTGTCAATGCATGATTTACCAAAACTATTGGAGCGGAATGTAAAGCTGGTCCAAAAACTTGAAAACTTAAGTTTAAGGTAGCATAAAAAGCCCCACTTTCCGTGGTGAAATTTTGTAATGTAATAGGTGTTGGTTTATTTTCCAATTTTCAAATCTTTTATGATTTTTTGATTTGTGTCTGGAAATATTAGAAAGAAAGCTAGAAGTAAACTAGGAGAATTCTTAGTGTTATCTTTCCACATTATGATGTGGTAGAATGCAGCACCTTCTTCGATAAATCGAAGGGTTGCTAAGGCTTCATCGGGTCTAATCCCTCTGCCTTTCTTTATAACATTTCAATACAGTTCTGAACTTAAAGGCACAAATTAACTACTATTTTTTTTAAGAAACAAATTTTTATAGGAATTGATTCTAATTGTTTCATTGAAAAACAATCTGGAAAAGCAACTCACAATTGCCTTTTCGACGAAGGAATAGTACCATTATATGGATTTTCTACTTCGTCGAAAAAACAGCTTTGGGTAACAATCTCAAGGAATCAAAATCGATTTTGAAATTCGATTTTTTAAATAAAAAGCTCTTCATTTTCCTTTGAATACATTAGAAAAAGCAAAGAATTTGGCACCAATTTTTGCGCTAAAGGATCGTTTTTTGATATTTCAAATCTTGGATGGATCAATTCATTTTTTGAATCGCTACTGTTTTCTATTTTGTTCCTGAAACTAAAGTTTTTTAGCAACCGAAAGGTTCTTGGGAAATATTTTAATGTTCTCATAATTTTAAGATATTAGCTATTATTTTTTTCTTTTGAATTAATTATAGATTCTGAAACAAATTCAGAATAAATGAAAAAACCCTTTTAGATACGTATCCAAAAGGGTTTTTAAGTTGTGTTATAAACTTATACTTTTTGGAATCAACAGACATGAATACACATAATGGCATTGGCACAAATGTTATTTTTGACCTTGGAATTATTTGTTTTCTGTTGATTTAACGTATTCATTTTATTCTTGTTTTTTTTATGTTTAAAAAATTACAACCGATGCATTTCAAAAAAAAAGCCTCCCGTTATCCGGGAGGCTTTTGCTATATAAATTTTTAATTTAAATTTAAGCAATAAGCGACCCGCAGGATTCTTCCTGAATGGCTTTTGACATATTGCACACATTAAATTTCATCTTTGTTTTCTTTCTTGTAGCAAATATGCAAACTATAATTTAAATATCCAAATAATTTAAAAAAAAAATCCAATCAAATCTTTTCTTTTTTTTATGGATCAAAAAAGCAGGAAATATTTTAACAGCAAAAAAAAGTTAAGATTAATTTGCAATTCAAAATGGTTTCATACATTTGCACCCGAATACAAGAGGAAAAATTTGAACTGATTGCAACCTCTTCATAATGAAACGAATTCATTATGGATGCTGAAAATTTTTCAGTAGAAAAAATGCTAAAGCAGAAACTCTTCTTTAGTCTTTTTTAGCAATTATTTTTTCTCGCTTAATTTTAAACTAATAATTATTATGGCCTATTTATTTACGTCAGAATCTGTAAGCGAAGGACATCCAGACAAAATTGCAGATCAAATTTCGGATGCGTTAATCGATAACTTTTTGGCATTTGATGCTGACTCAAAAGTAGCTTGTGAAACTTTAGTAACTACTGGTCAAGTAATTTTGGCTGGTGAAGTAAAATCAAACACTTATTTAGACGTACAACAAATCGCTCGTGACGTAATCAGAAAAATTGGTTACACTAAAAGCGAATACATGTTTGAAGCCAATTCTTGTGGAATCCTTTCTGCCATTCATGAACAATCTGCTGATATCAATCAAGGTGTTGACAGAGCAAATCCTGAAGATCAAGGAGCTGGTGACCAAGGAATGATGTTTGGCTATGCCACTAATGAAACGGAGAATTATATGCCATTGGCACTTGATTTATCACATAAATTATTGCAAGAATTAGCTATTTTAAGACGTGAGAATAACGAAATTACTTATTTGCGTCCTGATGCAAAATCACAAGTAACTTTAGAATATAGTGACGACAATAAGCCAACTCGTATCGATGCTATTGTAATCTCGACACAACATGATGATTTTGACGAAGAAGCAACAATGCTTGCAAAAATCAAAAAAGACATCATTGAAATATTGATTCCAAGGATTATTGCAAAAAATCCAACACATGCTCATTTATTCAACGATAAAATTCAATACCATATCAATCCAACCGGGAAATTCGTAATTGGAGGACCTCACGGAGATACTGGGCTTACAGGAAGAAAAATCATTGTGGATACCTACGGTGGAAAAGGTGCTCACGGTGGTGGTGCATTCTCTGGAAAAGACCCAAGTAAAGTAGACAGAAGTGCAGCATATGCTACACGTCATATCGCTAAAAACTTAGTTGCAGCGGGTGTTGCAGATGAAATTTTAGTACAGGTTTCTTATGCAATTGGTGTTGCAAAACCAATGGGTATTTTTATTGACACATACAGGACATCAAAAGTGAATTTAACCAATGGCGAAATCGCTAAAAAAGTAGAAGCTATTTTTGATATGCGTCCTTACTTTATCGAACAACGTTTGAAATTAAGAAATCCTATTTATAGCGAAACTGCTGCTTACGGACACATGGGACGTACGCCAGAAACCGTAACTAAAACTTTTTCTGCTCCAGGTGGAAACGAAAAAACGGTTACTGTTGAATTGTTTACTTGGGAAAAATTAGATTTCGTTGACCAGGTGAAAACGACTTTCGGACTGTAATTATCCAAAATTACTTTATAGACAAAACCATTCGACAAGTGCGAATGGTTTTTTTATGCTTTTTGGACATTTGCAAAGAACAAAACATAATTCTTTTTTGTAATTTGCTTGAATTATGAAAAACCTTATTATAGTATTTTTTTTCACCTTATCCTCGATTGCATCCGGGCAAAACCAAAAACTACTTGCTACAAAGATAAATCACATAACTATTGCTGCCGAACAGTTTTTGGGATACGATAAATTTGATTTTTATTACACCATTAAAAATAATATTTTTTCTAAAACGAAAGACAGCGAATCTATAGAATATAAAAACATTGCTTTGGGAAAAATCACAAAAGTAGATTTGCAAAATCCTTTGAAAATTATTTTATTCTACGAAAACTTTAATACCGTTATCTTACTTGACAATCAACTGAACGAAATTCAAAAGATTAACTTTTCAGAACACATAATCCCAATTGTTGTGACCGCTACCGGAATAGCTTCTCAAAATCAATTATGGGTTTACAATAGTTTGAATCAGCAAATTGGACTATACGATTATTTAAAAAATGATTACAAAACCATTTCAACCTCATTTCCGGAAAGCATTAAATATTATCAATCTGATTTCAATACTTTTTATTGGATTGACGAAAAAAATAATTGGTACTCTTGTGACATTTTTGGGAAAATAACAAAGAAGAGAAAAACACCCGATTTTGATTCGATAGAAATCATCAACGATAATCAATTTATCATTTTTAAGGACTCCATTCTGACTATTGAAGACATTGAAAAGAATCAAAAATTTGAAATTGAAATTTTAGAAAAAACGTTTAAAAAATTCTGCTACAAAGACCAAATTTTATCTATTTTTACACTTGAAGGAATTACAAATTATAAAATCACAATACCGTAATGCACATAGCAGTAGCAGGAAACATTGGATCAGGAAAAACAACTTTGACACAATTACTGGCAAAACACTTTAAATGGGAACCCCATTTTGAAGATGTTGTCGATAATCCTTATTTAGATGATTTCTATCATCAAATGGAGCGTTGGTCTTTTAATTTACAAATTTATTTCTTGAACAGTCGTTTTCGCCAAGTAATGCAAATTCGCGAAAGCGGAAAAAAAATCATCCAAGACAGAACGATTTATGAAGATGCCCATATTTTCGCCCCCAACCTTTATTCCATGGGTTTAATGACGAATCGTGATTTTCAGAATTATTCTTCTCTTTTCGAATTAATGGAATCATTGGTGAAACCACCCGATTTGCTGATTTACTTAAGAAGTTCCATCCCAAATTTAGTGGGACAAATTCACAAACGCGGTCGCGAATATGAAAATTCCATTTCTATTGACTATTTAAGTCGTTTGAATGAGCGTTATGAAGCGTGGGTTCATACATACAACAAAGGAAAACTATTAATTATTGATGTAGATAACATTAATTTTGTTGACAATCCGGAAGATTTAGGAACTATTTTAAATAGGATTAATGCAGAACTGAATGGATTATTCTAATCCTCTACTCTCCCGAAGCTTCGGTACTCTTTAAAGGAAAGGGAGAAGAAACTGGAGAAAAAACTTTTAAAAAAATTACATATAACAAAATGTCTCACAATTGCGAGGCATTTTTTATTTTTATATCTTTATACATCAATACTTTAACACAAATAAAAATTAAGCTAATTTACTTTCGCCACCCTTATTTTACCACAATAAAACATTAATCAACTGATTTTTCTGATTATTAATTAAAATTTAAAAATCATGAGACTCAAAAATTTTAAAACTAAAACCGTTTGTTTTTTACTGGTTATTGCGCTTATGCTGCAAAGTTGTAGCGTTTATAAAAAAACGCCTGTGACTTTAGAGGAGGCTGCAACTACAGATCGAAAAGTTTTAGTCATTAAGTCTGACAATACAAAACTCAAATTTAAGAGGATTGAACAAACTGACGGCATCTATTACGGCCTCCTAAAAACCAGAGCTGGAATTGAAAGAATACCACTAACCGAAAGTGATTTAAAAACGATACGTGTTCTCGATAAAACAGCAACAACAGTAGGAAATGTCGCAATTGTTGTCGGTTCCTTGGGGGTTGTTCTTTTAGTTATTGCTGCAGTAGAACTTTCTAATTTAGGTGACGATTGGGGCAATTGGGATTGGGGTACTTATTGAATCTTTATAAAATACTAATCGACGGATTCAAAGTTAAATAAGCTAATTTTATCAGTAATTCATCGGTTGTTATAAAAGCAAAATGCCCTGTTTTCACAGGGCATTTTAACTATCAAATAACTCATTGTTTTATTTCAAAGCATCGATTTTCGCCTGAACTTCTTTCTCAGTACCCTCGAAAACTTGAGTATCCACTTTACCATTTATCGTTGTTGTTACTGTAGCCACAACCACACCATTAGTACTTGTTTTTTGAATTGAAACTTCTTTATACATCATGTGGTGATTTGGCATTGCTGCTGCATTCATATGTTCACAGGTTTTATTTGTACAGCCTTTTGCTTTACATTCTTCCGCTGACATTGAGGTGCATTTTCCTGAAGCCACGCAACAAGACGCTTTATCGGAAATCGTGTGACTTCCACTGCCCAAAATTGGTGCAATTACCAAACCAATTAAACAAGTCAATTTAATCAAAATATTCATTGATGGTCCAGAAGTATCTTTGAACGGATCTCCAACAGTATCTCCAGTAACCGCCGCTTTATGCGCATCAGAACCTTTATACGTCATTTCACCATTAATCATAACTCCTGCTTCAAAAGATTTCTTAGCATTGTCCCAAGCACCTCCAGCATTGTTTTGGAAAACAGCCCAAAGGACACCAGAAACAGTAACTCCAGCCATATAACCTCCTAGCATTTCTGCAATTAATTGATTGTTATCTGAATAAACTAACTTCCCTAGTAAAACAATCGCAATTGGAAAACCAATAGTCAAAATTCCCGGCAACATCATTTCGCGTAAAGCGGCTTTGGTAGAAATATCAACACATTTAGCATATTCCGGTTTTCCAGTTCCTTCCATAATTCCTGGAATCTCCCTGAACTGACGACGTACTTCATACACCATATCCATTGCGGCTTTTCCAACAGAATTCATTGCCAAAGCAGAGAAAACTACGGGTATCATTCCGCCCACAAATAACATGGCTAAAACGGGCGCTTTGAAAATATTGATTCCGTCAATTCCTGTAAAAGTAACATATGCCGCAAACAAAGCCAGTGAAGTCAATGCAGCTGATGCAATTGCAAAACCTTTTCCCGTTGCAGCAGTTGTGTTTCCAACAGAATCTAAAATATCAGTTCTGGTACGAACTTCTTTTGGCAATTCACTCATTTCAGCAATTCCACCCGCGTTATCTGATATTGGTCCGAAAGCATCAATTGCCAATTGCATTGCCGTTGTTGCCATCATCGCTGAAGCAGCCAAAGCCACACCATAGAACCCTGCTAAAGCATAAGAACTCCAAATCGCTGCTGCAAATAAAAGAACGGTTGGAAATGTAGAAATCATTCCGGTTGCCAGTCCTGCAATTACGTTTGTCCCTGCTCCGGTTGAAGATTTTTGTACAATTGCCATAACAGGTTTTGTCCCCAATCCTGTATAATATTCAGTTACTGACGAAATGAGTCCACCAACTGCTAAACCTACAATTGTAGCATAGAAAACACGCATTGAAGAAATTTCTTTAGTCCCTTCTCCGAAGAAATCCATTTTCATCGTTTCTGGTAACATATAATCAACTAAAAAATAACATGCAATTAAGGTTAATCCTATTGAAAGCCAGTTACCCATATTTAAAGCGCTTTGCACTTGCGCTTCTTTTGCATTATCATCAGTAATTTTCACAACCATAGTCCCGATAATAGAAAATAAAATTCCAAAACCAGCGATTGCCATTGGTAATAAAATAGGCCCAATCCCGCCAAAAGCATCTTGAATGTTTCCGCCCATATCTTTGATAACATAGTTACCCAAAACCATCGCAGCCAAAACAGTTGCTACGTAAGAACCAAATAAATCGGCACCCATTCCGGCAACGTCTCCCACATTATCACCTACGTTATCTGCAATTGTTGCAGGATTACGAGGATCATCTTCAGGGATTCCAGCTTCTACTTTACCTACTAAATCCGCTCCAACATCGGCAGCTTTTGTATAAATTCCACCACCAACTCTTGCAAAAAGCGCAATAGACTCTGCTCCAAGAGAAAACCCAGCTAATGTCTCCAAAACAATAGTCATATCATCTGTTGAAGTCCAAGCTCCATTCATAAAAAAGTGGAAGAAGAAAATAAAGAATGTTGTTAAACCTAAAACTGCTAAACCCGCAACTCCCAATCCCATTACTGTTCCACCGCCAAAAGAGACTTTTAATGCTTGCGGTAAACTGGTACGTGCAGCTTGCGTTGTTCTAACATTTGTTTTTGTTGCGATTTTCATTCCCATATTCCCCGCTAATGCTGAGAAAAAAGCTCCGAAAACAAAAGCAACTACTATTAATATATGTGTGGTGGGAACAATAAACGAAATCCCTGCTAAAACGATACTTGCACCAACAACGAAGAAGGCTAATAATCTATATTCTGCATTAAGGAAGGCTAATGCTCCTTCGTAGATATAATCTGAAATCTCTTTCATTTTACCATCTCCGGCGTCTTGTTTTAATACCCAAGCTCTTTTAACCCACATGAACAGAAGTCCTACAATTGCCATAACTATTGGCAAGTAAATCATTATTGTATTCATAAATTTCTTTTGGTTTTTGGTTAGTATTATTAATGCAACAAAACGAATTTAAACAAAAAAGCAATACTCCTAACGGAATATTGCTTTTTTTGTAAAAATTATAGCCTAAAATTATTTAATACTAAATAATCCTTCTGGTTTGTTTTCAATTTGATTAAAACGCTCTGTACATTCTTTAATAATGGCAAACGCTTCATTTACATCTCCCCAACCTTCTACATCAACTTGCTTGTTTTCAAGATCTTTGTAAACTTGAAAGAAGTGTTCAATCTCTTTTAACAAGTGTGGATTAATATCCGATAAATTTTCTAATGAATTCCAAATTGGATCTGAAACCGGTACACAGATTACTTTTTCATCTGGTCCTTTATCATCTGCCATATGGAAAACACCGATTGGTTTTACTTCCATTACACATCCGGGAAAAGTTGGCTCGTTTACTAAAACCAAAACATCTAATGGATCTCCATCTAATGCTAAAGTTTCAGGAATAAATCCGTAATCAGCCGGATACATCATTGACGAGAATAACATTCTGTCAAAACGCATTCTTTTTATTTCGAAATCATATTCGTATTTATTTCTACTTCCTCTTGGTATTTCGATTAAGACATCGAAAGTTGTTAATTTGTCTGCAGTCATTTTAGTTTTTCTTTTCTATATTTATGGGTGCAAAAATAAGTAAAGAATCCCTTTCAGCAATGAAAAAATTAGGTTATCTGTTGATTAAATTGTAACAAACAGCACTTTAGTAAACCACCGTTCTATTTCTTTTGTTCAAATAATGATGCCATAAAAGATAGGTAGCCACGGAACGATACGGACTCCATCTTATAGTATGGACTTCCATATCTTCTTTATTGTGAATATCCAGCAATTCTTTTATGGTATTTACTACCGCAATATCACCCAAGGGTAACAAATCTGGTGCTTGAAGACAAAACATTAAATAGATATCAATTGTCCAATTTCCTATTCCTTTAATCTTGATAAGTTCTTCTCGAACTTGCTGAGCCGTTTTGCTTGGCAAACTTTCCAAATCAATATCCTTATTCAGTATTGCAGTTGACAACGCTTTAATGTAAGACGTTTTTTGGTGGCTTACACCAAGATTCCTAAATTCTTCGTCTGATAAATTAAGAAGTGCATTAGGTTCAACCGTTTTTTCTTTGGTTTTTAATTTTAAAAAAGTGGCCTTGGCTGAATCTATAGATACCTGTTGTTCTAAAATCAATAATACTAAAGTCTCAAAACCCTGAGGCCTTTTAGGAATGGTTGGCATTCCATATTGTTCAATAATTGACTTGAAAATGGTGTCTTTTTCTAAAAGATAGTCGATGGCTTCTTGCATAATCTGATTTTTTTTTAGCCCGTCCTAAAGTTTCGGAAGGAATAGCTCCTAGAAATTAAACCCAAATGACCCTTTTACCGAAAAACGTTTCGTATCAGGCGTATTGAGATAATTACCTCTCCAAGCAAAATCGATACGGAATACTTTGAAGATATTGCCAATTCCGGCACTGTATTCCCAATACCCTTTTTCGGGTGCGTTGTAGACCAAACCAGAAGCATTTATAGCTCTGTTCTCATCTGAAATGCTACCGTAAACGCCTTTTACCGATACGATTTCTCTCCAATTGAGTTTTCGCATAAATGGAATTCTAGAAAAAAATCGGCCATTGAAATTGTGGTTCCACTGGAAAGTAGCGTATTGATCTGACACAAATTCATAAAAATTAAGATTGCTAAAGGTGTTCTCAAGTGTGAAAAAAGTTTGATTTCCCGGAATAACACTCATCAATCCCAAAGGAACGGTTCCAAAAGTTTTCCCCAGTTCCATAATTATATTCGTACGCCCCAATGGCCCAATAATTATCGGTTGCTTGTAATAGAATTGTATCTTATCATATTTGAAATCACTATTCAACAATCCTTTAAAACCATGACTGTAATTGACAAAAAAGCGACTGTAAGGACTGTCAACATTTTCTCTTTCCACAGCAAATCCAATGGTTTTTCTCTTTGGTGTATATTCAACCTGGAAGTTAGCTTCCGATTGCTTAACTTCACTTTTTGTCACACCATTCGCTATATCCGTGTAATAATCCAGGCTAAATGTGGGGGAAGCAGACTCCAGAGTGCGATACGAAATTCCGGTTTGAAATATTAAATTTTTAACCGGCTCTATTTCTACTGCGATATTGCTCAGATTGATATTGGTCAATTTTCCGTTACTACCTGATGAAAAAACAGAAGACGAAGCAAAACTTCTACCCAAAATATCATATGTAGTAGTCAAACTGGCACCAATTTGCTCGATATCACGCCTGTTACCTCCAGACAAAATGATTCTTTTTTTCTTATCGACCATCCATTTACCGGAAAATCCATATTTGAATTTTTCATCCTTAAAACCATAGGCTGTATAGCCTTGCAAACGCCAAGTGTCGTTCGTTCCAAAATAGGTTCTTCCACCTGCTCGCAATCGAGCACCCTCCACTTCATTGTATCCAAAAGTGGAGAAAATGGGACCATAATCAAAATTTCCAAATTGCAAAAATCCGCTGGCCAGAACCTGAACCGTACTGTATATTTGCTTGAATTTCCTAACCGTTTGCAGTGTATCCAGCATTTTATAAACACCCAATTCGTCCTTAGTTAAGTTCTCAAATCGATTCTCGTTCCAGTACTCATCCGATTTGTTATAAACATCAGCATCCATATAATTAACCTCCTCCTTATAGAAAGCAACAGGTTTCTCTTTATTGAATTGATGATTCCTATAGAAAGTGGTTCGCTTTCCGTAAACACCTTTTGATTTTTCTTTTTTGTTTAAAGCAAAATCAGACATTAAATAATCTCGGGTTAATAGAAAAACAGAATCACTGACCACCTCAAATTCCTGCTCCAAATAAATGTCTTTTACCCAATTGATATTGGCACTTTTTGTAACTGCCATATTAATTTTCTTGATGGCAAATGTGGAATCATTCACCCAAAAATCACCTTTGAAAGTCAATTCGTTCTTGCGTCGTGGATAAAATACAATATTATAACACCATTTCTTATCAATGAAAGCACTGTCTTTCAAGACATAATTATAAACATCAATACCCGTTTTGGACAATGGGCTCGTAAAACTTTTGTCAAAAAAAGTTAAGTAGTTATTATAGATATCGTAATTAGAATATAAATCTTTTACAAAAGTCAAAATCTGTTGGTTCCCATTAAAACCAGAAGTCTTATTGGCTTTTATTTTTTCCTTTACTTTTTTTAATTTATTATCTCCGTAAACATCATTAAGCGATTCATTTACAAAAATGGGTAAATACGTTTTACCCGTAATTTTTGAAGTATCCATTTGGTTGAAAATAAACTCCATCCCCTTAAAAAGCTTGCTTTCCATAAAAGTACTATCAATAGAATTCATGTCAAATTCTATTTTCTCATACTTTTCCATTTGATATTGATCAAATAAATACAACCCATTATGACGTTTCCTTTCCCAAATTTTTTTCAGAATATCAAGGGCAGGATTATTTTTTTTTGAAGTTTTACCTGCAAAAACAACTACTTCACTCAAACTCTCGGCTTCATTCAACTGAATTTTGAAATTATAATTCACCTGTTTATCTAAAGTGATTTCTTTTTCGGAAAACCCTACCGAGGATATTATTAAAGTAGTGTAGGTTTTTTCGGATTCAAGGTAAAAGCGACCATCTTCATTGGTAACAATTCCTTCACTCGAGTTCTTGAAAACCACATTGGCAAAAGGAATAGGTTGATCTGTTTTGTCCACAACAATTCCACTAACTTTAGTTTGCGCAAAAAGAACATTTACTGAAACCAGTAAAAAAAATAAGAGAAACAAAAAATTCTTTTTCATAGTCATTCAAAAAAAAACTCCATCAAATATACAATTGATGAAGTTTCAAATATAGGTATTTAGAAATCTAGATTCCCTGAAATTAAGTCTATTGACTGTTAAAGTTTATCTAAAAATAAAAATTTAAAAAAATCTATTTTTTATACAATACTTTTTTAACCGCTTTCACTACATCTCCCGCATTAGGCAACCATTCTTTAAGTAATACTGGAGAGTAAGGCGCAGGAGTATCAGCCGTTGTGATACGCTGGATTGGCGCATCAAGAAAATCAAAAGCACGCTCTTGAACTAAATAAGTTATCTCAGAAGAAACACTTGCAAAAGGCCAAGCCTCTTCAAGAATCACCAATCTGTTTGTTTTTTTAACCGAAGTCAAAATTGTTTCAAAATCCAAAGGGCGAACTGTTCTTAAATCGATAATTTCACAGGAGATTCCTTCTTTGGCTAACTCATCTGCAGCGATATACGCTTCTTTGATGATTTTTCCAAAAGACACGATAGTTACATCAGTCCCTTCACGTTTGATATCAGCAACACCAATTGGAATAGTATATTCACCATCTGGAACTTCCCCTTTATCACCATACATTTGTTCTGATTCCATGAAAATCACAGGATCATTATCACGAATAGCTGATTTTAATAATCCTTTAGCATCGTAAACATTAGATGGAACTACTACTTTAAGACCTGGAGTGTTAGCAAACCAGTTTTCAAGTGCTTGTGAGTGTGTCGCTCCTAATTGTCCCGCCGAAGCCGTTGGTCCACGAAAAACGATAGGCACATTGAATTGTCCACCTGTCATCTGACGCATTTTGGCAGCGTTATTTATTATTTGGTCAATCCCTACTAAACAGAAATTGAAAGTCATATATTCAACAATTGGTCTACATCCATTCATTGCTGAACCTACTGCGATACCTGTAAAACCTAGTTCCGCAATCGGAGTGTCAATCACTCTTTTTTCGCCAAATTCAGCAAGCATTCCTTTAGATGCTTTGTACGCACCATTATATTCTGCAACTTCTTCACCCATTAAGTATATGGACTCATCGCGACGCATTTCTTCACTCATTGCTTCGCAAATGGCCTCTCTAAATTGTATAGTTCTCATAGTTGTATGTTGTATGTATGTAATTTTCGAAAAGCAAAAATAAATATTTTAAACCACTTAAAAGCATAAATCACTTTAAAATAATCAGGAGCCATTTCCGGCTATACGCTATATCTTGTTGTGGTTAAAGGAACCACAACAAGGATACCGCTGCTATCCGGGCTACGAAATCGATGTAGCATTAAAGATTTGTACATCTTAAGCAACTTATCCCCTCAATCTGCACATTAAATGAGAAGTCGAAAACAACAATTTGGTTGCTTTTTGTTTAATTTTTTTCATTAATTCATTCAAATCCATAAGCAACCTTTCTCTTATCAAAAAAATATCCCGCTTTTATTACAAAATTGCGAAATCGTAATAGCATTTGAAAATATTATGCACGCATAGTAAATTATTCGAATTATTATTCTAATTTTGTGAAACAAATTTTGAATAATAAAATCAATACTTATGAAAATATTAGTTTGCATCAGTCACGTTCCTGATACTACTTCAAAGATTAACTTCGTCAATGGTGACTCTGAATTCGACACTAATGGCGTACAATACGTAATCAATCCAAATGATGAATTTGGTTTAACACGTGCCATTTGGTTTCAAGAACAACAAGGTGCAACCGTTACTGTTGTAAATGTCGGAGGACCGGAAACGGAACCAACTTTAAGAAAAGCATTAGCAATAGGCGCAAACGAAGCCATTCGTGTAAACGCAACCCCCAAAGACGGATTTTTTGTTGCTAAACAACTTGCAGAAGTAATTAAAAACGGCGCATACGACGTTATCATAGCCGGAAAAGAATCGCTGGATTATAATGGAGGAATGGTTCCTGGAATGATTGCCGGTATTTTAGGTTATAATTTTCTAAATTCTTGCACAAGCCTTACTGTTGATGGAACTAATGTAAAAGCAATCCGTGAGATTGATGGTGGAAAAGAAACAGTAAGCACTACTTTGCCTTTAATCATTGGTGGACAAAAGGGACTGGTTGAAGAAAAAGACTTGCGTATTCCTAACATGAGAGGAATTATGACTGCAAGAACTAAAGTATTGACTATCCTTGAACCAGTTGAAGCTTCAGTAAACACAAAAGCAGTGAAATTTGAAAAACCAGCTCCAAAATCAGCGGTAAAATTAATTTCTGCTGATAATTTAGATGAATTAATCAATTTGTTACACAACGAAGCCAAGGTAATTTAAGATTGAAGAATTCAGATTTAAGATTGCAGAAAGCAGCATAAATCTAAAATTCAACATTTGATTCACATCAAAAATCTAAAATCGTTAATCTAAAATCTAAAATCATTATGTCAATATTAATATATGCGGAATACGCAGAAGGAAAATTTAAAAAAGTAGCATTCGAATTAGCTTCTTACGCAAAAAAAGTAGCCGAATCACTAGGAACTACAGTTACAGCCGTAACCGTAAACGCCGGAGATGTTTCGGAATTATCAAAATATGGAGTAGATAAAGTATTAAAAGTAAATAACGATAAATTATCAGGATTTACAGCCAAAGCGTATGCTGATGTAATCAAACAAGCAGCTCAAAAAGAAAGCGCTAAATTAATTTTACTTTCATCAACTACAGACAGTATTTACCTCTCCTCACTAGTTGCAGTAGCGTTAGAAGCAGGATTTGCTTCAAATGTTGTTGGATTACCCATTTCAACTTCGCCTTTTCAAGTAAAAAGAAATGCTTTTTCAAACAAAGCTTTCAATATTACTGAAATTGCAACAGACGTCAAAGTTCTTGGACTTGCTAAGAACTCTTACGGTGTTTTTGAAAATACATCTACATTGACTCAAAAAGATTTTAACCCAACAATTGGAGACAATGATTTTGGTGTAAAAGTTGAATCCGTAGAAAAAGGTTCTGGAAAAGTTTCCATCGCTGATGCTGATATCGTAGTTTCTGCTGGACGTGGATTAAAAGGTCCTGAAAACTGGGGAATGATTGAAGAATTGGCTTCAGTTCTTGGAGCTGCAACTGCTTGTTCAAAACCCGTTTCCGATTTAGGATGGAGACCTCACGGAGAGCACGTAGGACAAACGGGAAAACCTGTTGCTACTAACCTTTATATTGCTATAGGAATTTCTGGAGCCATTCAACACATTGCAGGAATCAACTCTTCTAAAGTAAAAGTGGTTATCAATAGCGATCCCGAAGCACCATTCTTCAAAGTAGCTGATTACGGAATTGTAGGAGATGCTTTTGAAATTGTCCCAAAATTAATTGAGAAACTTAAAGCGTTTAAGGCTCATCAGTCATAATTCAATAAATCTCTTCAAATTGCTGCCTAAAAATTAAGATATTTGTATCTTTGCTCTTAGGCAGCAATTTTTTTGAATAAAAAATGCGCCTAATTTTTTATTAAAAAAATAAGTACGTCGTACTTTTCCATTTTCACAACTATGAGCTTAGTTAAATTATCCATAAAGGGGATTTCATATAGTCAAACCCAAAACGGAGCGTATGCTTTGATTTTGAATGAAGTTGACGGTGAAAGAAAATTGCCTATCGTCATAGGTGCTTTTGAAGCCCAATCTATTGCTATTGCTTTAGAAAAAGAAATCAAGCCTCCTCGCCCTTTGACACATGATTTATTCAAAAATTTTGCTGAGCGTTTTGATATTATTGTAAAACAAGTCATTATTCACAAACTGGTAGATGGTGTTTTTTATTCCAGTATCATTTGCGAAAGAGATAAAATTGAAGAGATAATAGACGCCAGAACTTCCGATGCTATTGCTTTAGCATTACGATTCAATGCCCCAATTTATACTTATAAAAACATCCTTGATAAAGCTGGAATTTATTTGAAAGCAAATCCTTTGGAAGCGAATAAAGATTCACAGGAAATCGATGATGTGCTTTCAAATCCAGATACTTTTGGTCGTGAAGAAGAAAGCAATCAATCCGGACATACGTATTCCAAACACAGCCTACAGGAATTGAACGAGTTACTTGATCAAGCTGTAGAACATGAAGATTACGAAAAAGCAGCTAAGATTAGAGACGAAATTTCGAAGAGAGAATCATAAATTGGTGTTAGGCACTAGGTTTTAGGTGTTATCCAGAGCGATTACAATCAAAAATAAATTAAGTGTACTAACCATAGAACAGGAATTTTAACAGTCCCAAAACCTCACACCTAATACCTTAAGAATGAAGCAATATTTAGATTTAGTGCAACACGTTATGGAAAACGGTTGTCAAAAGGGAGATCGAACCGGAACAGGAACAAAAAGTGTATTTGGATATCAAATGCGTTTTGACCTAAGCGAAGGTTTTCCGATGGTTACCACTAAAAAACTCCATCTAAAATCTATTATTTACGAATTACTCTGGTTCCTGAAAGGCGATACAAATATTAAGTATCTTCAAGAAAATGGAGTGAAAATTTGGGATGCCTGGGCAGATAGCAATGGAGATTTAGGACCAGTTTATGGCCACCAATGGCGCAACTGGAATAGCGAAGAAATAGACCAGATTACGGAACTAATTACAGAACTAAAAACCAATCCTAACAGCCGTAGAATGCTCGTTTCAGCGTGGAATCCTTCTGTACTACCGGACACGAAAAAATCTTTTGAGGAAAATGTAGCCAACAATAAGGCGGCTTTACCTCCTTGCCATGCATTTTTTCAATTTTATGTTTCCGATGGAAAATTATCCTGTCAATTATACCAACGAAGCGCCGATATTTTCTTGGGTGTTCCCTTTAATATAGCTTCCTACGCATTGCTTACCATGATGATTGCACAAATTTGTGAATTACAGCCAGGCGAATTTATTCACACTTTTGGCGATGCACATATTTATAACAATCATTTTGAACAACTGGAATTACAATTATCACGTGAACCAAAACCATTGCCAAAAATGATTTTGAATCCTGAGATTAAAAATATTTTCGATTTTGGCTTTGAAGATTTCACACTTGAAGGTTACGAACCACACCCCCTAATAAAAGGAAGCGTTGCCGTGTAAAACGGCATAAATGATGTTTAAAATTCCAATTCCCAATAAAAAAATAAAGAAAATCCGCTTCTCAGCGGATTTTCATATTTGATTAGATAGACAAAACGCTATTTTCAGTACCAGCAAAATCATTCCATACAAATGAATCAGCTTCCGGTTCATTTACGAACTCACCATCTATAATATATTTAAACTCATAAGACGCATCTTTGTTCAAGTCGTAAGTAGCTTTAAAAGTTCCGTTTTTTAATTTACTCAAAACACCTTCGGCTAAATTCCAATTATTGAAATCACCAACCACTGATGCTGTTGTAGCTTGCTTTGCTTCTACTGAAAATGTAACTTTACAAACTGGTTTTGTTTTTACAAATTGTTTCTTAATTGACATAACTATTTCATTTTTAGAATTATGTAACAAAGAAAATAAATTCAAATGAACTTTCAACAAAGCACATGAAGATTTAAGAGAATGACATAAACAATGTTAATTTTCGAATAAATCCTTAATTATCTAAGTGTTAATTTTTATATCCTAAATAAGAAAACGTTTTCTTACTAAATAATCCCGAATCAAAATTGTGCCTTTTCAAAATAAAATTTATCTTTATAAACAAAATTTAACCTATGGAAAAAGATCAACACGAACAATATGAGTATGCTAGACGACGAATTAAGCAAAAAAAGAGATTGTATTTCCATTTTGTTTTATTCCTTTTAGGAAGTTTCTTTTTATTTGTAGCCAATAAATTTTTTGCAATTGATGTAGAGGCAGATTGGTATATTTGGGGAATTACTATCTGGTTTTTTATATTCATATTACATTTCATAAAAGTTTACATTACAGACCGTTTTATGAATAAAGATTGGGAAAGAGAACAGATAGATCGGCTTGTTGCACTTCAGCAAAAAAAAATTGACCAATTGCAAACAAAAATTAACGAAGAATCCTCTATATAAAAATTAAGAGAACTATGATAGTAATGATTGCGGCTGTTGCCGAAAATAATGCGCTTGGAAAAAACAATGAATTAGTATGGCATCTTCCAAATGATTTCAAAAGATTTAAAACACTTACTTCCGGACATTATATCATAATGGGACGGAAAACTTTTGAAAGCTTCCCAAAACCATTACCTAATCGAACCCATATTGTGATATCCCGACAGGAAGGATACCAGCCCGAAGGTTGTATCATTGTAGGAAGCATAGAAAAAGCATTAGAGATTTGTCCTAGAAATGAAACCATTTATATTATTGGAGGAGGTGAAATTTATAATTTAGGGCTTCCTTTTACAGATAAGGTTGAGATTACAAGAGTTCATCATAGTTTTGAAGCTGACGCTTTTTTTCCTGAAATCAATCTTGAAGAATGGGAAATAACGGCATCCGAATTTAATGAAAAAGATGAAAAACACCTTTACGATTATACGTATCAGACCTATCTTAGAAAATAAAAAAACATCCCGAAATGGGATGTTTTTTATTTAACAATGACAAGGGAAATGACCTATTCTAAAAACAGTATTTGATAACTCAAAATAAAAATAACAACTACTAATAACATTCCAGAAATGAAGATAATAGCATTTGATGATTTTTGAGAGTACATTTCAAAAAAGCCTTTAATACCAAATACCACGAAGGTACTAAAGACAAAGAAAATCAAAATTTCCAAAAACAAATTTAATCCTAAGAACGTGTTTTGCGTTTTAAACATAGCGCTATTTTGTAAAATAGCACTTTCAAAACTGCTTACAAGAACAAATGATATAGTTAACGCAAAAAACAACCATTTGATTTGGGTCATTGAATCCCTATTAATCATTGAAAAATATTTTAAAATATTATATTGTAAAATTCAACAATAAAAACATTCGTTGCAATACCCACTTTTAGTGATATTTAAGTTTTTTTGAAATCATTTTTCGAAAGCAAAAACCATCCATTTTTTTGATTAAAAGAAAATTTACTCTAATTCTGAAACTGATTTTTAGTTTGTGCAGTTTGTATTATATTTGTGAAAATTAAAAAAATGTCAAAAAATATAACACCCTATAAAAATTCAACTTTAGGCAAAAAAGAACAGGTTGCTAAAATGTTTGACACTATATCTGGAAATTATGACAATCTCAATCGTGTCATTTCATTTGGCATTGATATAAAATGGCGTAAAAAAGTTCTGAAAATCGTTGCCAAATCTAATCCAAAAATAATTCTGGATATTGCAACAGGAACTGGCGACTTGGCTATTTTAATGGCACAAACCAATGCTGAAAAAATTATTGGGCTAGATATATCTGCAGGAATGCTTGAAGTAGGCAAGAAAAAAATTGCCGCAAAGAACATGTCTGACACTATTGAAATGATTTTAGGCGACTCTGAAAACATGCCGTTTGAGGATAACTATTTTGACGCCATCACAGTTGCATTTGGCGTTAGAAATTTTGAAACACTAGAAAAAGGTTTGTCCGAAATTTTAAGGGTTTTAAAACCAAATGGTGTTTTTGTAATTTTAGAAACCTCAGTACCGGAAAAAACTCCGTATAAACAAGGTTATACTTTTTACAGTAAAAACATACTCCCTCTTATAGGAAAACTATTTTCTAAAGACAATGTAGCGTATGGCTATTTATCTGAATCTTCCGCCGCATTTCCTTACGGTGAAGCATTGAACAATATTTTGAGAAAAATTGGGTTTATAGATGTTGTAGCGATGCCACAAACATTTGGCGTAGCTACCATTTACTCTGCTTCTAAAAAATAAGATGAAAAAAATAGTTGTTTTAGTTTTACTAACTTTTACTCTGAATGGATTTGCTCAGTTTACTAAAAACATGTTTAGCAAGGATCCAATCATTAACCTTGAGAATTTTCAGAATAAAAGACTTTATTTTGGATATTTTTTGGGATTCAATTCTTACGATTTTAAAATTGACTATAAAAACGCTGAACCTGACATCCAAGTTAAAAAAACAACGGGCTTTAATGTGGGAATTGTTGGTGATTTAAAACTTCATCAATATATCAGTTTACGATTCGAACCGGGTTTGTTTTACACTAAAAGAGATTTAAGCTTTCCTGGTTTTACAACAAAAGCCGATGCGCTGAGAGAAGTCAACAGCACATACATTCATTTGCCTTTATTATTAAAATTTTTGTCTCTTAGAACTGGAAATATTCGCCCTTACCTTGTAGGAGGATTGTCGACGACTTTAAATTTATCGAGCAATTCAAAATCAGTAGACGATAATGCCGAACAACGCTTTAGAGTAAAACCTTGGACTACAAATTACGAAATGGGTTTGGGAATCGATTTCTTTTCCCCTTATTTTATATTTTCCCCTTCCATAAGAGGTGTTTTTGGCCTTAAAGACGAACTAATTAGAGACAATGACCCAAACAGTCCTTGGACCAGCGACATTGAATCCATAAAATCCAGAGCTGTTTTTATCAATTTTACTTTTCATTAAAATCAATTACTACTCTTATTTTTTAGGAATTTCTTCTGAATTCACTGAGAATAATAGCAGTTGCAGTTGCCACATTCAAGCTTTCGGTCTTTTGAATTTCTCCAAAACGAGGAATTGTAAGCCTGTTTTGAACCAGTTTTTCAATTTCTGCTGAAATTCCATTGGCTTCATTTCCCATGATAATTATTCCCGCCTGAGGCAAACTGGTTTTGTAAATATTCACACCATCCATAAAAGTACCAAAAACCGGTAATTGGGTTTTAGAAATAAAAGCGTTCAAATCCGTGTAACTCACATTAACCCGTGCAATTGAACCCATTGTAGCTTGGACCACTTTTGGATTATAAATATCAACTGTTTCCTTCGAACACACTAATTGATGAATTCCAAACCAGTCACACAATCGCAAAATCGTTCCTAAATTTCCGGGATCTCGAATACTATCAAGAGCGAGAATCAATCCGGATTCCATCATTTTTTTCTCAACCGGCATTTTAAAAACCGCCAGGCAGGAATTTGGCGATGAAAGAGCACTTATTTTTTTCAAATCACTATCATCAATAACCGTTTTTTTGGAACTTAAAACTTCCTCAAAATCGTTTTGAGTACTATACAGATGTTCCAGTTCAAAATTTGACTGCAATAATTCCTGAATTACTTTTACCCCTTCGGCAAAAAATAATTTATTGGCCACCCTATATTTTTTTTGCTGTAAACTCGTTATAAGTTTTATTTGGTTTTTACTAACCATAAAATAATGTACTTTTGAATTAAATATTTTATAACACTTGAAAAAGATTTCCACAAAAATAACAGCATTTATTCTAATTGCAACATTAATCTGTGCATGTAACGCTGTAAAAAGAGTTCCGCAAGGCAAACACTTGCTTACTAAAAATGAAGTTTTAGTAAATAACAAAGCCACAAAAGAAGAAATTATTTTCAATCAATTGTATCAAAAACCAAATAGCACCCTATTATTGGGTTTTCGTTTGCGATTAAATTTGTATAATTTGGCTAATCTGAATCCTGACTCCACTTATCAGGCCAAGTTTGCCAATAATCCTGAAAAATACAAAAGGCAATCAAATTGGCTATCAGCAAAACAAGTCGACCGACTTGGAAAATCTTTTTTGTATCATGGAATTCATGATTTTCTAAAAAGAACTGGTGAAGCTCCTGTAATAATTGACAATTCAAAAATTGACAAATCGATATTACGATTAAAATATTATTACTTTAATATTGGTTTCTTTAATGTTAAAGCGAACTACACCATAGATACTTTAAGCGTTAAAAAAGCCAAAATAAAATATGCAATAACTACACTTGAGCCTTTTACTTTAGACTCATTAAAAACAACTATTTTGACTCCAGCATTGGATTCATTATATGAAATAAACAAATCTAAGACCCTAATTATATCCGGAGATCAATATAAAACAGCCAATTTTGAGGATGAAAAAAACAGAATCACCACTAACTTCAGAAACAATGGCGCCTATTATTTTCAGCCTAATTACATCACTTTTGATCTAGATACCATTAAAAAAGTAAATAAAGCAGATGTAAATTTAATCATCAATAATTATTCTTACCAACAACAAGACTCCACAAGAACAGAGCCTTTCAAGTTATATAAAATAAGTGACGTAAACATTTACACCGATTATTTACCCAATGGTGGCAATCAAAAAATTACGGATAGCATTTCTTACAATAACTTTAATTTGTATGGTCGCGAAAAAATAAAATACAAACCTCGCGCCATAACGAATGCCATTTTTATTACAAAAGGAACGCTATTTGCAGATTTTAAAACAGTCTTAACAACCCGATATCTGAATAATCTTAAAATTTTCAATTATCCAACCATACAATACGAAGTCGACAAAAGAGATACAACAGCGCAGTCATTGATTGCAAAAGTATATTTAACCCCGAGAAAAAAGTATAGTTTTGGGACCACCCTTGATGTTACGCATTCAAACATACAAGATATTGGTATTGGACTAAGCGCTTCAGAAACTATCAGAAATGTATTTAACGGCGCCGAAACATTAGAAATTGCTGCTCGTGGAAACATAGGATCTTCAAAAGATTTAGCAAATCCAAATAATAACTTTTTTAATGTTTCAGAATACGGACTAGATTTAAAACTTAGCTTCCCAAGAATTTTCATGCCTTTTGAAACTGAAAAAATCATTCCTAAAAGCATGATTCCTTCCACTCTTATTACTGCGGGTTTTGCCAAGCAAAGAAATATTGGGCTGGACAAGGAAAATTTTACCGGAGCGTTATCTTATAATTGGACACCAAAAAGGAACAATACTGCTCGTTTTGATCTTTTCAATGCGCAATTTGTACGCAATCTTAATCCACAAAATTATTTCAATGTCTATAGGTCATCCTACAATGCTTTGAATGATCTTGGGAAAACATACAATACAAATCCACTCTATTTTAATAATACCATTGATAGAGATTTAATAATCGAAGATGGAACATTAGGATTCACTAATGATGTTTTGAACGGAAATACTTCATTAATACCATCGGATGAAAATTATAAAAACGTAAAAAGCATTGAAGAACGACGAATTAGACTTACTGAGAATGATTTTATTCTAGCGACAAGTTATAGTTTTTCTAAAACTACCAAAATAGACCTGTTGGACAATAATTTTTACCTCTTCAGAACAAAAATTGAATCTGCCGGGACTTTATTATCATTAGTTTCGAAAACAGCAAGTTTGCCTAAAAATCCAGATAACAATTACGAAATATTCAATTTAGAATATTCCGAATATATAAAAACAGAGTTCGACTATATCAAACACTGGGATCTGACAAAAGAGAAAGTTTTTGCTGTTAGAACGTTCTTTGGAATAGCCATTCCTTTTGGAAATTCGGACAACGTACCCTTTTCGAGAAGTTATTTTTCTGGTGGTTCGAACGATAACAGAGCATGGCAACCTTATAGTCTAGGCCCAGGAAGTAGTGGCGCTTCTAATGATTTTAACGAAGCAAATATGAAAATAGCCCTAAGTGGTGAATTTAGATTTAAAGTATTAGGCAGTCTGAAAGGAGCCCTTTTTGTAGATGCAGGAAATATTTGGAATGTGCTTGATAATGTGGAAGATGAAAAGGCAACATTTAAAAATCTAAACGACTTAAAAGACATTGCAATAGGCTCTGGATTTGGGTTGCGATACGATTTAAGTTTTTTTGTAATCCGATTTGATTTAGGGTTTAAAACCTACAATCCGGCCAATGAAACTGGCAAACGATGGTTTAGTGAATACAATTTTGGACACTCTGTTTTAAATTTTGGAATAAATTATCCCTTCTAATGCTAATTAATTCTTATTTTTGCAAACTAAAAACTAAAAAATAACTAAAAAGAATTACAATGGCACACAACATAAAACCAGGCGTAGCTACAGGAGATCAGGTACAGGAAATTTTTAACTATGCTAAAGAAAAAGGATTTGCATTACCGGCTGTAAATGTTACGGGATCAAATACCATCAATGGTGTTCTTGAAACAGCAGCAAAATTAAACGCGCCAGTTATCATCCAATTTTCTAATGGTGGAGCACAATTTAATGCTGGGAAAGGACTTTCAAATGCAGGTGAAAAAGCAGCTATCGCTGGTGGAATTGCTGGAGCATTACACATTCACACTTTGGCGGAAGCTTACGGAGCAACTGTAATTTTACATACTGACCATTGTGCAAAAAAATTATTGCCTTGGATTGATGGACTATTAGATGCTTCAGAAAAACATTTTGCTGCAACAGGAAAACCATTATTCTCTTCTCACATGATTGATTTATCTGAAGAGCCTATCGAAGAAAACATCGAAATTTGCAAAGGTTATTTAGAAAGAATGAGCAAAATGGGAATGACATTGGAAATCGAGCTTGGAATCACAGGTGGTGAAGAAGATGGTGTTGACAACTCTGATGTAGACAGCTCAAAATTATATACACAACCTGAAGAAGTAGCTTATGCTTACGAAGAACTTTCTAAAGTAAGCCCAAAATTCACAATTGCTGCTGCTTTTGGTAACGTTCATGGAGTTTACAAACCAGGAAATGTAAAATTAACTCCAAAAATCTTAAAAAATTCTCAAGATTTTGTACAAAATAAATTCAACACAGGATCTAATCCAGTAGATTTCGTTTTCCATGGTGGTTCAGGTTCTACTCTTGAAGAAATCAGAGAAGGTATCAGCTACGGTGTAATAAAAATGAATATCGATACTGATTTACAATTTGCATTTACTGAAGGGATTCGTGATTACATGGTTAAAAATATCGACTATTTGAAAACTCAAATTGGAAACCCAGAAGGTTCTGATGTTCCAAACAAAAAATATTACGATCCAAGAAAATGGCTACGTGAAAGCGAAGTTACTTTCAACACAAGACTTGAGCAAGCATTTGCTGACTTAAACAATGTGAATACACTATAATAAAATTAAGTTTAAAGTTTTCAAATCCCGATGTAACTATCGGGATTTGAAATCTAAACCATAAACTTTCGGAACGGATTACTGAACACTGAATACTAGAAAAATGGCTTGGTTTAAAAGAAAAGAAAAAGGGATTACTACTGCTACCGAAGACAAGATGGATATCCCAAAAGGGCTTTGGTACAAATCTCCAACTGGAAAAATTATTGATGCCGATGAACTAGCTCGTAACTTATTTGTAAGTCCCGAAGATGGTTTTCATGTTAGAATTGGAAGTGCCGAATATTTCCAAATTTTATTTGACAACAATGAATTTGTTGAATTAGATAAAAATATGACCTCTAAAGATCCTTTGCATTTTGTTGATACAAAAAAGTATGCAGATCGTTTAAAAGATGTTATGGAAAAAACCAAACTTAAGGATGCAGTGCGTACTGGAGTTGGAAAATCCAAAGGAAAAGATGTAGTGATTTGCTGTATGGACTTCGCCTTCATTGGTGGTTCTATGGGAGCTGTAGTGGGAGAGAAAATCGCAAGAGGAATCGATCATGCAATTCAAAACAAATTACCATTTGTAATGATTTCAAAATCTGGCGGAGCAAGAATGATGGAAGCTGCTTATTCTTTGATGCAGTTAGCCAAAACATCCGTTAAACTGGCGCAACTTGCTGAAGCAAAACTGCCTTATATTTCGTTGTGTACAGATCCGACAACAGGCGGAACAACTGCTTCCTATGCAATGCTGGGAGACATTAACATTTCTGAACCAGGAGCATTGATTGGATTTGCAGGACCAAGAGTAGTAAGAGACACCACTGGTAAAGATTTACCGGAAGGCTTTCAAACTGCGGAATTTCTTCTTGAACATGGTTTCTTAGACTTTATAACACCTAGAAAAGAATTGAAGGACAAAATTAACTTGTACATCGATTTGATTCAAAACAACAATATTAGATAAATGAAAATCCCGATTAATCGGGATTTTTTATGCAATCTAAACTTTTCTTTTTAAGAAAAAACAAATCAAAAACGGCTTTCAAATAATTTTTGAAAGCCGTTTTCATATAAATTTGGATTCTTTTTCGAAACGATTAAATGAATTTAAAACCTTACATCCCAGTTCTAATCGCTTCTACAGGATCTAGTTTTGAAGCCGCAATTGCAGGCAAGATACCTGAAATCAAACCAATCAAAGCAGCCAGTCCAGTTCCCAAGAGAATATTCCTCATACCCAAAACAAATTCAAAATCTAATACTTTTGTTAAAACCACCGAAATTATCCAAACTAATAAAAGTCCAATTATTCCACCAATTACAGAGAGTATAATAGCTTCAAATAAAAACTGAAACAATATAAATCTATTTTTCGCACCCAATGATTTCTGAATTCCTATTAAATTGGTACGCTCTTTAACCGAAACAAACATGATGTTGGCAATCCCAAACCCTCCTACAAGTAGAGAAAACCCACTAATAATCCAGCCTACAACATTCATTTGACCTAAAATACCATCTATAAAATCTGTAAAACCTGAAAATACATTTATAAAAAAATTGTCAATTTCACCCGCTTTCAATCCTCTATAACTTCTTAATTTTTGAGATATTTCACTTTTATAAGCTTCCATATCAACCCCGCTCTCTGGCTTAAAAATGATTACGTTTGTCAATGAAGTATTATTATCTCCATATAGTTGACGAACAAAATTTACCGGAATAAAAGCGGAAGTATCATTACTATCTCCAAACAATCCGGCTCCTTCTTTCTTCAAAACACCAATTACAGTAAAACGTTTACCGTATAAACGAACATTTTTACCTATCGGCTCAGATGTATCAAATAATGATTTTGCAATTTCATTTCCTAAAACAACAACCGTAGACCCAGAATTAGCTTCAGACTCATTATAAAACCTTCCTTTATCAAATTCCAAGCCTTGAATATCTATAAACTCATGGGAAACCGGAACAATATTAACATCACTTACCGTTTTTGAATCATATTTTATAGATTCCCTTCTGGTAAATATTTGATATCCCATTTGGGCAGTATTAGTCATTACCCCTTTCATATAAGTATACTCATCATACTTTACATTTGGAAACTGTTCTCTTTTCCATTGCGGAATATCAGAAGGTCCAAAAGAAAATTTCATTAGATAAATAGTATTTTTATCAAGGCTGCTTAAATCTTTGGTGATTTTTCTATCTAAAGAATCTACGGCAGCAAGTACCGCTATTATTGAAAATATACCAATAGTTACACCTAATAAAGAAAGTAAAGTCCTTAATTTATTGTTCCGCAAAGCATTCATTGCGAAACCGAAACTTTCTTTTAATAATCGAAGATAGACTAACATAAAATCTTTTTTGCGTTAAGGTAAAATTCTATATATATTTTTCAAAAACCTAATAAAACCACACCTATCAATTGGTATATTTTTTTAGGATAATGTTACACAAATTCATTGAATTTTATAATCAAAAAAAAACTATTTTTGCACTTTATAATTATAACTACACAATGAACACGACAAAAACAATTCAATCTGCATTAATTTCGGTATTTTCAAAAGAAGGTCTTGAACCAATTGTAAGAAAACTACATGCACAAAATGTAACACTTTATTCTACTGGAGGAACCGAAGATTTTATAAAAAATTTAGGAATCCCTGTTGTTCCTGTTGAAGATGTTACTTCTTACCCTTCCATCCTAGGTGGTAGAGTTAAAACATTACATCCAAAAGTTTTTGGAGGAATTCTAAATCGCCAGGACAATGATAGTGATGTACAACAAATGCAAGAGTTCAATATCCCGCAAATTGATTTAGTGATTGTTGATTTGTACCCATTCGAAAAAACTGTTGCTTCAGGAGCAAGTGAAGAAGATATTATTGAAAAAATAGATATTGGCGGAATATCTTTGATTCGTGCTGCTGCAAAAAACTTTAAAGATACCGTGATAGTGGCATCGGTTGATGAATACAGTTTGCTTTTAGATTTAATTACAGATCAAAATGGAGCTACTACTCTTTCAGACAGGAAATTATTGGCTACAAAAGCATTTCACGTTTCATCACATTACGATACTGCAATTTTCAATTATTTCAATACTGACGAAACAATTTACAAGCAAAGCATTGCTAACGGCCAAGTATTAAGATACGGTGAAAACCCACATCAAAAAGGATTTTTCTTTGGTGATTTTGATGCAATGTTTAAAAAAGTTCACGGAAAAGAATTATCATATAACAATTTATTAGATGTAGATGCTGCCGTTAATTTAATCAATGAATTTAAAAATGACGGTCCAACTTTTGCTATATTAAAACACAATAACGCTTGTGGTCTTGCTACAAGAAATACTATTAGCGAAGCTTACTTAGCAGCCTTAGCTTGTGATCCAACTTCTGCTTTTGGAGGTGTTTTGATTTCCAACACAAAAATTGATGTAGCAACTGCCGCAGAGATAAACAAATTATTTTGCGAAGTGGTCATTGCACCTGAATATGATACTGAAGCTACAGCCATTTTACAAGAGAAGAAAAATAGAATTATATTAGTTCAAAACGAAGTAGCTTTACCACAAAAACAAGTACGAACTTGCTTGAACGGAATTTTAGTTCAAGAAAGAAATAACATAACCGACAATAAAGAAGACTTAAGAACCGTTACTACAATAGCTCCCACTGAACAAGAAGTTCAGGATTTATTATTTGCTTCTAAAATTTGTAAAAACACAAAATCAAATACGATAGTTTTTGCCAAAAATGGTACACTTATTGCATCAGGAACTGGACAGACATCAAGAGTTGATGCGTTGTTACAAGCAATAGAAAAAGCAAATAATTTTCATTTTGATTTGCATGGAGCCGTGATGGCAAGTGACGCTTTTTTCCCTTTCCCTGATTGTGTACAAATAGCTAAAGAAGCAGGGGTAACTGCTGTAATTCAGCCTGGAGGATCAATAAAAGACGAATTGAGTATAAATTATTGTAATGAAAATAAAGTTGCAATGGTATTTACAGGAACTCGTCATTTTAAACATTAATTTGTTTAACTTTGCCCGTCACAAATTTATAACTTTTAACCCTTAAAAAACTTATGGGATTTTTTGATTTCATGACCGAGGATATTGCGATAGACCTTGGTACAGCTAACACTTTAATCATACATAATGATAAAGTCGTAATTGATTGTCCATCAATAGTTGCCCGAGATAGAGTTTCGGGTAAAATCATCGCTGTCGGTAAAGAAGCCAACATGATGCAGGGTAAAACACATGAAAACATTAAGACGATAAGACCGTTGAAAGATGGTGTAATTGCTGATTTCGATGCTTCCGAGAAAATGATTAGTATGTTTATAAAAAGCATACCCGCATTAAAGAAAAGAATGTTTACTCCTGCATTAAGAATGGTTGTCTGTATTCCTTCCGGTATTACCGAAGTGGAAATGAGAGCCGTTAAAGAATCTTGCGAAAGAGTAAATGGAAAGGAAGTCTATTTAATACACGAGCCTATGGCAGCAGCTATTGGTATTGGAATCGACATTATGCAACCTAAAGGAAACATGATTGTAGATATCGGTGGTGGAACAACTGAAATTGCTGTAATTGCATTGGGCGGAATTGTATGTGACAAATCGGTGAAAATTGCCGGTGATGTATTTACAAATGACATTGTCTATTACATGCGTACCCAACACAATCTTTTTGTTGGAGAAAGTACTGCTGAGAAAATAAAAATCCAAATTGGAGCAGCTATTGAAGATTTAGAAACTCCTCCGGAAGACATGTCAGTTCAGGGAAGAGATTTACTTACCGGTAAACCAAAACAAGTAGAGGTTTCGTACCGTGAAATTGCAAAAGCATTAGACAAATCAATTCAAAGAATTGAAGATGCTGTAATGGAAACACTATCTCAAACTCCTCCAGAATTAGCAGCAGACATTTACAATACAGGGATTTATCTTGCAGGTGGCGGATCTATGTTGAGAGGCCTTGATAAAAGAATTTCACAAAAAACAGATTTACCTGTTTACATTGCTGAAGATCCATTAAGAGCAGTAGTTCGAGGAACTGGTATGGCACTAAAAAACATTACAAAATTTAAAAGTATCTTGATAAAATAAGGTCTTATTGACAATTTAAATATCGCTTTATAATCTATATTTGTTATAGTTTTACAAGTAGAAATTTTAGATAAAACCTGAAACAAAATAACCAATAATACATGCAGCAAATATTTAATTTTATATTTAAAAACAGTAATAGATTACTGTTTTTGCTGCTTTTGGGCATTTCACTCGTGCTTACCATTCAATCTCATTCTTTTCATAGAAGCAAGATAATTAGTTCTGCCAACTTTTTAACTGGCGGAGTTTATGAAAAAATTAATTCTGCAAATGAGTATCTGAATTTAAAGACTCAAAATGATGCACTAGCACTTGAAAATGCAGCATTAAAAAGCCAACTCTTTAATCGTAAAGACACAACTGCCGTACAAAAACTAGATAGTTTGAAAGGTGTAAAAGCTAAAGATATCATCGTTTCAAAAGTGATTCATAATTCGTATAATGTTCACGAAAATTATTTAACATTAAATTCTGGAGAATTGCAAGGCATAAAATCAGATATGGGTGTGATAAATAGCCTGGGAATTGTAGGGATTATAGACAATACCTCTCCACACTATTCAACTGTGATTAGTATTTTAAACAAAAAATCTCAAATTAACGCAAAAATCAAAAAATCAAATCATTTTGGATCTTTGATTTGGAATGGAAAAAGCACCGGTTTCGTTCAATTGATAGATGTTCCAAGATTAGCAGCTATTAGGAAAGGCGACACCATTGTAACAGGAGGTCAGTCCGTTATATTTCCAGAAAATATAAACATAGGAACTATAAGCAAAATTTACACTGACAATCAAACCAATTACTACACATTGGACATAAAACTTTTCAATGACATGACAAATCTGGGCCATGTTTATATTATAAAAAGTAAAGATCGTGAAGAACTTATTAATTTAGAAAAAAAAGAAAAAGATGAATAGCACTTTGTTAGTCAATATTTTTCGTTTTGTTCTGTTATTGGCAGTCCAAATTATTATTTTCAATAATATGAATTTTTTGGGCTATATAAGTCCATTTCCTTACCTGCTTTTTATAATACTATATCCTGTAAACGGCAATAAATCTGGATTATTAGTAGCCAGTTTCTTTCTCGGCCTTATAATGGATATGTTTTCTAATTCCGGAGGCATCCATGCTACAGCTTGTCTAGCACTCGCTTATTTCAGGCCCTATATTTTTAAATTTTCATTTGGTTTGAGCTACGAATATCAAACCATTAAACTAAATGACGCATTAACTCCAGAGCGATTCTCTTTTATATTGCTGTCGGTTGTAATTCATCACTTTACCTTGTTCCTGCTAGAAGCGTTTCAATTAAGCTTTTTCTTAGACATTTTACTGCGAACGTTATTGAGTTCCGTATTTACAATACTAATTTGCATAATAATAATATATCTTATTAAGCCAAACAAAAGATGAGAAAATTATTGCTGCCTTCTTTAATCATTGTTGCAGCATCATTGCTAGTAATACGGATATTCTATTTACAAATTGTAGATGATTCGTTCAAACTAAAATCAGACAATAATGCGATTAAAATAAAATATGATTATCCTGAAAGAGGTTATATTTACGATCGAAATGGCAAATTATTGGTAGCCAATCAGGCTTCTTATGATATCATGGTTATTCCCAGAGAACTAAAGAACACGGACACTTTAGAATTTTGTCAATTATTAAACATCACGAAAGAGGATTTTATTAAAAAAATAGAAAAGGCTAAAATCTATAGTCCAAGATTACCATCGGTTTTCTTGCCTCAGTTGAACAAAAGCGAATTTGCCGCATTTCAAGAAAAAATTAGAAAATTTGAAGGATTTTATTTCCAAAAACGTTCTCTTCGTGATTACGAAGTAGATAGCGGTGCTAATATTTTTGGGTTTATCACTCAAGTCAACGAAAAACTAGTTGCTAAAAACCCTTACTATAACAGTGGTGATTTAATTGGAAGACAAGGAGTTGAAGAGAGCTATGAAGATATATTACGAGGAATAAAAGGCGTAAAATATATCCAAAAAGACAAATACAACAGGGAAATTGGCTCCTTTAAAGAAGGAAGATATGATACTATAGCCGTACAAGGTGAAGACATTAACCTGACTATTGACGGTGAACTTCAAAAATATGGTGAAGAATTAATGATTAATAAAAGAGGTGGAATAGTTGCAATCGAGCCAAAAACCGGAGAAATACTCGCTCTTGTTACAGCACCCTCTTATGATCCATCAATATTAGTAGGAAGACAAAGATCAAAAAACTACACAAAATTATATCACGACTCCATTGCTAAACCGCTTTACGACAGAGGATTATTAGCCGAATATCCTCCCGGATCACCATTTAAAATCCTGACAGGACTTGTCGCACTTCAAGAAGGTGTTGTAAACGAACATACCACTTTTATGTGTCATCACGGTTTTAGTTATGCAAGAGGTCGTTTTATGAAATGTCACGGCTTTGGCCCACATCAATTACATAATGGTATTTACAATTCTTGTAATACCTATTTTGCGAGTGCTTACATGTTGACCATAAATAAATACGCAAAACCTGCTTATGCCGTTGATGTTTGGAGCAATCACGTAAAAAGTTTTGGGCTAGGACAATTTATGGGATATGATTTACCAACTGGTAAAAGAGGAAACATTCCAGATTCAAAAACCTATAAAAAAATCTATCCAAATGGAGGCTGGCGTAGTACCACAATCGTATCTAATGCAATAGGCCAAGGTGAAGTCTTGATGACGCCAATACAGCTTGCTAATATGATGGCAACTGTAGCGAATGAAGGATATTATTACACTCCTCATATCATCAAAAAAATTGAAGGTCATAAGATTGACAAGAAATTCACGACAAAACATGTAACCACGATAGACAAAAAGTATTACAAACCCATTATCAGTGGTCTGTTTGATGTTTATAACATGGGTACGGCAAGTTCACTTCGAGTTGAAGGAATCGATATTTGTGGTAAAACAGGAACCGCAGAAAATTTTGCAAAAATAGACGGCAAAAGAGTCCAACTGAAAGACCATTCCATATTTGTAGCATTTGCACCAAAAGACAACCCAAAAATCGCAATTGCTATTTTAGTTGAAAATGGAGGATTTGGAGCGACTATAGCAGGTCCTATTGCCAGTTTAATGATTGAAAAATACCTTAGAAAAAAAATCACAAGAACAGATTTAGAAACCCGAATACTTAATACAAGTTTACAAGCTCAGTATGCCAAATTAGGTGGCCTTTCTGAAGAAATAAAATCAGTATTAAGAAAAAACGATTCTATTTTAAAAAGTAAAACCGTCGTTGTCCCTGTTCCTGTTATAAAAATAGATACAACTAAAGAAAACTAAAACACTACAATATTTCAAATGAAAAACCAAAGCGTAACGAACAATCTTGATTGGATATGTATCATTATCTATAGTTTATTAGTGCTATTAGGTTGGTTAAACATTTACTCTTCCTCACTATCTTCAATGGAAGATACGTATGAAAAGCAGCTTATATTTATCGTATTGACCATCCCATTAATATTCATTGTACTTTCTGTTGATGGGAAATTTTACGAAAAATATGCGAGTATTATTTTTGGCATCTCCCTATTATCATTAGCAGGACTGTTTGTATTCGGAAAAACAATCGCCGGTCAACGCTGTTGGTATGGTTTTGGCAGTTTTACAATCCAACCTTCCGAATTTGCAAAAGCTGCTACCGCATTGGCATTAGCTAAATATTTAAGTGACCCACAAATTAATTTAAAGGAAGTTAATCGTCAAATACAGGCTTTAGCAATTGTCTTTTTACCTGTGATACTTATATTGCCTCAGCCCGATCCTGGAAGTGCTTTAATCTATAGTATATTTATTATCGTTTTATATCGCGAAGGCCTACCTTCTTGGTATGTTTGGACAGGCTTTATAACTATTCTTTTATTTGTGCTAACCTTAATATTAGAGCCTCAATATGTAATATTGATCGCATTAACGACACTCGTTATTGTACATTTCAAATCAAGATTATCAGATAGAAATATTCTATTAAGTGGCATTCTCTTCGCTTTAATATCAGGATTTGTTTTGTCTGTAAATTATGTTTTTGAAAATATTTTTAAACAACACCATCGCGATCGTTTCAATATTTTATTAGGAAAAACTGTAGACTTAAAAGGAGTTGGTTATAATACTAACCAATCTGAAATAGCAATTGGTTCTGGAGGCTGGTTTGGTAAAGGATTTCTTGAAGGAACACAAACCAAAGGAGGCTTCGTACCGGAACAACACACTGATTATATCTTTACAACAGTAGGTGAGGAATGGGGATTCACAGGCTCTTTAGTAGTCATTGCTCTGTTTGTAGGCTTATTTTTAAGAATAATATACTTAGCCGAAAGACAAAAAACAAAATTTAGTAGAGTATATGGTTATTGCGTTGCAGGAATTTTATTCATTCACTTCTTTGTAAATATTGCAATGGTAGTAGGTATATTCCCAACGATTGGAGTGCCTCTGCCTTTCTTTTCTTATGGCGGATCGGGTCTTTGGGGTTTTACCATCTTACTTTTTATATTCATAAAAATGGATGCCAATAAAGTTAACGAATGGTAAATAAACGGTAAGTCATTCGAGTATTAGGAGCTTAATTCGGCTATTCATTTCAGCCTTTTCGCCTCGTTAAAGTTTTAATTATTTTGTCAAGAGCTTGCGCGGTCGTTTTTGACAAAATAGAAAAAACTAATTCCTAGATCTAATTAAAACTCCAGTTTTTATAATCACTACTTTTTTCCAATCGATTTTCAATTTTGTCATTCAATTTAGGAAAAAAATCAATTCCAGTCATCTTTTCAATACGATCAACAGAAACTACAAAACTGTATAATGGCTTATTACTCTCCGAATTAGAAACTAAAAAAGCAATCATTTTAAAATTCCCTTCCGTATTATCCAATAAGACTTTATAAAAATATTCAGGGACAGAAACCTTTTCTTTCCCTATTGTTTTTAGTGAAGATTCTAAAACGCCGCCTGTAATAATGTAAACCCCGTCATATTTTGTTGCCCAATAACGAACTTTTTGTTCTAATCTATTCCAGACTCCGCTATTAAACTCATGCAATTGAGGAGAAATATTTGATGTAAAAAAAGTGTCATTATAGGCGTCAATAACAAATTCCATATCACCAGCAGGACAAAGATGGCCTTTATCATATCCTGATTTTTTATAATTCCGCCAATCAGCCGAACCCGTTATTACTTTGGGATCTTCAATAAAAAAAGGGCGTTTAAAACTATTGTTTTTCAAGTAGCTTTTCTTCAATTCATAAGCTACCCACTCCGCCTGCTCATATTTTTCACTATACGACAAAGTATAATAATTATGTTTTACGATTTGATTTGTTGTAGAAGATGGTAAAAAATTAAATAACGCTGCTACTGCAGCAGGGTTGTTTTCTGCCTTATTAGAGCGCTTTACATCCACCTTTAAAGCATATTGATTAATCTGATTATCTGCCGAATTAGCCATATCTGAGTCCTTTTTGCAAGAAGAAAAAAGACATACACTAATCAGAAACATAATTGAATTAAAAAACCGACTGTTTTTCATTTCTTACTAATTTTTAAAAGTATAATCATTCCCTTATGATAGAAGACACAATAACTAAAAACGCCCCAGAAATTCTATTTAAATTTCTGGGACGGTATAGTAATCAATTTTGTATTGTGCGATTCATTAAAAAAACACTTAGGATTTAGCTAATTTTTCTTTTTTCAATTTAGCAGGAATACTCTTTTTCAAAACAGTTTTTGTCTGTAAATCATCTAAAACATTTAATGCTTCTTCCATATAAATATCTTTTGACAAAGCTTCATGCCATCTGTCCCTTTTTTCTTTTAAGATTACATCTTTATTAGTCTCGTCCACTTCATATGGCAGTGAAGTAAATTTAAGTGCCGTTTTATAATCTGAAAGTGGCTTATATTTTTTGGCTTTTTCCTCAATTTCATTTTGAGCTAATTTGAATTTTTCAATATTCAAACTATAGGTATTATCTTCACTCCTGCTATCAATCCATTTTGCATTCTCTTCCATCAATTGAAATTGTGGGCTTTGTAAAATTCTTTTTTTACTGTTTACAATCGCCTTATTAAAATTATTGTTTTTATTCCAAACAGTATATTCAGCCGGATCAATTTTATCCCATGGCATAGCATTGTCTAAATCACGTTCTCCCATTTTTAAATAAGCGTATCTGTCTGGCATAACAACATCACTACTTACTCCTTCAAGTTGAGTAGAACCACCATTGATTCTATAGAATTTTTGAGTAGTCGTTTTTACAGCTCCTAAATCCCCCAAAGTACTATTACGTACAAAATGATTCAAATCAGTTACATTTTGTACCGTCCCCTTGCCGTAAGTTTGTTTGCTACCAATGATAATTCCTCTTTTATAATCTTGAATTGCAGCTGCCAAAATCTCTGAAGCTGAAGCTGAAAAACTGTTAACCATGATTACTAATGGGCCATCCCATTCAATTTTCTCATCTCTGTCAAATAACACTTCCTTCTTTCTTCCTGCAGATTTGATTTGTACAATTGGTCCTTGCTCAATAAACAATCCTGCAATGTCAACTACTGTTGTCAATGAACCTCCACCATTATCGCGAACATCTAATACAATCCCGTTTACATCTGCACTTTTCAAACGTTCTACTTCCTTAGCAATATCTTTTCCAGCATCTCTACCATCTTGATTTTCAAAATCGATGTAGAATATTGGCAAATAAATAACGCCATATTTCAATCCGTTTTTATTAACGATACTTGATTTAGCATACGTTTCTTCAATTTCAACAATATCTCTGATTATAGAAATAATTTTAATTGTTCCGTCTACTTTTTTAACTGTAAGACGAACTTCGGTTCCTTTTGGCCCTTTAATTTTCTTAACAACATCATCAAGACGCATCCCTACAACGTCTACAGCTTCTGCATTTCCCTGAGCAACCTTCATAATCAAATCTCCTGCTTCAAGTTGCTTACCTCTCCAAGCCGGACCTCCAGAAATAAGTTCTGAAATTTCAGTAAAATCATTTTTCTTTTGAAGACGAGCTCCAATTCCTTCTAATTTTCCGCTGATGCTTTGATTAAAACGCTCTTTATCTTCAGGTGCATAATAACTAGTATGTGGATCAAAACGTGCCGTAATAGAATTGATATATACAGAAAACCAATCGTTTCTGTCTAAATCTTGCATAAAACCAAAATATTCATCTAACGATTTCAAGGCGCTCTCTCTGGTTTCTTTTTCTAATTCTTCGAAAGTTTTAGACTTACCATTGTCTGCTTCCTTTTCGCTTTTAGCACTATCTGAAGTAATAGGGTCAACTGTAAACTTCTCCCCATCTCTCAAAGGAACCGAAGTATCTTTCATCTCTTTTTCTACAATTCCTTTACTCTTATTATCTTGCATTTTTAAACGATCCGTAAGAGAGGAAAGCGTTGACAATTTGATTTGTCTGCGCCATCTATCGCTAAGCTCCTTAACATCTTTGGAATAAGGTGCTTTTTCATAGTCCGTATTAAAACTCTCCTCCGCTTTATAGTCAAAAGGCTGACTCAAAACCGATTTATAAATCTTTTTACTCTCTTCCATTCTTTTCATCAAACGATCGTATGTAAGATTAAAAAACGTCAAATCTTTGTTCAACAACTGATCGTCTAATTGCGTTTCAAATTTTAAAAATTCATCGATATCTGACTGCAGAAAAAAACGTTTAGAAGGATCTAAAGCTTCAATATAATCTTTGTAAATTCCTTTTGAAAATGTGTCGTCTATATTTGCAGGATTATAATGCCCTTTCTGAATCACAATTGTTAATAGCTCCAACAGTAACTTGTCTTTCTCAGGATCGGTTTCTTTTGTCGCATTCATCTTAAATGCAAAGAGTGTTGCCGAAAGACATACAACAACAAGAAGTATTTTATAATTTCTTTTCATAAAGTCAATAATAGTATTCATCAATTTTTAATCTAAATTACGGTAAAAACTATGCCAACAATGACAAGGGCTGCATAATTTTTTGTTAAAGATATAAAATTGTTTTTTTTCTTTGAGGTTTAATATTTCAAGTTAATAAAATTTATTTTCTTTGTTTAAAAAATGCGTATTCTGTACCTACATTTACCATTTAAATCTTTAATTAGAAATCCTTTCTTGAAAACATAAAATGACAAAACACTTGAAACCTTTGATATTAGTTACAAATGACGATGGTATTTCGGCTCCAGGAATTAGGGCATTAATAGCCGTTATGGCAGAAATAGGAGATGTAGTTGTTGTCGCTCCTGACGCCCCTCAAAGCGCCACTGGTCATGGAATTACAATAAATGACACTTTATATCTAAATAAAATTTCAAAAGAAAACGATGCCATTACAGAATACAGTTGTTCCGGAACGCCTGTGGATTGTGTAAAATTTGCTGTCAGCGAAATTTTGAAAAGAAAACCAGATTTATGCGTGTCTGGCGTGAATCATGGTTCAAATTCTTCCATAAATGTAATCTATTCCGGTACCATGAGTGCTGCCGTTGAAGCTGGCATAGAAGGAATTCAAGCTATTGGATTTTCCTTTTTAGATTACGATTGGAATGCCAATTTTGAGGACATAAAATCATTTATTCGAAAAATAACATTAGAAGTACTTGAAAACAAACTGCCAGAAGGAGTCGTTTTAAACGTAAATTTTCCGAAATTAAAAGAAAAAGATATCCGAGGAATCAAAATTTGCCGTCAGGCTAAAGCGGTTTGGATGGAAAAATTCGACAAGCGCAAAACACCCCAAGGAAGAGATTACTACTGGCTTACCGGAGAATTTGTGAACCAGGACAACGGAGAAGACACTGATGAATGGGCATTGAAAAACGGATACATTTCAATTGTTCCAGTCCAATTTGACTTGACTGCGCATCATGCGACACAACAACTTAACACATGGAATTGGAATGAATAAAATAGACTTGCTAACTGGATTTGTAATCGGAATTTTAGCTTCAATATTGGGAAGTTACCTTTTTATAACTTTTTTTACTGAATTCGATTTCATCAAAGGGATATATGCCATGAAATCAGAGGATAAACTTGGAAAAATAATCACACTTGGATCCATTCTTGATTTGGTAGCTTTTGGTATTTTACTCAAACTAAATAAGGAACTCATGGCGCGTGGTGTCGTTTTAGCAGTAATTATTATGACTCTTATCTCTATATTTATTTAAAAAACAATATTCATACCTTTGTCAAAACATAAAAATCTACAATAAAAGGTTTGAATTTGGTACCAATAATAGAAAATCTCTAAACAGAAAAACATGAAATACTACATTATAGCTGGAGAAGCTTCGGGCGATTTACATGGTTCGAATTTGATGAAAGCACTTTATAAGGAAGATCGTAATGCTGATATTCGGTTTTGGGGCGGTGATTTGATGCAAAATGTTGGCGGAACTTTGGTAAAACATTATCGTGAATTGGCTTTCATGGGCTTTATTGAAGTCATTTTTAATTTGAAAACGATTTTGAATAACATCAAAATATGTAAAAAAGACATTCTAAATTTTCAACCAGACGTACTTATATTTATAGATTACCCAGGTTTTAATTTAAGAATTGCAAAGTGGGCAAAAGAACTCGGCATGAAAACCAATTATTATATTTCTCCCCAAATTTGGGCTTGGAAGGAAAGCCGAATTACAGAAATCAAACGAGATATAGATAAAATGTATGTGATTTTACCTTTCGAAAAAAAATTCTATGAAGACAAACATAATTTTCCGGTTGAATTTGTAGGCCATCCATTGATTGACGCAATTCAAAACCAAACACCTATTATTGACGCTATCATTTTTAGAAAAGAAAATAAATTAGACGAAAAACCCATCATTGCCATTCTACCTGGTAGCAGGAAACAAGAAATCACTAAAATGCTATCGGTGATGTTGAGTGTTGTTAATGATTTTCCGGAATATCAATTTGTGATTGCAGGTGCTCCTAGTCAAGAATATTCATTTTATGAGCGTTTTATATCCAATGAAAATATAAAATTCATATCGAATAAAACATATGATTTATTGCGAAATGCAACTGCTGCATTAGTAACATCAGGAACAGCAACACTAGAAACAGCACTTTTTAAAGTTCCGGAAGTGGTTTGTTACAAAGGCAGCTGGGCTTCTTACCAAATTGCAAAACGAATTATTACGTTAAAATATATATCGTTAGTGAATTTGATTATGGATGAAGAAGTGGTAACCGAATTAATTCAGGAAGATTGCACAACGAAACGTATTCGGGAAGAATTGAAAAAAATTCTAGAATCTAATCATCGCAAACAACTTTTAGAGAAATATAACGTTCTAGAAGCAAAACTTGGTGGAATTGGTGCCAGTGAAAAAACGGCAAAATTGATTGTGGCTGATTTGCAATGATTCCAATTCTTTTAAAATCTGTAAAATCCATAAAAAATAAATCTTTTGAAACACCTGCTTTACCTTTTATTGATTCTTATTTTTTTTACGGCATGTAAATCAACTTCAGTAATTATTCCTTCAAAAAAAACAGAAGTAGATACTGACAGAACAAAGCATTTGATAAACCAATTAATTCATTCGGCTTCTGATAATATTGGTGTAAAATATAGAACTGGAGGCACTACAAAAGCAGGTTTTGACTGTTCAGGATTAATCTATTCTGTTTTTAGTTCCTATGACATTCAACTTCCGCGCTCCTCTTACGAACAGTCAAAATTGGGTTTAATTATTGATAGAGAACGAGACAACATCAAAAAAGGAGATTTAATATTTTTCAAAACCAATCGAAAATCACAGATTAATCACGTAGGAATGGTAATAGAAGTTTCTGATGACGATGTAAAATTCATACATTCTTCTACTTCTAAAGGTGTAATAATTTCCTCTACAAAAGAGCCTTATTACCAAAATTCTTTTGTTCAAATCAATAGAATTCTTAGATAAACTGACTATTTCTTGTGTTAAATAAAATTAAATCACAATAATTTATTTACAGAAAACATAACACTATTTCTTACTAAAAAAATTGTACTTTAGACATATGAAAGTGCTACAATTTCCTTTAGCGAGAATAACATTTGGATTTGTTTTAGGAATTCTACTCCCTTATTACCTAAAACCAAATCCTAAGTTAGTATTTGTCCTGCTTTTTATTTCCATCCTCTTTTTCAGCATTAGTTATTTTTTATCCAAAAAAAAAGTAAACGAACTACATTATTTTGGCATTTCTACTTATATTCTTTCTTTTTTTATTGGAGCTACAACTCTAATTGTTCATACTGATTATTTTCAAAAAAGCAATTATATCCATTATAATTCTATTTTCGAAAAATCGCATTTGATCTCTGTTACGTTACGGGAAAAATTAAAAAGTTCTACTTTTAATCAACGGTATGTTGCAGTTATAAATCGTATTGATCAAACAGAAAGTTCGGGTAGAATAATTCTTAATATTCGAAGAGACAGTTTGAATCGTCAGTTCGAAATTGGAACTCCCCTGCGCATCAAAGGCACTTTACACAAAAACAGTCCGCCAAATAATCCGAACCAATTTGACTACAGCAAATACTTAGAGAACAAACAAATCTATTCACAATTGTATGCAGATACTGACGAGATTAGCATAAGTTCAGAAATGGAAAAGGATATTTGGTATTATACTTCCAAACTAAGGACTAAAATCATTTATAACTTAGAAAAAAGCAACTTCAATAAAACCGAATTAAGTGTAGCTGTCGCTTTGATTATGGGACAACAACAAGATATTGCTCCTGAAATTATTCGGGATTATCAATATGCCGGCGCAGTACATATTTTATCGGTTTCGGGATTGCATATTGGATTCATATTGCTTTTTGTAACTTTCATCCTCAAACCTTTGCCCAATACCAAACGAGGTTCCTTTATCAAGCTGATAATCATTTTAGCATCATTATCATTATTTGGATTAATCGCCGGTTTGGCGCCGTCGGTTGTTCGCTCTGTCGCTATGTTTTCGTTTGTCGCCATTGGGAGCCATTTACGGAGAAGTGTAAATATTTACCACACATTATTAGTGTCCATCTTACTAATTTTACTTTTCCAACCTTCCTTTTTGTTTGATGTTGGATTTCAGTTGAGCTATATGGCGCTGTTTTTTATTATTTGGTTACAACCACTTTTAGCTTCTGTCTGGTTGCCAAAAAATAAAGTTTCAAAATATATTTGGGATATTCTCACCGTTTCCTTTGCCGCACAAATAGGCACTTTGCCATTAAGCATCTATTATTTTCATCAATTCCCAGGTTTATTCTTCGTGACTAATTTAATCATTATTCCATTACTAAGTATTGTAATGCTATTGGGCGTTGTGGTCATGGTATTAGCCGCATTTGGTTATGTGCCTTTATTTCTTTCCAAACCATTGGAATGGAGTATTTTTTATTTAAATAAAATCATCAATTCGATTGCCTCACTAGAACAATTTATAATTCAAAATATACCATTCAATTTATATCTTTTAATTAGCTTCTATTTATTAATCCTGACTGCTGTCATTTGGTTAAAAAAACCAAGTTATAACAAATTGGCAATGGTTTTAATTTCGATAATCATTTTACAAATTTCATTCATAAAAAATCGCACAGATGTGGAAAACCAAAAAGAATGGGTTGTTTTCAATTCCAAGAAAAGCACCCTAATTACGGAACGAAATGGAGAAAATGTAACATTATATGCTAATGACAGTATTTTGAAAGGGTCCGAAAAAAACAATATTCTGACGTCCTATTTAATTGGTAATTTTAGCACTTTGGAGACTAAAAAAAGAATTCAAAATACCGCCTTTTTCAACGGGAAAAGAATTCTTATTCTAGACAGCACAGGCATATATTCAAAGAATATAAAGCCCGATATTTTGTTACTCACACAATCTCCAAAAATAAATTTAGAGCGTTTATTTCAAACCCTGCATCCTAAATTAGTTGTCGCTGATGCGTCGAACTATAAAACAATTCAAAAATATTGGAAAGCAACTTGTAAAAAACAAAAAATCCCTTTTCACGCAACAGGTGAAAAGGGATTCTATAAATTAAACTGAGAATTATTTTTTTTTCAGAAATCCATCTGCCACAGCTAGCCAAGCCGCTGGGCCACCAGCAACATAACCCGTACTTCCTAAACCTTCAAAATTCACCTTTCCGTCTTTATTAGTACCATTGGCAAAATAAATTGTTGGAAATCCCTGAATTCCGAAAGCTTGTTGCAATTCGTTATTTTGCTTTTTGATTTCAGGAGTTTGTGGTGTTCTTCTTGGATAATCTAATTCTACCAGAACTACATTCTCTTTTGCCCATTTTGCAAACTCTGGTGTTTTCAGTACTTCTTTTTGCAATCTAATACACCATCCACACCAATCACTTCCTGTAAAAAACAGCAATAATGGTTTTTTGGTTTTATTAGAAATCTCCATTGCCTTATTGACATTGGTCTCCCAAACTAATTCTTGTGCCTCTACAGCGTATGAAGCAACAAACAGAAATACTGTTAAGATTATCTTCTTCATCTTTTTATATTTTTGTATTTATCTAATCAAAAATAGTGCCTAAACCTATCGAACACCATGCATTAATTTCTTAATGACAGGAGTCATCAAAACAGAAAACAAAGCAACTACAATTGAAATTATTGTTAACATCCAAAAGAAATAACTCAATCCATGTTCGTTTGCGATTTTATCAATATTCTCACCAAACATACCTGCTCCTTTCATCCCAATTGCAACTGCAAGATACCAAACTCCAAACATAAATGCAATCATTCTTGCAGGAACTAATTTACTTACATAAGACAACCCAACTGGCGAAATACACAATTCAGCCATAGTATGAAAAAGATACACTAATATTAGCCAAATCATACTTACTGAAGCTGTTTTTGCACCTGCCTCGATACCACTGGCACCAAAAGCAACACAAGCCATCCCCAATGCTAATAATCCCATTCCGATACCGTATTTTAAATTAGCGGATGGATTGTATTTACTTTCCCACCATTTTGAAAATAAAGGGGCTAGTGAAATAATAAACAATGAATTTAATGTAGAAAACCAAGTGGCAGGAACTTCTGTCAGTGCAGTCGTCACCTTGTCAATTTTAAGTGATTCCAATGTTGAATCTGACAATGATAAATATCCAGCGGTATAATAATCTTTAACTAACATCCAAATTGCAATTGTCCAAATGATGACAAAACTTACACTCAAAATAACATTTGCCACTGCATAATATTTGAAAGTTTGTTTAAATAACAAATATAATACCCATGTAATAATTGCTAAAGGCAAAATAGTAATCAATGAATTAACCACTAAAAACACAACACTCCAATTACCAACTAGAACCCGATCCGTATAATCATTTGCAAAAATGGTCAAACTATTTGGCGATTGTTCGAAAATTGCCCAAAAGAAAATAGTTAAAAAAGCGAAAAAAGTTACTGCAATTAATTTCTCTTTAGTAACCTGTGAATATTGTGTAAATCTGTAAATTAATAGAATAATAAATAAAAGCAAAGCCGAAACTATAGCAATCGCGTTTCCGTTTTCACCAAGAAAAGAAAAAATATTTATTTTACCCCCCGAAATTTTTGAAGCAGGATCATTTAAAATCCATAGTAATCCTAAAATTGATGACAATGCAATAACGCCAAGTTGCCAAGGTGTAAATGGATTTCTTTTGTCAGTATCCAAAGCCTCTGCTTTAGCTTTACTTGCTGCACTTGGTTTTAAACCAATGTCTCCAAAGATATTTTGGGACAACCAAAACTGTAACATCCCAAAAAACATAAAAATTCCGGCCAGACCAAATCCATAACTCCATCCAACTTTTTCACCTAAATAGCCACAAAGCAAAATCCCAAAGAAAGCACCTGCGTTTACACCCATATAAAATAAAGTATAAGCACCATCTTTCTTCTCAGGACGGTCTTTGTACATTTCTGATACAATAGAAGTCATGTTGGGTTTGAAAAATCCGTTCCCAAAAACCAACAATACCAGTCCTAAATAAATTGAAAATTCAGTTTCTAATGCCATCGAAGCATGCCCTAATGTCATTAATGACGCTCCTAAAACAACAGCCCATCTAAAACCAATTACTTTATCGGCAAAATAGCCCCCCAACATCGTTGACAAATAAACAAGCCCTACATAAGATCCAAACAGAGCAGACGCATTTTCACGAGTCCATTCCCATCCACCATCAGTAAAAGAAGCTGTTAAAAACAATATCAACAATGAACGCATTCCGTAGAATGAGAAACGCTCCCACATCTCTGTAAAGAACAAAACAAATAATCCCGCTGGATGCCCTAAAACGGTGCTTTTAAAAAATTGATCTGTATTATTCTGACTCATATATTAGTTATTTAATTCTTTATCAACTCCGTGCATTAATTTATTAATTGTTCCTGAAAGAACTAAAAGCAATACTCCAAAACCTAATCCCGCATAAAACAAATATTCAAAAAGTTTTAAATAGCTCTGTTTTGCCAAATTCAAATCAGGTGCTACACCATTTGATGTATCTATCGAGGCCAAATTAGCCAATAAAGAAGCAATAAACTCAGAACTTGCAGTTGCTAAAAACCATACTCCCATCATAAATCCTACGATTTTTACCGGAGATAATTTAGTAACCGCAGAAAGCCCAACAGGAGACAAACATAATTCCCCACAAGTATGAAGAAAATAGGTCAGCACTAACCAAATCACTCCAACTTTTCCCATCTCAGACACATTAATTCCTAAAACTAATGAGCCAAATCCTAATCCCACTAAAATTAGAGCAATCGAAAATTTAACTGCCGTATTCGGATTGTATTTCCCTAATTTCACCCATAACCATGCAAAAACAGGGGCTAAAAGAATAATAAATAATGCATTTAAACTTAAAAAATTCCCAGCATCAATAGGACCTCTGTCTAAAATTCTATCAGCAAAAAGATTTAAAGAAGTATAAGCTTGTTCAAACAATGCCCAAAAAACAACCGTAAAAACAATCAATATCGTTAATGCGATTAATCGCTCTCTAGCAATTCTATCTAATTGTGTAATCGCATAATAAAGTATATATACAAATGATATGGCTCCTGCTACAATCAGCAAATTCTGCACTACACTATGGCTTTGAACCATTTGCCAAATTAACAATGTCGAGATTACACTTCCTAAGTAGATCAACCATTCATTCTTAATCCCAAGCGTATGTTTTGCTAAAAATTCTGGTGCTTTAGATTCTCCCTTTCCCATTAACAATTTCCTTCCAGAGATAAAAGTCAACAACCCAAAAAACATTCCAACTCCAGCCGCTGCAAATCCATAACTCCAACCATATCTTTCACCAAGCCAAACGCAAATTAAAGTTGCCAAAAAAGAACCTAAATTTATTCCCATATAAAAAATGGTAAATCCGGAATCCCTTCTCTTATCCTCTTTTGAATACAACTCACCCACCAGTGAAGAAATGTTAGCCTTTAAAAAACCAACCCCCAAAATAATAAACGCCAAGGAAAGGTAAAATACCTGAAGTGCAAATTCATCTCTTGTAATTACTCCAGTGACAGACTCAGTTGCTGCATTTCCTTCGTAAGCCATTCCAACATGACCAAGCACCAATAATATCCCTCCAAAAACAATTGCCTTTCTAAACCCTAAATATCTATCGGCAATAAACCCACCTACTACTGGAACTGCATACACTAAAGCAGCATAGCTTCCAATTAATAAATTACCGGCACTATCAGAAAACAAATGATACTTTGTGAGATAAAAAATCAAAAGTGCTTTCATTCCGTAGAATGAAAAACGTTCCCACATTTCTGTAAAAAATAAAATAAAAAGCGCTTTTGGATGTCCAAAAAATTCTTTTTTATGCGATAAGGAGTCGTTTGTCATAAAGTGGTATTATAAATTTTCTTTGATAAAGTTAGTCTTTTTATTATAGAATTGAATTTTGTTTTTTCCACCCTAGATGTCATGGGGTTTTTATCAAAATCAATTTTAGGATTAAATTGTTTCCTTACTTGAAGAGTTACTATCCCCTAAATTTTCTTTAATAAAATTTGTCATTTTAGTATACAATTGAATTCTGGTATTACCCCCAGAAATTCCGTGTGCTTTATCAGGATAAATTTGAGAATCAAATTGTTTATTCGCTTGAATTAAAGCTTCCATCATTTGCATTGTATTTTGTACATGAACATTATCATCCCCAGAACCGTGAATTAAAAGGAATTTTCCTTTTAGCTTATCTACATGGTTTATTGGTGAATTCTCATCATAACCACTTGGATTTTCCTGAGGTGTTTGCATGTATCTTTCCGTATAAATGCTATCATAAAATCTCCAGTTCGTTACCGGAGCCACCGCAATGGCCATTTTAAAAACATCATTCCCTTTCAAAATACAATTTGAGGCCATAAATCCTCCAAAACTCCATCCCCAAATTCCAATTCTGGATTTATCCACAAAAGAGTAATTTCCTATCACTTTAGCTGCATCAATCTGATCTTCAACCTCATATTTTCCTAACTCTTTTTGAGTCACTTTCTTAAAGTCGGCTCCTTTATAACCTGTTCCTCGACCGTCAACACAAGCGACAATATAACCTTGCTGTGCTAACACCATAGCCCAATAATCATTGGAAGCATTCCATTGATTGGCACCTGATTGCGAACCAGGCCCAGAATACTGCACCATTAAAACTGGATATTTCTTGCTCGGATCAAAATCTTTTGGTTTCATGATCCAAGTATTCAGTTCATTTCCTTTTTCCGTTTTCAAAACAAAAAATTCTTTGACTGGTAAGTTATACCCTTTTAATTTTGAAGCTAATGCCTCGTTATCCTCAATAACCTTTACCTGTTTTCCTGCTTTAGCTTCATTCAAAGTATAAGTCGTAGGTTGTGTAGCGCTTGAAAATGTATTAATGTAGTATTGAAAATTAGGACTAAAAGTGGCTGCACTTGTTCCAACATTTTTAGACAAACGAACTTTATTTTTTCCGTCAAGGCCTATTCTATAAATATCTCTGTTAATCGATCCATTCTCTACAGATTGGTAAAAAATAGTATTGGTTTTCTCATCTAAACCATAGTAATTGGTTACTTCCCATTTGCCCTTAGTCACTTGGTTTTTTAATTTCCCTGTTTTGTTATAAACATAAATATGGTTAAAACCGTCTTTCTCACTAGTCCAAATAAAACTATTGTCTTTCAAGAAAGTCAAATTATCAGTCACATCAACATACGCTTTGCCTTTTTCATTTAACACCACTTTTGTTGCTCCTGAATTTCCATCGATAAATAACAAGTCTAAATTATCCTGATGGCGATTCAATACCTGCGCAGATAAAACATTGGCATCATTAGTCCATTTCATTCGGGCAATATAAAAATCATTGTAGTTCCCCAAATTTATGTTTTTAGTTGCATTGGTATTGGCATTATAAATATGTAGAGAGACTAGAGAATTCTTTTCACCTGCTTTGGGATATTTGAAAGTTTGAATTGCAGGATATAAATCTTTTCCAAACATAGACATGGAAAATTCCGGAACCTGACTTTCGTCAAAACGGATGTAGGCCACTTTTTTGCTGTCGGCACTCCAGTCGAATGCTCTTACAAAAGCAAACTCTTCTTCATAAACCCAATCCGTAATCCCATTGATAATGTTATTTTTCTTTCCATCAGTAGTAATAGGAGTCGATTTATTTGAAGTTAAATCATATACATAAAGGTTATTTTCTTTGGCGTAGGCTATCTTTTTCCCATCTGGAGAAAAGGTTGGTTCCTGAACCTGAAAATCAAACAACTTAGTTAATTGTTTAGTCCCGATATTGTACAAGTAATAATCCGCTGTAAAGGAATGACGGAAAATCTTTTTGGTATTACATGCTAACAAAATCATTCTTTCAGAAGCGTCAAATGTATAGCTATCGATTGCAGGCAATTCCTTGTGATCTTTCGTATCGATTAAAACTGCGATTTTTTTCAATGTTGCAAAATCGTACAAATCAATTTTAATACTTCTGGATGCACCATCAAAATTCAAAACAGTGTATTGATTTGTATTCTTCATGGACTGTAATTCATCCATTCCTTTAGCACTAAAAGCACCATTAAAAATTTCATTAATTGTGATTTTTTGTTGACCAAAAACGGTAAAACACAAGAATAAAAGTAAGGCTGTAATTTTGTTTGAATTCATGATATTGATTTAATTATAAAAATCGTCAATTTTAGTGAAAAATTTACAATAATTTCACATTTGGTGTGTTAAATGTTAAAAACAATATTATACACACCCATTTATTGAGGATAATATGATAGTAAATAAAACTGGTAAAAGCGTATCTTTGCACGTATACATACTATAATCTATTGAGAATGAACAACGCTGTAGCCGGATTTTCTAAATTATCCAAAGAAGAAAAAATAAACTGGATTGCCCAAGAATACTTTTCAACTCCCTCTGAAGCAATAGCATTACTTAAAAACTACTGGAATTCAGATGAAAAATTACAGAAATTACACGATGAATTCATAGAAAATACCATCACCAATTTCTATATTCCGCTTGGAGTTGCTCCAAATTTCCTAATCAACAACAAATACAGTGCCATTCCGATGGCGATTGAAGAAAGCTCCGTAGTTGCAGCTGCCTCAAAAACAGCAAAATTTTGGTCCACCAGAGGTGGATTTAAAACCACTGTTATCAACACCGAAAAAATCGGTCAGGTCCATTTTATTTTCAAAGGTGATGATGTTTCAAAACTGGAATTATTCTTCATTCAAACCAAAGCAAAGTTTTTTTCAAAAACAGAATCCATTACAAAAAACATGCAAAAGCGTGGCGGTGGAATTCTTGATATTGTCCTGAAAGACAAAACCGATTTATTACCTAATTACTTTCAACTTCATGCCACTTTCGAAACTAAAGATAGTATGGGGGCTAATTTCATCAATTCTTGTTTGGAGCAATTTGCTAAGACGTTGAGAGAAGAGGCACTGACATACGAATTATTCTCTGTAACAGAGAAGAACATTCAAATAGTCATGAGCATACTCTCAAATTATGTTCCTAATTGTATCGTAAGAGCCGAGGTTTCGTGTCCTGTTGAAGAATTAAAAGAAAAACACATTTCAAGTCCTACAGTATTTGCAGAACGATTCGTGCAAGCAGTTCAAATTGCCGAAGTAGAACCGTACCGCGCCGTAACACACAACAAAGGAATTATGAACGGCATCGATGCTGTTGTGTTAGCTACTGGCAATGATTTCCGCGCGGTAGAAGCTGGAATTCACGCCTATGCAGCACGAAACGGAAAATATTCCAGTTTATCACATGCCAAAATAGAGAATGGAATATTCACTTTTTGGTTAGAAATACCGTTAGCTTTGGGTACCGTTGGTGGATTGACTTCTTTGCATCCATTAGTAAAATTAGCGTTGGAAATGCTTGAAAACCCATCTGCTAAGGAATTAATGCAAGTGGTCGCCGTAGCAGGTTTGGCACAAAATTTTGCCGCTTTGCGCTCCTTGACAACGACCGGAATTCAGGAAGGACACATGAAAATGCATTTAAACAATATCATCAATCAGTTTGAAGCCAATGATGGCGAACGAATTTTGATACATAAATATTTCAAAAAAAATACTATTTCACATAGTGCAGTAGTTGATTTTATTGAAAATTTAAGAAACTAATGAAACAAACATTCTACAGTAACGGAAAACTTTTAATTACAGGAGAATATCTAGTTTTAGATGGCGCAAAAGCTTTTGCATTACCAACAAAATTGGGACAAAACCTGATTATAGAAAAAGGAAGCAATAAAGAAATCATTTGGAAAAGCTACGATGCTGATAAAAGTATCTGGTTTGAAGATACTATTTCATTTTCGGATATTTCAAATGCAAGAAATTTAGAAAGCGAATCCGTTAAATCCACACTTATAGCTATTTTACACGAAGCTTTCGTATTAAATTCAAATTTCATCAATCTTTCCGAAGGATACAACATTACAACTGAACTTGGATTTCCAAAAAGTTGGGGTCTGGGCACTTCTTCCACTTTGATAAATAATATTGCGCAATGGTTAGAAATCGACGCTTTTATACTGCTTAAAAACAGTTTTGGAGGAAGCGGCTATGATATTGCATGCGCTCAAAACGACACTCCCATTTTATACCATTTAGATCAAGGAAAACCCATTATTGAGAAAGTGGTTTTTAATCCAAAATTTACTGAAGACATCTATTTTGTCTACCTCAACAAAAAACAAAGCAGCAAGAATGCAATAGCATCTTACAACATCAATAAAAAAAACAACCTGAACAGAACAATTGTTTTAAATGACAAAATAACTTTCGAAGTTTTGAAAGCAACCACCATTAAATCATTTGCTTTAGCTATTGAAAAGCACGAAGCTGAAATGAGTATTATTCTGGAAATGCAAACCGTAAAAGAATCCTTATTTCATGATTTCAATGGCGTAATAAAAAGTCTGGGTGCTTGGGGTGGTGATTTTGTAATGGCAATTGCTCCAGAAAACCCAAGCGGCTATTTTGCTTCAAAAGGATATGGAACAATTATTCCTTATAATGAGATGATACAATCTTAATTCAACGATTAGACTTTCATCTTAAATTCTGGTCAAGCCTTCAAACAAAAACTATATTAAAAATAAAATCCCGATACATTCAGAACGTATCGGGATTTTATTTTGAAAAATTAATTACTTCTAAACAGATTATTAGTAATTGAATTGTTTTCTGTTATCTTCAATCTTAGCATTCCCTTTTAATGCAGGAACAACTCTGTTTGCGTCTGAAGCGCTTTGAGCTTTTAATTTAGCTATGTAAGCCTCATGACTTTTCAAAGCTGGTGCTTTTACAGTGCTTAGGTTTTTCACAACATACACACCTGTATTTCCTTCAATAGGAGCTGACAATTTGTTAGCTGACAATGCAAATGCATTTCCAACTACTTTTGGCTCTTGACCTGCTCCAACTAACATTGGGTTTTCCATTGTAATAGCAGCTGCTTGTTGTACTGTTGAACCAGTAGTTTTTGCAATTGCTTCTAATGAAGTTCCTGTCATTTTAGCTTTTATCAATTCCGCTTTTTTCTTGTTTTTAAGAATTGGCTCTACATAAGGTCTGGCTAATGTGATTGACACTAATCCAGATTCATCAATATTTTTAACTTTTGCAATTACATGTCCTATATTAGCCAGTTCAAATCTTTTTACTGCACCTACTTTAGTATCATCTTCAAATGCCCATCTCACTATTGTTCTTTGGTTTCCTAAAGGACCAAAAGTTTCATCCATCGCTTTTACAGTAACCGGAGCAGCTATTGCAAGTTTCATGTCTTTTGCCACTTTTGCAAAATCTTTATCCGCAGCGTCCATTTCAAATTTAGTTGCCTGTGTAAAAATTCTATCTGAAGTTGATTCAGAAGCTTCAATTTTTTGAGCTACTGTAGCTAGACGAATTCCATCTTGTTTATCTGTAATTTTGATAATATGAAATCCGAAAGGTGTTTCAACTAATCCTATATTACCAATTGAATTATTGAAAACGAAATCGTTAAAAGGTTTTACCATTGCGTTTGGTCCAAAATAACCTAAATCACCACCTTGTTGTGCTGATGAGTCATCAGAACTTGTGAAAGCTAACATTAAGAAACTTTCTGGATTCGCATTAACCTGAGCTAATACAACTTCTGCTTTTGCTTTAGCCTCTTCTTTTGTTCTTCTTTCTTTTTGATTCGGAACTTGTGTTCCTTCATAACTAATCAATATATGACTTGCTTTAGCATTTACACCCGGTTTCATACCCATAGATTTAGAAACACAATAGTATTGTCCAAATTTATAAGGCCCATAAACCTGACCAGGAGCAAGATTAAACAATTTATCTGCATCTACAGCCGGTAAATCTTTTTTAGCAATATAAGTTGAATCATAAGGAACATCTGAATTTGAATTTACAAATTCAATTGTATTTGTAGTTGTTCTAAATCCTGGCAAAGTATCATTCTTACCCGTTGCCTGATTATAAACCACACTTCCGTTTAGCAATCCGTTAATTTTAGATTTAACTTCATTTTCATCTTCTGTTGAAGCTTTGTCCTCAATCAAAACATATTCTACTTCACGGGATTCGTCAGCTTTGTATTTTTTCTCATTTTTCTTCATGAAATCTACAATCTCAGCATCAGTAATTTTTACATCACTGTCTTTAATAGTAGAATATAAACCTGCTACGTAAGCAAAATTTACTTTGTTCGCTTCCATTTCATATTTAAACTTCCCTTCGCTTTCAGTTGTATACACACCTGATTTGATTAAAGTATTATAAATTTGATATTTAGCATTCAACTCAGCATCTTTCTCCCTGTCTTTCAAGTATTGTGCTTGAGCTGGATTTGATTTGAAATATTCTTTGAATTTTGCAATGTCAAACATACCTGCTGCATTTAAAAACAATGGATTTTTACCTATGTTTTGATCTGCTTTTAAAACTTCCAAAATGTGTTTTTCACCTACTCTTAATCCTAACTTATCAAATTCAGATGTCAGTAAAGCAATAGAAACTTCTTGGTCCCAAACTCTGTTAGCCGCAGCTGTTGAAGTAATTCCTTCACCGCTTTTTTCTACATTGCTTACTTTGACTCTAAAATCTTCAAATGAGATATCTTTTCCATCAATGCTTCCTACATCTTTGGTGTTTTGGCCAAGGCCACCTTTACCGATAAGATCTTGTATTATAAATGCAAATAATGCGATAGCAATAGCTGCTATTAATAAGGCGGAACGTTGTCTAATTTTTGCTAAAACTGCCATTTTTATTGTTGTTAATTTTTATATTCAGTTTGCGAAAATACAATTATCTAATTAATAATTATAGTAGTAACCTTTTATTTTACAAGAAATTTCTATTTTCTAAAAAAAATCACTCTCCTAGGGACATTTTGACTAATTCTATTTTCTTGTTTGTGGCTTCTTCTATGATAAAATGAAAGTTTCCTATGTTAATTACGTCCCCTTTTTGAGGAATATCTTTGGTATAATCAACAATAAAACCGCCAAGTGTGCCATAAGAATCACTTTCAGGAATATCGAGCTTATACGTTTGGTTTAAATACTCCACATCAAGTCGAGTGGAAAAAATATATGCATCGTCTCCAAGTTCATTCTCGATTAGTTCTTCTTCAGAATCATGCTCATCCTCTATTTCGCCAAAAAGCTCTTCTACAATATCTTCTATCGTAATAATTCCGGAAGTCCCTCCATATTCATCCAGAACAACCGCCACGCTTTTTCTCTTCTTGGTAAGCAAATTCATTGCATCTTTAATGTAAATTGTTTCAGGGACAAATTCGACAGAAATTACAATTTCTTTGATATTATTCGGTTTTTTAAACAAATCGAATGAGTGCACATAACCTACAATATCATCGAGTGAATTTTGATATACTACAATTTTAGAATAGCCTGTTTCGATAAACAATTTATTCAGCTCTTCTATCGAATCATATAGATCAATTGCTGCGATTTCAGTCCTTGGACTCATAACATCCCTAGCCTTTACACCTGAAAATTCCAAAGCATTTTGAAACATTAATATTTCAGAATCCACTTCTTCATTATCTTCAACCGTGCTCATCTGCTCTGTAATATAATTCCCCAGTTCTACTTTACTGAAATAAAGAGGCACTTGGTCGCCTTCTGTTTTGAAGAATTTTTTCAAAACAAAATCTGAAACCCAGATAAAAAAAGTAGAGACAAAATAAAACAACATATAAAAACCATATGCCGGAATAGCAAAAACCCTTATTAAGGTATTGGCATAGATTTGAAAGAATACTTTGGGTAAAAACTCAGCAGTAATCAAAACTACCAAGGTCGCTATAAGTATTTGGATAAAAAAGTTCAATAAACCTGAAAAATGATATCCTAAGACATTAATCCAGCCCATTAATAGTTCGCCCATAAAAAAACCATAAATAACTAATGCTATATTGTTTCCAATAAGCATGGCAGCTATGAATTTAGAGGGTTTTTCGGTAAGTTTTGTAAGTATTTTAGAAATGAAATTATCCTGTTTTTTTTCTATTTCAAGATAAATTTTATTGGAAGAAATAAAAGCAATCTCCATTCCTGAGAAAAAGGCACATAGTATTAGACACAATATGATAATACTAATTTCCATGTGCTAGGATTTTTTATTTCGGTCTTCAAATTTTTTAGCAAATTTCAACCTGAAGAAAAACATAAAAATTGCCAATCCTGCAATTATAAAACTCAACCAAGGTGTTGCTTCAGTTGCATTTAATTTTGTAACTCCATCATATATAAAGTAAGCCCCAAAAACAAGGTAAATGTAAGGTGTGTATTTTAAGTAATTCATACTATAGTTTTATAAAATTAGTCGGCTGTTTGAATTTCGCCAGTTATTCTTTGTGAATTAATCACTTTGAAATCTTTACTAAAATCGATTCCTTGTCCGTTTGATTCTCCTTTGAGATCCATAAATTTAAACTTTTTTTCAGTAAAAAACCATTCGTTTTTTTGATCGTAATACAATTGCTCCGTTTCCAGCGTTTGACCGTTTTCTGATTTAATTTTTACCTTCCCCTGCAAATCAATAATACTTGTCTTTGAGTATGAAACTGCATAATTGGAAGTTATAAATGTTTTTTTTGCTTTATTATCATACAACGTAACATCAATTCCTTTTGGAAATTCGGTAAACGAAAAATCTACACTAGAAAAATCCAACATTTTAGGGCTCACCAAAATAGCTTTAATCAATCCCGAATCCGTATATTTCAAATTCACATTATCAGCATCACCACTGGGAACAAACTCTGAAAAATTTATTTTTTGCACCTCTTTAAAATTACTTTCACACCCAAAAAACAGAGTCACAGCAAAAGCTGTGACTACTGGGGAAATTATATGTTTTTTTAGTAAAGGCATACGCTGTACTTGCAAAAGCAATTTGATTATATGTACTCTTTTCGAGTTTTAGTTGAATTTTCGTTTTTCAAACCATTTGTCATTAAGAGAAAAACTTACACTAAAATTAGCATAGTTCTCTTGAATTAGATTTGCATTTGTGGTTCCTTTTTTCCCTAATTCGAAACCTAAATTCACATTTGAGAAACTACCCGTAATTGGAAGACCTACACCAAATGTTACTCCCATATCATTTATAGATTCAGAATTGATCATCAATCCTGTTTTTTCATATTTAATACCCCCTCTGTAGACAATTCTTTTAGCATAATTTGAAAAAGAATTGTAATTAGGAATGTAATATCCACCTAAACTAACGCTACCATATCTTCCGTAACCTACGTTACTGGCTTGATTATAAGTATTTTCCTGACCTGAATTTTTTTGATAAGAAATTTTTCCTCCAACAAGCCATTTTTTCGATTCTCCAATTCCAGCGCCAAATGATATTCTACTTGGTAATTTTATGTCCTTTTCTGTTTTTTGCTCAGGAAGCGCATCTACTTCAACCACCTCGAATCCTGAACTATAAAATACAGTAGCTATATTTCTAGCATTCTGAGATGTCAAAGTCCCTTCTACAGTATAATTTAAACTAGAATACAAGGATATTTTTTTACCTATTTTAGTTTGATACATTGCTCCAATATTAAAATTCATACCAGATAAATCTGCCGAATTCAATTCACGAGTACCTATTGGAACATTGGTAATAAACTCTAAACTATTCGTTTCAATTTTACCAAAATTATAATGCGCATCTGCACCAATGCTAAAATTAGGAGCTATTTTATATCCAACTCCAAAAAAAACTTTATTCAAGCCACCAGTACCAGCTAAACGTTTGCTCGTTTCACCATCTTGATCTGCCAACGACTCAATTTTATATCCTACAGAAGAATAAGGAATCAATCCAAAACCTACTCCAAATTTCCCTAAAGGCAAACCAACAGCCAAATAATCTAAAGTTGTTCTTCGAGTATTTGCTGATCCGGTATTACTTTTCAAGCTTTTTGTGCCATATGTTCCACCCAAAGAAAAAGTAGTTAATTTTAGATTTGCATAACTGGCTGGATTTTCTAAATTAATATGAATACTGTCCTGTTCCACTACTACACCTGCCATTGAACGATTTTCAAGCGTCCCTTTGAATCTTATATCCCCAATTCCATAAAAAGAGTATGGAGATGAAGTTCCTTCCTGTGCAAAGGATACAAGTGACAAAAGCAAACATGCGCTTACTATAAGTTTTTTAATCATTTTTGATTTTTATATTGAAATGTTTGGCTCAAACTTTCTAAAAGAAAATTTGAATTGGCAAATATGGTATTTTTTAATCGTTTAGCCAAAAAATCTGTGTCTCCACCCGTTAAAATTATTATAAAATTTGAATACCGTGCGCTATATTCATCGATGAAACCGTCAATCTCATAGACTAATCCATTGACTACACCTGAATGAATAGATTCAGAAGTAGATTTTCCGATTAAACCTTTCGGGTTATCTAATGTTAATAAAGGCAATTTTGCGGTGTAATCATGTAATGACTCATACCGCAATCGTAGTCCCGGCGTTATAGCTCCTCCAAGATAATTATTGTTTTCATCTATAAAATCAAAGGTAACACAAGTCCCTGCATCAATAACCAATCGGTTCTGATTAGGAAACTGTATCGTTGCTCCTGCAGCAAGAACCATTCTGTCAATTCCTAAAGTTTTAGGAGTGGAATAACAATTCACAAAAGGAAAAGGATCTTCATGGGATATAAAATGGACTTTTAAATCATTTTCAAACTCCAAAAACAACTGTTTTTCAACATCTCCAACAGACGAAACGATTAAATCAGCAATTTTTTTATATTTTTTTAAAATATTTTGAATATTTTTTTGGAGTTCCTTTCTAACAAATACAAAATTATTAACGAGTATATCACCCTCAAAGACAGCAGCTTTAATTCTGGTATTTCCGACATCAACAGCTAGAATCATATTTTATTTTTTGATCTTGCGAAGATACGAATTGATTTTTTTTAAAAATTGTTTTGGATAAACTAAAAATCATCCTATATTTGCACCCGCAATAGCGAGGTACCTTAGCTCAGATGGTAGAGCAATGGACTGAAAATCCATGTGTCCCTGGTTCGATCCCTGGAGGTACCACAAAACCCGAATAGAAATATTCGGGTTTTTTGTTTTTATACATTTCTCAAATCCATATTGCTTTTGGATTAATTCGGATCCCGATTTACTCCTTCAAAACATAAGTCAAAATTCCCTCTTTTATCAGACGAAGTACTATTTCAGGGCATCAACCTCATTTTCACAAAACGCCTTAATTTTGCTAAACATTCACCTATTCCGCAACAAAAATGAAGGGTTCGCAATTTTTTTTATATTTTTTTAAGAAATTCAAATAATAAAAGTTGCTAATTTACTATATTTATGCAAAATTTATATATATGGAGCTTTTAACCTGCCCAAAATGCCAAGGTAATCAAATTACTAAAAGCGGCGTAATTAATAACAAACAAAGGTATTTATGCAAAAAATGCAACTATTTTTTTACCGTTAATAAAATTGGAAAAAAAATAGACGACTACTATGTTACCAAAGCATTGCAATTATACCTTGAAGGATTGAGTTATCGAGAAATAGAGCGTATTCTAGGGGTTTCTCATGTCACTGTCAGCAATTGGGTAAAGACATTTAACATTAAAAAAGCGTCTCACGCCAATTACCACCCTACCTATAAGATTTTTAATCACTTAGAGCTAGTAGAGTATGTGAAAAACAAAGAATTACTTTCGGGAGCAGGCATGATAATAACGGAACTCGGAGACAAATTTATGCTTATAAAATGGGAACGGTTTAAAGATTAACTATACTACTTTACATATATATATATCTTAATTTTTTTTCACAATAAAATAATAGAATTTGGCACTTTATTAACCAACCATTTAATAACCAAAATTTTATTTATGAAAAAAATATTTTTTATAGCCGCAATACTCTTATTGTCACAAAAAGGTTTTTCACAAGGCTCAGTTGATTACGGCAGCGGAATGAAATTCAATTTGAACGAGGATGGTTCAAAATACATGCGATTTATAGCATGGAACCAAATATGGTTTCGTTCCAGCCAAATGAACCCCGGAACAATGATTGGAAATGAAGCGGCAACAACCGGAACCGACATTGGAAACAGACGTTTGCGTTTTCTTGCGTACTCTCAATTATCTAAAAGATACATGATTGTAACGCACTTTGGAATCAACAATCAAACCTTTACTAATGGTGGCGCGGCAGGAACTTCAGGAACTGGCGGATACGGTGCCGGAAAAAAACCAGGTCTGTTTTTTCACGATGCTTGGAATGAATACGCATTAGTTTTACCTGAAAAAGACAAAAAATTCAGCTTATCTCTTGGTGGAGGATTGCATTATTACATGGGATTATCCAGAGCAACAATGGCTTCTACATTGAACTTTTTAACAATTGACGCTCCTGTATTTAACTGGCCTTTAATTGAAAATTCAGATCAGTTTGCCAGACAAATGGGTTTATTCGCCAAAGGAAAATATGGTAAATTAGAATACCGCTTGAGTTACAATAAACCATACGCTACAAACTTAGTTCCCACTAATGTAACTACAGCAGATAATGCGGTAGCCGTTGACAACAGCGGCAATACAAAATGGTCCAAAGCAGGTTATTTCGAATATCAATTTTTAGATCAGGAAGCTAATTTATTGCCTTATAAAGTGGGCAGTTATCTTGGAACTAAAAAAGTATTCAATATAGGTGCTGGTTTTTACACTGCGCCAGACGCAACTAAATCTTCCGTAAACAATACTATTAACAAACACAGCATCAATCTTTTTGCAGCGGATGTTTTCCTTGATTTGCCTGTTGGAAAAAAAGAAAACAAAATGGCTGTAACTGGATATAGCGTTTTCTATGATTATGATTTTGGACCAAACTATTTACGTAATGTAGCCATTATGAATATTGGTTCAATTGACCCAAACTTCACAGGAAACAGAGCATTGGCAGGACCCGGAAATGCACAAGCTACCATTGGATCCGGAAATATCTGGTACACACAAGCCGGAATTTTATTGCCAAGCAAAGTAGACAAACCTAAAGTACGCGTACAACCTTTTGGAGCATTTACTTATAAAAGCTTTGACGCTTTAGACAAGTCCAGTACCCAATTTGATCTTGGAACCAACTTTTTCCTGGATGGACAACATGCCAAAATCACCGCACAATATTCAACAAGACCCGTTTACACGACTCCATCTAATATCTCAGGATCAAAAGGGGAATTCGTAGTGCAACTTCAAATCTATCTATAAACTAATTTAAAAATATAATTTATGAGTACTAAATCAACAAAAGGAATTTGGAAAGTCATTTCCGCATCCTCAATGGGTACAATGATCGAATGGTATGATTTCTACATCTTTGGAAGTTTAGCCGTTGTAATTTCAACTAAATTTTTCCCATCAGATAATCCTACAGCAGCATTCCTGTCTACATTGGCAACATTTGCAGCCGGATTCGTAGTTCGTCCTTTTGGAGCCCTTTTCTTCGGAAGATTAGGAGATTTAATTGGAAGAAAATACACCTTCATGGTTACGCTTTTATTAATGGGTGGCGCCACGTTCTTAATAGGTTGTATCCCTAGTTATGAAACTATTGGGTTTATGGCTCCTTTATTAGTATTAATTCTTCGTTTGCTTCAAGGTCTTGCTTTGGGTGGTGAATATGGAGGAGCTGCAACTTATGTGGCAGAACATGCTCCCGTCGGACAAAGAGGATATTGGACTTCTTGGATTCAGACTACAGCAACGGTTGGATTATTCATCTCTTTGATGGTTATTTTAGCCACAAGAAACATTCTTACACCAGAGCAATTTGACGAATGGGGATGGAGAGTTCCGTTTTGGGTTTCTATCGTCATGGTGGGAGTTTCATATTTGATTCGAAAAAACATGGACGAATCTCCCGTTTTTGCTAAAGCGAAAAGCGAAGGTAAAACCAGTACAAACCCATTGAAAGAAAGTTTTGGAAATCGTTACAACTTGAAATTTGTATTGTTGGCTTTATTTGGAGCAACCATGGGACAAGGAGTTGTTTGGTATACCGGTCAATTTTATGCGATGAGTTTCTTGAAAACGGTAATGGCGATAGATTCTTCTCAAGTAGATACATTACTTGGAATTGCATTAATTCTTGGCACACCATTTTTTATCTTCTTTGGTTGGTTAAGTGATAAAGTAGGAAGAAAATACATTATGATGGGCGGAATGTTATTGGCTATTATCTTGTACAGACCCATCTACAAACAAATGTATGAAACTACATCTGTAAAAAATAAAACTGAAATTGTAGCAAACACTAAAGTTGTTGCTGAATTAAAGGAGAACAAGAAACAAACTATGGATTCTATCTATACGACCAACAAAGAGTATGCAGATGGAACGACATTAGTAGAAATAAAAACGGTATCTTTAGAAAACGGCATGGCTAAAGTTGTGGATGGAAAACCAAAAATGGAAACCAAAACAACTATTAAAATTAACTCTAGTGACAATTGGGCTTTGATATTTTTAGTATTTGTACAAGTGATATTTGTAACTATGGTTTATGGTCCTATTGCAGCTTTCTTAGTTGAAATGTTCCCAGTAAAAATTAGATACACATCGATGTCATTGCCATATCACGTAGGAAATGGAATTTTTGGAGGATTACTCCCTGCTATTTCAACCTATTTTGTAACCAATGCAAAAGACTTGGGACATCCGGAATTTTACCTCGAAGGACTTTGGTATCCAATTGTTATTGCTGCAGTCAGCTTTGTAGTTGGAATGGTTTACATTAAAAATAAAGACAAAAACGCTCACGTATAAAAAACACAGCTATGAATCAAATAAAAAGAGTTTTAGGATTAGTTTGGATCGCATTAGCTGCTGCTGCAGCATATTTTTGCATCTTTACTTTTGGATTACCAAAATTTATGTCAGGCAAACAAGAGGATTTAGTATTTGGAATTATCATCCTTTTTATACTTACACCCCTAATAGTTTTAGGATTAGGCGCATTTGGGTATTTTTCCTTAATGGGTGACTATGATGAAAAAAAAAAATAATCAAACCATTTTTTTTTAATATGCAGTCTCTACATTTACTTGTAGAGATTGCTTATTTTTATTACAATGAAAAAGAGACATGAACAAAAGTTGGTTATTCTTTCAATGCTAATGCTATTAGCGTTGAACATTCCGCTTTTGCTGTTATTTGATAGTTCAAAACCCTTTTTTGGTTTTCCAATTATATACATCTATATTTTTTCGGCATGGTTAATTTCAATCGCGATCACCTACCTAATTATTAAAAGATATTATGAATAGCATTGGACTCTTATTAATATTGGCGATTTATTTGTCGATTCTTTTTTACATCGCCTATTGGGCAGAAAAAAGGAGTCATTCCAAATGGACCAATAATCCGTATATCTATTCGTTTTCATTAGCGGTTTATTGCACCGCTTGGACGTACTACGGCAGTATAGGTCTTGCAGCAAATTCAGGCTTGAGTTATATCCCCATTTATTTAGGTCCAATAATAATTGTACCTACATGGATGATTATCCTCAAGAGAATTATCCGAATTTCGAGAGTGAACAAAATATCCAGTATAGCCGATTTTATTTCTTTACGATATGGGAACAGCAGATTTCTAGGCGCATTAGTGACCATGATATGTATTTTTGGGATTGTACCTTATATTTCTTTACAGCTAAAATCCATTTCAGACACTTTTCATATTGTTAGCAAAACCCAATCGAGTGACAACATTTTTACGGATACCACCACTTATGTTTGCCTTGCGTTGGCTTTATTTGCCTCTTATTATGGCACAAAATACGTAGACGCTTCAGAAAAAAGACGCGGTATTGTAACCGCTGTGGCAATGGAATCCATCTTGAAGTTAGTTTTCTTTTTAATCATTGGTATTTATGTGACCTATTTTGTTTTTGACGGTTTTGATGACATTTACAAAAAAGCGTCAGTCCTTAAATATTTTGATAAAAAGAATACGATAGGCGGCATCACAAACGGAATCAATTGGTTCTTCCTTTGTATTTTATCCATGTTTGCCATTTTCCTTTTGCCAAGACAATTCCACACCGCAATTGTAGAAAACAACAAAGAAACCCATATTCGAACAGCGATTTGGCTTTTTCCATTGTACTTATTACTTTTTAATATTTTTGTTTTCCCAATCGCTTGGGGAGGAAACATCCTTTTTGAAGGCAAAGGACTCAATTCAGATACGTATTCATTATTGATTCCGCAGTTTTTTAATAATAATTTATTGACCGTTTTAGTATTTCTTGGAGGATTCTCAGCCGCTATTTCGATGATTATCGTATCGTCAATCGCACTCGCAACCATGCTGAGTAATAACCTATTGATCCCTTATGGTTTCATTGGTTCGCTCCAAAATATTTCGCAAGAAAAGAATAGCAAACGAATTGTAAACAGTAGGAAAATAGGGATTTTCTCTCTTATTATTTTGGCGTATGCCATATACCGAATTTTCATTCTGGATTATTCTTTGGTTTCCATTGGATTAGTCTCTTTTGTAGTTATAGCCCAACTGGCTCCCTCCTTTTTTGGTGCTATATTTTGGAAAAGAGGATCTAAAAATGGTGCTATAGCGGGAATTATTCTTGGTTTTTTAATTTGTTTCTATACGCTTTTAATTCCCTATGCCATTGGGATTACAAAATCAACAAGTCTATTTATTCAGGAAGGACCTTGGGGAATTGAATTGCTAAAGCCTTTTCAACTTTTTGGATTGGATTATTTAGAGCCTATCCCGCATGCCGTTTTTTGGAGCTTGCTAATTAACGTCCTGAGTTATTCTGCGGTATCGGTGAGTTTCAAAGGCAATTACAGAGAGCGAAATTATGCCGAAATGTTTGTGGATATTGACAAATACATCACTAACCACGAAAATGCTTTTGTTTGGAAAGGCACAGCTTACATCTCTGATATTCAAAAAGTACTGCAGCGATTTTTGGGCGAAGACCGAACAAAACGAGCTTTGACTATTTTCAATTTAAAATACAACATCGATAAAAATATCACAACCGCCGATGCGCGATTTATAAAATTTGCCGAGAATTTATTAACGGGACATATTGGTACGGCTTCCGCCAAAATATTAATATCGAGCGTAATCAAAGAAGACAAAATCAGCTTGCCCGAAGTGCTTCGAATTTTGGAGGAATCCAAAGAAAACATCATTATCAACAAAAAACTGACGGACACTTCGAATGAATTAAAAAAAATATCCGAACAGCTAAAAAATGCCAATCAGGAATTAGTCAACAAAGACATTCAAAAAGACGAATTTCTGGACACCGTTACACATGAGTTAAGAACGCCAATTACTGCGATTCGTGCCGCAAGCGAAATCCTTCATGACGAGGATGATATTCCGGAAGAGTTGAGAAAACAGTTTTTGCAAAATATCATTTCCGAATCAGATCGTTTGAATCGTTTGATTGATAAAATCCTGGATTTAGAGAAATTTGAAACAGGAAAACAAAAAATCTATCTGTCTAAAAACAGTATTTCAAAAACCATAAAAAAAACCTTGGATTCCCTCCAACAATTAATAAAAAACAAAAAAATAAGTATCGAATTTAATGACGTATCCAAAGAGATAAAAGCTTTTTATGATGAAGAACGAATTATTCAAGTAATTCATAATTTATTATCGAATGCCATAAAATTCTGTTCTGAAACAAATGGAAAAATAACCATTTCCATTATCGAAAATAAAGATGTTGTGGAAGTCAGCATTCATAACAACGGTAAAGGAATTAAAGGAGAAGATTTTGAAGCCATTTTTGATAAATTCTATCAATCTAGAAATCAGAATGTAAAAAAACCTATTGGAAGCGGCTTAGGGCTTGCTATTTGCAAACAGATTATAGAACATCATAAAGGAAAAATTTGGGCTGAAAGCACTGAAGGAAACGGAGCCACTTTTATTTTCACATTACCCAATTACAACACAACTGAAAATCGTTAAAGATGAAAAAAATTTTAATTGTAGATGACGAACCAAATATTGTCATGTCACTGGAATACACATTCAAAAAGAACAATTTTGAAGTTTTCATAGCGCGTGACGGACAAGAAGCATTAGATATTTTAAAGAAACAACTACCGGATGTAATTATTCTCGATGTCATGATGCCCATGGTCGACGGTTTTGCCACATTGGAGCAAATAAAAAAAGACGAAAGATTACAACATTGCAAAGTCATTTTCCTTTCGGCAAAAAACAAAGAAAAAGACATTGAAAAAGGACTTTCATTGGGTGCAAATCTATATGTAGTCAAGCCCTTTTCATTAAAAAAATTAGTAGAACAAGTACAGGATTTAATTCAATAATTTAGAATTTCCAATATCATGAATTATAAAGATTTTTATAGCAAAAGCATCCATCATCCTGAAGAATTTTGGGCTGATCAGGCTAATGCAATTGAGTGGTACAGTAAACCGGAAACTATTTTGTCGAAAGACGAAAATGGATATCCGCTCTGGTACAAAGATGGAGAATTGAACGTCTGCTATTTGGCACTTGACAAGCACATTCAAGATGGTTTTGGGGATCAGGTCGCCCTAATTTATGATTCGCCGGTAACACAAACTGTAAAAAAATATACTTTTTCTGAAGTGAAAACCGAAGTGGCAAAACTTGCAGGAGGCATGCAATCATTGGGTTTAAAAAAAGGAGACACCGCCGTTATTTACATGCCAATGATTCCCCAAGCTACATTTGCAATGTTGGCTTGTGCGAGAATTGGAGTGACACATTCTGTAGTTTTTGGCGGTTTTGCACCACATGAATTGGCTATTAGAATTGATGATTGCAAACCCAGAGTGATAATAACGGCTTCTTCAGGAATCGAAATTGATCGCTTAATCGCATACAAACCATTAGTGGATGAAGCGATTGAACTGGCTTCACACCGACCCAAAAAAGTAATTGTTTTCAACAGAAAATTAGGAGCAAGAGTTCCATTTAAAAAATATGATGTAGATTATGATGCTTTGGTTTATGGCTCTGAAGAAACGCCTTGTGTTCCAGTAAACACAACACATCCTTTGTATATTCTTTACACATCAGGAACAACAGGAAAACCAAAAGGAGTGGTGAGAGATACAGGCGGTTGTGCCGTAGCACTAAAATTCTCCATGACACATATCTATAATGTAAAACAAGATGAAGCTTTTTGGGCCGCATCGGATGTGGGCTGGGTTGTTGGACACAGTTTTATCGTTTATGGACCTTTAATTAATAGAAACACCACGATTATTTTCGAAGGGAAACCAATCAAGACTCCTGACGCAAGTACGTTTTGGAGAATTATTGCCGAGCACAAAGTAAATGCGATGTTCACGGCTCCAACAGCTATTCGGGCTATCAAAAAAGAAGATCCTAACGGTGATTTTATAAAACAATACGATTTGAGTTCGTTGAAAACTCAATTTCTGGCGGGAGAACGTTGTGATGTTGCCACATTAGAATGGTATTCAGAACACATTCCTGTTCCCGCAATCGATCATTGGTGGCAAACAGAATCTGGTTGGCCTATGATTGCCAACATGATGGGCGTTGAACAATTGCCTATAAAACCAGGTTCAGTAGGAAAAGCAGTTTGCGGGTATGACATTAAAATTTTTGGCGAAGACGGAACCGAATTAGGTCCAAATGAAGAAGGGTATGTAGTACTGAAACTACCTTTACCTCCGGGAACTTTACTTGATTTATGGAATGACAACCCTAGGTTTAAAGCAGGATATTTGGATAAATTTCCAGGGTATTATTTCTCAGGTGATGGCGGATTTAAAGATAATGAAGATTACATTTTCATTACCGGAAGAGTTGATGATGTAATCAATGTTGCCGGACATCGACTTTCGACAGCCGAAATGGAGGAAATTGTTGCCTCCCATTCATCCGTTGCGGAGTGTGCCGTTATTGGAATAAATGATGCATTGAAAGGACAAATCCCTTTGGCTCTGGTTGTAACAAAATTAAATGAAACTATTGAGCACTTTCAATTGGAACAAGAAGTAATAAAGTTGGTGCGTCAAAAAATTGGAGCGGTAGCTTCCTTGAGAAATGTAGTGATCATGGAACGATTACCCAAAACACGTTCAGGAAAAATCCTTCGAAAATTAATGCGCAGTATTGCCGATGGTGATGACTTTCAAATCCCATCAACAATTGACGATGAAACCATTGTTAGTGAAATTGACGCTGTACTACAGAAATATGAAATTGGAATTTATAATAAAAAATAAGAATAACTAAATTTATCTAAAACATGAGTCGCTATAAAATTAATACTTTAGAAGAATACTTTAAAGAATATAAAAAATCAGTCCGTGAGCCAAGAAAATTCTGGGACAAAATTGCTTCCGAAAATTTCACTTGGTACCAACAATGGGACAAAGTTGTCGATTTTAATATGGCCGAAGCTGAAATAAAATGGTTTACTGAAGCTAAAGTAAACATTACTAAAAACTGTATTGACAGGCATCTTATCAAAAAAGGCGATAAGACCGCTATTATTTTTGAACCTAACGATCCAAAGGAAGAAGCGTTACATATTTCCTATAATGAATTACACCAACGTGTTTGCAAAATGGCAAATGTGTTGCGAGAACAAGGCATAAAAAAAGGGGATCGTGTTTGTATTTATTTACCAATGATTCCTGAATTAGCCATAACCACTTTGGCTTGTGCCAGAATTGGCGCCATACACTCAGTTGTTTTTGCGGGATTTTCAGCTTCAGCGGTAGCCACTAGAATTAATGATAGCGATTGTAAAATGGTCATCACTTCTGATGGTGGTTATCGTGGTAACAAAACCATTGATTTAAAAGGAATCATTGATGAATCGTTAGTAAACTGTCCCGGTGTTTCAAACGTTTTGGTAGTAAAAAGAACCAATACTTCAATAAACATGAAAGCAGGTCGTGACCAATGGTTGCAACCCCTTTTAGACGAAGCTTCTGATAACAATGTCGCTGAAATCATGGATGCCGAAGACCCATTATTTATCCTTTACACTTCTGGCTCAACCGGAAAACCAAAAGGAATGGTGCATACCACAGCAGGTTACATGGTTTATACTGCCTATACTTTCAAGAATGTATTCAATTATGAAGAAAATGACGTTTTTTGGTGTACGGCTGATATTGGCTGGATTACCGGACATTCTTATATTCTTTATGGTCCATTATTGAATGGCGCAACAACCGTTATTTTTGAAGGCGTTCCCTCCTATCCTGACTTTAGTCGCTTTTGGGAAGTAATCGAAAAACACAAAGTAACACAATTCTATACTGCTCCAACTGCTATTCGTGCTTTGGCAAAAGAAAGCTTAGATTATGTTCGAAAGTTCCCTTTAAAATCTCTCAAAGTAATTGGTTCCGTAGGAGAACCTATCAATGAAGAAGCTTGGCACTGGTACAATGACCATGTTGGCGATAAAAGATGTCCTGTTGTGGATACGTGGTGGCAAACCGAAACAGGAGGAATTATGATTTCTCCAATTGCCTTTGTAACCCCAACAAAACCAACCTATGCTTCTTTACCCTTACCGGGAATTCAGCCTGTATTAATGGATGAAAAACGCAATGAAATTGAAGGCAATCAAGTAACAGGAAGTTTGTGTATTAAATTTCCTTGGCCTGGGATTGCCAGAACTATTTGGGGAGACCATCAACGATACAAAGACACTTACTTTTCTACCTTTCCAGGAAAATATTTCACTGGCGACGGCGCTTTGCGTGATGAAGTAGGATATTATAGAATTACGGGTCGTGTAGATGATGTAGTTATTGTTTCAGGACATAATTTAGGAACTGCACCTATCGAAGATGCCATTAATGAGCACCCGGCAGTTGCTGAATCAGCCATTGTAGGATTCCCTCATGATATTAAGGGAAATGCCTTATATGGTTTTGTGATTCTAAAAGAAAGTGGAGAATATCGCGACAGAGAAAATCTGACCAATGAAATCAACCAACAAATCTCTAATCATATTGGACCGATTGCAAAATTGGATAAAATTCAATTTGTTTCTGGTTTACCAAAAACCCGTTCCGGAAAAATCATGCGCAGAATTTTACGTAAAATAGCCGAGGGAGATTATTCAAATTTTGGGGACACCTCAACATTGCTGAATCCCGAAATTGTAGAAGAAATCAAAAACGGCAAAATTTAAATTTTAGTTTTATTATGTCAATAAGCGGCTTCATTAGTAAGGCCGCTTTTTTTATAAATAAGAGAAGCTGTCTTTTTAGGACAGCTTCTCTAACAAACCAAAACAACTTAATTATTTTTTAATAAACTTCATTACTTTAACTTGATGTCTTCATTATGCGCTTTCTCGATATTAAATAAACAATCTTTGGATTGTCAACTCAAAGTTGGTTAAAATCATTAAATTTAAACAACTAGAGAAAACTACTTTAGAAAAAAATCCAAATAAATTTAATGGCGTACAGTTGCATTTTAAGTGCTTTTTTTAACAAAGTCAAAGCTAATAAAAATTCTCAATTTGTTTTAAACTTCCATGTTTGACCTATCGTCTCTCCTCCTTTACCATCTTTAACCACGACTTTCCAATAATATTCTTTTGAAGGAACTACAAGTACGTCTAGAGTATTGGTTGCTAAGTTTTCACTTACTTTTGATATAGGTGGATTGTCTGTCCCAAAATACACATCAAAAACAAGGATATCATTTACATCAACATCACTTGCATTCCATTTCAATGTTGCTGTCGCTGTATTTAATACTGTGTTTAAAACAGGCTGCACCAATTCTGGAGAAAAAGGCAAATGATTTACCACTGCTTCTCCTTCTGTATAAAAATTGTACACAGAGGAATAATCACTTGACAAACTTTTATTATCCGTTGCTTTAACTCTCCAATAGTAAGCTACACCTTTCTCTAATGAGATATTTTGAGAGTTAGTGGGGTCTTCTAATGTCTTTACAATTTGCAAAAATTGATTGTCTTTTGCTACTTGTATTTGATAGGTTATGGGATCATTATTAGAATCTGCAGACACATTCCATTGAAAACTAACCAAATTATCTACACATAATTTATTATTTGCCGGAGCAACTAATGTAGGTACTGTGGGTGCTTCGTTTTTAGGCGTAGGCGCTGGATCATCACCTCCTCCACAAGAGATTAACAAAAACCCAATGACAGCTACATATACAAACTTTTTCATTTTCATTTTTATTTTTTTATGATTTTCAGATATACGGGAGTGTCCAAATATATTTTTACAATATAAATTCCTGGAGATTCATTTTCAAGGTTTAACTGAACTTTTTCGTTTACAACAGAATACGTTCCTTTTGAAATTAATTGAGAGCTCAAGGTGTACAAATCTATAACTACTTCTTTTCTGGAGATAGGCAATGTGATTTCAAACCTTCCGGCTGTAGGATTTGGATAGGATGAAACGAACCCTATTAAATCATCTATTCCTTTTGAATAAATTCCTTCACATGGTTTAGCTGTTTTCACCTCCAACAAATCCCCTTTTTTAATCTCAACTGAAAAATTGGGTGAAGGGGTTTCAAATTGTACATTCCCATTTACAAAAATTTTATAGGGGGCAGTCCCTTCAACTATTTCAACAGCAACCTTGTTCGAAACAACACTTGATTTTCCCGTAACGGTTGCCCCTTTTGGAATAACAATCGTGAAGCCTTGTTCAAAAGTTTCTCCCAGAACAGAAATAGATCCATTATAACTACCAGGAGCTAAATTGGAGACTGACAAGCTATTATTGATAAAATCGTAAGTTTTATTATTTATAGTGGCCACATAGGGATGAGTTATAGTGGCATTGATAGTTATTTCCCCATTATTTTCATTTATACAAGATTCGCCTTTTGATTCAATAGTAAAATTATTTGACGGCAAGGTAAAATCTTTATCGGCTAATAAGGATTTTTTATTTCCATATATTTTATACCCCCCGGCCGGAATGGCAATCGTTGCACTAACATTGGTAACATTAATGGACGTATCATCCATCAAATTATACCAAATTCCGGTGTACGGAAAACCAGTGGCCACATTTTGTGTTGTCACATCAAAGTTGGCCAGTATCAAAACATCTTTGAGCTGCGTTGGTAATAAAGTGCTATTGGCAATTTTAATATTTGGATACAACGAACTGGTGTTGTTTATGGTTGCCGTTCCTAAAAACACGGGATCTGTTGTTTTCAAGGCAATCATTTTTGTCCAATCGGTATAGACTTTATTTCTATTGGCATCGCCAAGCCAGTTGTTTGTCCATTGCGGCTGTGGTTTGGTGTCCAGTTTGCAATCCCCCGGTATTGTGGTAGAATTGTCGTTAACGGTTCCATTATTACAGCTGAAAATGGAGTTCTCCATTCCTAATTCACCAAAATGCCAAATCATCTTAGGCCCGGGAACCAACAATGAAACAGCCCCTAAAGCAGACATTCGCGACAGGGCAACATTCAATGTTTTCACGTTATGGGAGGCATTCGTACTATTCCCAAATTGTAAATTTTTGTACATCAATCGTTCTTCATCATGACTTTCAGCATAACCCATCAATCTGTTTGCGGTAAATCCACGGCTAGTGCCAGTCATATTATAAATATTGCTGGCATAACCCATCGTCAAATTATTGTATTGATCTGTCATTTTTCCCCACATCATCACCCCTTTGCTTGGTGTTTCAGAGATTCTATAATTGGCCCACTCCTGTTCTTCGGTATTTGTTCCCAAATGTTCGAAAATAGTGTAATGTGTGGGATCCAAACCCCAGGAATAATCGGCATAGTCTTTCAAAATGGCAACCCGGTCGGCCTGATAGGCATTCGTACAGACATCATCCCCAGAAGTGCAATTTTGTGTAAATCCTTTGGTCAAATCCCAACGGAGACCATCAATTTTATACTCTTGAATCCATTGTTTAACTACTCTTTTTACGTAGTTTTTAGTCAACGCCGAAGCATGATTAAAATCTTCACCTACACTATACGAATGTTTTGCTACCGTATTAAAATAAGGATTCTCCGTTGAAGGCGATCCCCACCCGTCTCCATCAGGATCGTTCATCCACATCCGAACCATTGGATTACGCCCAAAAGCATGGTTCAACGCCACATCAAGAATTACTGCAATTCCGTTTTGATGGCATACGTCAATCAATTCCTTGAATTTAGTTGAAGTACCGTAAAATTTATCCAAAGCCATGTGAAAAGAAGTGTTGTAGCCCCAACTTTCATTTCCTTCAAATTCCATTACCGGTAATACTTCAATGGCATTTATTTTTAGATTTTTGAAATAATCTATTCTGTCGATCAAGTTCTGATAGCTTTTATTAACATCAAAATCTCGAACCAAAAGCTCATAAACCACCAATTTTTCCTTTTCAGGTTTCACAAAATTGGTTGTTGCAGCACTCCAAGAGTAAGCTGTCTGTCCAGTTTGCAGAACAGTCACTTCTCTATCTTGCCCAACGGGATATGCCGGAAGGTTAGGATAATTGACCACTGGGATACCCGGATCATCAAATGGAGATAAAACCAAAGTCGAATACGGATCAGCTGTTTTCACTAAAGCTGGCGAACCCGCAAGAGGTGTTGCGTCTACAACCCAATATTGATACATATTGTTCACACCCGATGTTAAACCCGTAAGTTCTAACCAAAATTTTCCGGTTACCGCATCTTTCTTCATGGCATAGTTTGCATCCGGTTGCCAGTTATTGAAACTTCCTGCCACATAAACAAAATCTTTTCCGGGTGCATCAAGAACCAAAGTCGCTTTTGTTGCATCAGCCGAATTATAATTTATTCCATCCTCGACCCCTGCCGGTAAAGCCTGAGAAATTACTCCCGAATTTACAATTGCGGTGAATTTTTTTGTGAGTGTTGTAGTCCCTTGTATTACTTCTAATTCATAGCTTTGATTAGTCGTGATATTAGTATGATTAAAAGAATATGTAGATATACTTGAAGCACTATTAATACTAACTCCGTTAGATTTCAAATTATAGCTGGCATTTCCATTGGTATTGGCAGCTTGTATATTCAAACTCCCTCCAGAACTGATTATTGTCGAACTATTTGCTGCCGGAGAAGTCAATGTTACTTGAAACAATCCAACATTAAAAATAAAGTCAGAACAACTGGGAGCGAGTTTCAATGTTTGCGTGCCATCTGCGTTTCTGAATACCATTCCCAGCTTGGTTACATTTGCTTGTTGAGTTGCATTCAATCCAAAATAAGTACTAGGCGTAATAGTCTTACTCCAAGTACCGTTTCCATTGTTTGTCATTAAACCAACACCATCATCTGTTCCCCAATTCCCAACAACTGCAAACCCAAAGGCATTTGTATCATCTCCTGCGCCCGCATGCATATATACTTTTGCAGGACTTGTTCCCATAGTATTACAAGTTGCACTCGCAAATGAAACCGTAATCGTAATTTGGTCTGTCGCATTAAACGCAGAAGGCGTAATGGTTACTTGTGAATAAGTAAAAAGAGACAAAAAGCCAACCAATAAACTAAATAAATATTTTTTTTTCATGATAAAAAATATAAAGGTAAAAAAGGCTACCAAATCATAGTAGCCTTTTTAGTTAATTGCATTTTACTAAAGTTTAGTAATAGTATACGTTTTTGCAGTAAAATCTACCACAATTTTATAATCACCCTCAGCAGCAACTGGAACATCAGACCCACCAGCTTCTAAAGTACCATTATTACCATCGTCACCATAATTTACATCCCAAGAATCATCTAATCTAAATTTGAAATGTGCTGCTGTCAAATGGATTGTAATTGAATATTTTTGTGTAGCTAAATCATAATCTAAATTAGTATCGGAGCCCCAACCTGTTGGTGTTGCATCGCCAATAATACCCCAGTTTGGCCAAGATGGAAATGGTGTAGCTTTAATGGCAAAAGAATTTGAATATTGCGCAGTACCCGTACCAGTTGTTCCAACTGAAGATTTAATGCGAATATCAATTTGATGCTCAACAAAAGGTACTAAACCAGCAGTTAAAATTGCAGTATTAAGTTCCCCAACAGTAATTTCTTTAAAACGATTGGTAGTTGAAGTGACAACAACTGGTTTAGCAAAGCTTGTTCCTGCTTTTGCAATTTCAATGGTATAATTTACAACAGTAGCAGTTCCACTATAAGTTGCATCATTCCAAACTACAGAAGTTGCAAGATTATTTTGGTTTGCTTTTTGTAAAACTGTGTTAAAAGTACTGGTTGGAGTCAATAATACGGGTGCTGTTTCCGGAGCAAGTGCTTCTCTGTTTGTGTCTTGTATATCATCAGTGCAAGAAATCGCTAATATGCTTACAAAAGCTATTATTATATTTTTTATATTTTTCATTTCTATTTTAATTTAAATTAAATAATTATTTAGTATCCTGTATTTTGCGTCAAATTTGGATTTGCAGTTATTGAAGCTGTTGGCAATGGGAAAACATTCAAATTCGAACTAAATGAAGTTCCGTTTGGTATATTTCCTTTCCAAGCCCAGTTATAATTACCGCCACCATATTTATTAAAACGAATCAAGTCTTGCCTTCTATGTCCTTCCCAATGCAATTCTCTTGCTCTTTCATCTATAATAAAATCCAGATTAACTTGCATTTGGGTTACGTTAGCAGAAGCTGACCCACTATTCGCTCTTTGTCTTAAAGCATTAATGTAAGTCAATGATTGAGCGTTTGCAGTTGTTGCATTGTTCGTATTTGTAGCACCATCTTTTCTCATTTGTGCTTCAGCATACATTAAATAAGCATCTGCTAATCTGAATAATGGAAAATCTGTATCTACAAATCCTGAATTTACACCCGCAACTCCAGCAACAGTTTTGTTAGAAAATTTATGTAAAATATACCCTTGCCCAGCATTTGTTAGTGTTGCAATGTCAATTGGTCTTGAACCTGAATTTGAACTATATGTTTTTCTTACATCCGTTACAAATTCTGCGCCATCAAACTTTTGAACAAATTGTTTTCTAAGTCGTAATGCGCCTCCCCAGCCACCAACACCAAATTCTGCTCCGTTTCCTTCAACAGAACCAACCTGGCCGTTTATCATAACCGTTGTAGCACCATAATTTTGGGTCTTAACTCCATCCGATTGTAATGTAAAAATCATCTCAGAAGAAGTGTGATTATCGGCTTTGAAATTATCTAAATAATTAGATTTTAAGATGTATCCACCACCAATAACATCGCTACATTTAGCCATACATTCTGCATATTTTGGAGTCCCAATATACACTTGAGCATTTAAATACATTTTTGCCAAAATCATTTGAGCCATCGCTTTGTCTAGTCTACCATATTCATTAGTTCTTGCGGCTTTCAAATTAGGAATTACAGCATTCAATTCTGTTTCAATAAAAGTAAACAGCTGCTGTCTATCATATTGTGGACCTTTAAAATTTAAAGGATCATTTTCAGTAATGAAAGGTGCTTTCCCAAATAAATCCATCATATTATAGTAGGCAAAAGCTCTTAATACTCTTACTTCATTTCTATAAATATTGATTTCAGCAACATCTGTAGTACTCGTGATACCTCTTGAAGTTAATAGTTCTGGTGTTGATTGTCTTAAAAAATCATTAGCAAGAGCCACTTCAGCCATTGTTCTACTAAACATCCCTAACAAAATAGGATTGGCAGAGGTCCAAGTATTTCTTTGTAATTCAGCAGTACCTTCGTCATTTTCATAAGTCCAAACTACTTCGTCCGTAGTTAAGTCTTGTAAATACCACATACATCTTCCAAACTGGCTAGTTCCTGCATCAATTCCTTGTAAAAAAGAAGAACCCGCATCACCTGTACCTGTTAAGCTAAGATTGCCATAAACGCCTCCCAGTGCTTGTTTGTATCCTAATGGTGTAGAAAACAATTGCTCCGGGGATAGTATTTTGCTGTCTTCTGCTACTACATCTAAATCACCTGTGCACGATTGTAATGTGGCAAAAGCGAATAGTAAGTAAATAAAATTTATTTTTTTCATAATCTAATTATTAAAATTTAACATTTACTCCACCTAAAATCGAGCGCTGTCTTGGGTAAATGGTATTATCAACACCATTATTGGCAATTTCCGGATCTAAACCAGAATAATCTGAGATAACAAAAACATTTTGCATCCCTGCAAACAAACGCAGTGAAGCTTTACCTTCTAACCATTTCGGAAAAGTATATCCTAAGGTAATGTTATCCATTCTTAAGAATGAAGCGTTTTCTACAAACATATCAGACAAAACTACTGTTGATGTTGTGTTGAAATTGGTTTCTAAAACTGATGTTGGGATATTTCCAACTGTTCCGCCAGTTGTCAACAAATCATATTGCGCTCTACTTGCATTAACCGCATTAAACACTCTATTGCCAACACTTGCTCTTAAATTGAAAGAAAAATCAAGGTTTTTATAATTCATGGTTGATGCCAATCCAAAAGTTGCTTTAGGATCCGGATTTCTATAAATATATTTATCATTTGAGTTGATAATACCATCGCCATTCAAGTCTTCATACGCACCTTCAATTGGTTTCCCGGCCGTATCAAAAATTTGCTTGTATAATAAGAAAGAACTAGGTGCATAACCAACTTGATGTACTTGCCCTTGAGTTCCTGTTCCTGCTAAATTATCTCCAGTTCTAATAAAATCAGAGCTTAAGCTTGTTATTTTTCTTTCAAAAGCAGTTACATTAAAGTTTAGATTCCAATTAAAATCTTGGTTTTTTACAACATCGGTACTTAAAGAGAATTCAACACCTTTAGTTGTAAAACTTCCAATATTCTGCCAAGATCTATTTGAAAAATTACTACCGTCTGCTGTTGCAACATCGGCTAACAAATCTTTTGAATCTTTGTAAAATACTTCAATACTCCCCGAAACCCTGTTGTCATAAAGTCCGAAATCTAAACCTGCATTATAAGTTGTAGTTTCTTCCCATTTTAAATTCGCACTTTGTCTTGCAGAAACTGCAATTGGCAAAGCAACAGTACCAAAATAATATTGCGAACTACCGCTTCCTAAATTATATTGTTGCAAATAATCATTGTTATTTCCAATTTCTTGTTGTCCGGTAATACCCCAACCTAATCTTAATTTTAAGTCGGAAATTGTTGTATTGTCATTAAAAAAATCTTCTTTTATTTTCCAGGCAAATGCAGCAGCAGGGAAATTTGCCCATCTATTATCTTTGTCAAATCGAGAGGAACCATCTCTTCTATAAGACAACGTCAGTAAATATTTGTCATTAAAATTTAAATTGGTTCTTCCAAAAAAGCCAATATTCACCCTATCATAATCTACATTTGTTTTTGGAAAACCGGTTAAACCTGTTGGTAAATTTGGGTCTAAAATATTTCCTGATTGATAGTTGTCAGAATCCCATTTTTGGTAAGAATAACCCGCAGTTGCATCAAAAATCAATTTATCAAATGTTTTATTATAAACTAAATAGGCATCTAATAATTTATTTTTCCTCATACTTTTAGAAAATTCATCGGTTCCAAAAGGGATGTCGTTATTTGAACCAGAAGTAGCTACTTCATTTGAAGCTAATTTGCTTCTCTCGCCATTTGCCTGATCAAAACCTGCATTTACAACTGCTCGTAAAGCTGGGAAGAAATGAAATTTATAATCTGCTTCAAAGTTTCCAAAAAAGCGATTGCTTTTTCCAGTATCAAACGTCTGCATTAATTGGGCCACTGGATTTCTTGGCGTTTGTGAAGTTAATTTTCCATTGCTATGATTATAGTATTCAAAAAAACCGCCATATATCGAAGTTGCATCATAAACAGGTTGTGTTGGATCAAAACGAAGCGCACTTCCTTCAACCCCTTCTGCAAATCTATTGTTCTCATTTGAGTAATTTGCATTCAATTTTAGTTTCAAATGATCATCTAAATAAGATGGATTCAAAGCTAATCCAACAGTATTTCTATTAAATGTATTGGTCAATCTCAAACCTTCTTGATAGGTATTCCCTACTGTAAGACGAGATGGAATACTATTAAACAAATTGCCTCTAATAGATATGTTATTATCAACAAAATCTGTTTTTCTGTAGATTTCATTTTGCCAATTGGTATTTGCCGTACCCAACTTTGAAACATCTCCAGGTCTTTTTTCTGCGATTAATTCTCTAAAAGCATCCGCATCAAATACATCAACTGTTTTTCCTATTTTACCACTTCCGTACTGAAAATTATAATCTACAGAAAGTTTTTTCCCACCTTTTTTAGTAGTAATAATAATTACACCATTTGAGGCACGAGATCCATAAATAGCTGTTGCCGAAGCATCTTTTAAAACTGTCATCGACTCAATAGTGCTTGGGTTTAATGAAGCTAAAATTGATGTTGAACCTGTACCCGCTGTGTTTTCAATAGGCAAACCATCAATCACAATTAATGGATCATTGCTTGCAAATAAAGAAGAACCACCACGAATTCTAATTTGAGAACCAGAACCTGGAGCACCACTTGTATTTACAGTAACACCTGCAACCCTTCCGTTAAGCAAGTTTTCGGCTGTTACATTTGCACCTTTATTAAAATCTTTTGTGGTCAAAACTGTTACCGCACCTGTTGCGTCTTTTTTCTTAACAGTTCCATAACCTACTTGAACCACAACTTCTTTCAGTTGATTTGCATCTTCTTCCAAAGAAACATTTAATGATTTTTGAGCATCATAACTAACAACAGTATTTTTGTAACCAATAAAAGAAAATACGACTTTATCGCCTTTCTTAACATTTGATAACTGATATTTACCATCAAAATCTGTTGAAACACCATTTGCGGCGCCTTGTACATTTACATTTACTCCCGGAATTGGTTGTCCTGATGCTTTGTCAAGAACAACACCATTCAGCGTATTCTGAGCCAGAATACTAAAAGGCAGTAACAGTACTAAAAATAACAACTTTTCATAAATTGTTTTCATACTTTTTGTTTAAATTAATTTTAGTTTTGGTTAATTTTTTAGGTCTTAATTTTACTTCGAATTTCAAATTTAGGAAAATATTGAAATCACCAACAAAGCCCAATTCAAATCACATTACGAAAACGTGGTAGTGTTGAAAACTTTGTGTTTTATATTGATATTTGAGAGAAAAATTACAATAAATAAAAAATAATCTTACCTTTATTACGAATCGAACATTAAAACACCATTATCATGAAAAGAAAGGTCACCCTTAAACAAATTGCAAAAGAGCTTGACGTATCCATTTCAACCGTTTCAAAATCGCTTAGAAACAGTCCCGAAATAGGGGAAGAAACCCGACTAAAAGTGCAGGCATTTGCAAAATTTTACAACTACAAACCCAACAACATTGCGCTCAGTTTAAAAAACCGAAAAACAAAAACTATTGGGATTATTATTCCGGAAATAGTCCACCATTTCTTTTCAACGGTAATTAATGGAATCGAACAGGTTGCAAATGAAAACGGGTACAGCGTCATCATCTGTTTATCGGATGATTCCTTTGACAAAGAAGTACTTAACATGGAAATACTTGCTAACGGAAGTATTGATGGATTCATCATGTCACTTTCAAAAGAAACCCAATTCAAAGGTGATTTTCATCATATTACGGAAGTTATCGATCAAGGAATGCCTGTCGTAATGTTTGACAGGGTTGCCAATGAAATTCTTTGTGACAAAGTAATCATAGACGACAAACTTGCCGCTTACGAAGCCGTTCAAAGTCTAATTGATAAAGGAAGAAAGAAAATTGCACTTGTAACCACAGTAGATTATGTAAGTGTAGGCAAACTGAGAACTGATGGCTATATAAAAGCTTTATTAGATAATGACATCCCATTCAACGAAAACCTTATTATCAAAATTGAAAATGTAGACACTTGCGAAATTACCATTGGCAGATTACTCGAAGACAAAGCCATTGATGCTGTTTTTGCAGTCAATGAACTTTTTGCAGTAACCATAATTAAAACCGCCAATAAAATAGGATTAAATGTCCCTGAAGATTTAGCCGTTATCGCTTTTACAGATGGAACTATATCTAAATATTCAACACCCACCATTACAACCGTAAGTCAAAATGGAATAAAAATGGGAAATAGAGCTGCAAAAATGCTTATTGAAAGATTAGAAGCAGAACAGGATGATGAGGAAGAAGAAAATTATAAAACTGAAGTAATTGAAACGCATTTAATCGAAAGAGAATCGACCAATTAGATTTTTAGACTTCTTAGATGAGTTAGATTTTTAGACAAAATGCCGCATTCTATAATATAGTAGTCTTTGTCCAAGTCTAATTCCGAAGTTTCTGGACTAAAAAATCCAAGTAGTCTAAAAATCTAAGTAGTCTATTCTCTATTATATTCATTACTACAACCTTGTAGTTGCTAATCTTTTACTTTATTTGTTTTTAAAAAGTAAAAGATTAGAATAAATTTTTATATTTACCCCTCAAAACTTTTACTTTTACTTCGAAAACAAGATAAGTTTTGATAAGCAAAGCGCTTATCGTATAATAACTAAATTACGATAATGGAAAAGCGTAAATTAAGTTTCTGGCAAATTTGGAACATGAGTTTCGGTTTCTTAGGAATACAATTTGGTTTTGCACTGCAAAACGCAAATACTTCAAGAATTTTTGAAACATTAGGTGCAAAAGTTGATGAAATCCCTATTTTATGGATTGCTGCTCCTGTAACAGGTTTAGTTATCCAACCGATAATTGGTTATTTTAGTGACAGAACCTGGACAAGATTAGGCCGACGCAGACCTTATTTTCTGGTAGGAGCCATTTTATCATCAATAGCTTTATTTATAATGCCCAATTCACCATCCTTGTGGATTGCCGCAGGAACATTATGGATGATGGATGCCTCAATCAACATTTCGATGGAACCTTTCCGCGCCTTTGTAGGGGATAATTTACCCGAAAAGCAGCGTACTTTAGGTTTTGCCATGCAGAGTTTTTTCATTGGACTGGGTGCTGTTGTTGGTTCGTTACTGCCTTACATTTTTACGAATGTTTTTGGCGTAAGCAATACGGCCGCAGAAGGTATCATTCCTGACTCTGTAAAATGGTCCTTCTATATAGGAGGAGTTGTTTTTCTACTGGCTGTATTGTGGACTGTTTTTAAATCTACTGAATATTCTCCTGCAGAATTAGAAGCTTTTGAACAAAAAGACAAAGACACTAAAGAAGTAGCTCCAATTGAAACTGAGTTGGAGGCTAAAGTAAATATCAAAAGACAATTCAATTTAGGACTTTTAATGACTCTGTTAGGAAGCGTCATTTCTTTTATTATTTACGAAAACGAACTTACTAAAGAGCTATACATTTTATTTGTTGGATTAATTGTGATTGGAATTTTATTCATGGTCACCTCCAGACTTAGGGTTGTCCAAATAAAAAATGGTTTCACCATCATCATGACCGATTTATTGAACATGCCCACCACAATGAAAAAATTGGCTTGGGTTCAATTCTTTTCTTGGTTTGCACTTTTCTCCATGTGGATTTACACGACACAAGCCGTTACACAACATATTTTTGGAACAACGGATACGACTTCAAAAGTGTATAATGATGCTGCCGACTGGGTTTCCGTACTTTTCACTGTTTATAATGGAGTAGCCGCTGCAGTTGCTTTTTTATTGCCTGTAATAGCAAAAAAAGTAGGAGTTCGATCCACGCATTTATTGGCATTGTGCTCTGGTGGTATAGGTTTACTTTCTATTTATTTTATTGGAGACAAATATTTATTATTGATTCCAATGCTAGGAGTTGGTATCGCATGGGCCAGTATTTTATCAATGCCTTATGCCATGTTATCAGGTGCTTTACCTGCTGCAAAAATGGGGTATTACATGGGAGTTTTCAATTTTTTCGTAGTTATTCCTCAAATTGTTGCCGCAACAATCTTAGGTTTTATTGTCAAACAATTTTTCCAAAACGAACCTATTTACGCATTATTAATTGGCGGAGTATCAATGATATTTGCCGGTTTACTTACCCTTAGAGTAAACAACAGAACAAAAATTGAAATTCATGAATAATAGAAAAGCATTCATATTTGACCTAGACGGAGTGATTGTAGACACAGCGAAATATCATTATTTAGCGTGGCAAAAAATCGCAAATGAATTAAATATTGATTTCACACTGGAACACAATGAATTATTAAAAGGAGTCAGCCGCGTGCGTTCTTTGGATATTATATTAGAATTAGGGAAAGTGGAAGCTTCTCAAGAAGATAAAGAACGATGGTTAGTTCAAAAAAACGAGGATTATTTATCCTATTTAGTCGACATGAACGAAAGCGAAATTCTTCCGGGAGTTTTTCCGGTTTTAAAATTTCTTAAAGAAAAAGGCCAACCAATCGCATTGGGTTCTGCCAGTAAAAATGCCAGACCAATTTTAGAAAAAACAGGAATACTTTCCTATTTTGATGCGATTGTAGATGGAAATGATGTTACCAATGCAAAACCAGATCCAGAAGTTTTCTTGATTGCAGCTAAGTTATTAAATATAAATCCTGAAGACGCTATTGTTTTCGAAGATTCAGTTGCAGGTGTTCAAGCGGCTAATATTGGAAAAATGACCAGCGTAGGAATTGGTTCAGCAACGGTGCTGCACGAAGCAAAATACATCTTTAAAGATTTTACGGAAATAGACACCAACTTCATAGAAGATTTAATTAAAAAATAAAAAAGATAGAATAAAAAGAAACGAGAGGCTAGACAAATTGAGGTAAAAACCAAAACACTTTAAACTTCTCAACCTTACACTTTTTAAACTTTAAACAAAGGAAAAAATGAACCAAGATTATATAAAACCAGACAATTGGTCTATCATAGAAGAAGGATTTGATGTAGAGAGCGTAAAATCATCTGAAAGTCTGTTCAGTATTGGTAACGGGGCGATGGGACAACGTGCTAATTTTGAAGAAACCTATACTGGAGAAACATTCCAGGGAAGTTATATTGCAGGAATTTATTATCCGGATAAAACTAAAGTGGGCTGGTGGAAAAACGGGTATCCGGAATATTTCGCCAAAGTTTTAAATGCTCCAAATTGGATTGGAATTGATATCGAAATCAACGGAGAAAAATTGGACTTGAATATCTGTTCCGAAGTCAAAAACTTTCGCCGTGAATTGAATATGAAAGAAGGTTGGTACAATCGTTCTTTTGAAGCGACTTTGAAAAACGGAACCGAAATCGCAGTTACTATTCGTCGTTTTCTTTCTATCGTTTTGGATGAAGTTGGGGTTATCAATTACGAAATCACACCTTTGAACAAAGATTCAAAAATAGTGTACAAACCGTATATAGATGCTGGTGTAACCAATGAAGATGCCAACTGGGAAGAAAAATTCTGGGAACCGCTTGACGTAAAAAAATCAGGGAATGAAGCTTTTGTAACGGCTCAAACGTTCAAAACACATTTCAAAGTAACTACTTTCATGCAAAATAGTATTTTGTCCAATGGTGAAAGAACAGCTATTTCTCCTTCCAATATTGATGCTACTACTGATAAAATTCAATTTAGTTATGATGTAATTGTGGCTCAAGGCCAAAAATCATCTATCCAAAAAATTGGTGGTTATACCGTTTCTTTAAACCATGAAAATACCGTTACCGCCGCCGAAAAAGTAATCCAATCTGCGTTAGCAAAAGGATACAATCAAATGTTGCAAGACCAAATTGATGCTTGGGCAAAAATTTGGGAAATGTCAGATATTACAATTGATGGTGATGTAAAAGCACAGCAAGGAATCCGTTTCAATATTTTTCAGTTGAACCAAACTTATTTAGGAAAAGATTCTCGTTTGAATATTGGACCAAAAGGATTTACCGGCGAGAAATATGGTGGTTCTACCTATTGGGATACCGAAGCGTATTGTATTCCGTTTTACATGGCGACCAAAGATCAGGAAGTGGCGAGAAATTTATTGACCTACCGCTACAATCAATTGGACAAAGCCATTGAAAATGCTGCCAAATTAGGATTTACTAACGGAGCTGCTTTGTATCCAATGGTAACGATGAACGGTGAAGAATGTCATAACGAATGGGAAATTACTTTTGAAGAAATTCATAGAAATGGAGCCATTGCATTTGCCATTTATAACTTTTACAGATACACTGGCGATTACAGCTACATTCCTGAAAAAGGACTGGAAGTATTAATAGGAATCGCTCGTTTTTGGCATCAAAGAACCAATTTTTCGACTAATTTAAATCAATACGTAATTCTTGGCGTTACGGGTCCAAATGAATATGAGAACAACGTAAACAATAATTTCTACACCAATTATATTGCAAAATGGTGTTTGGAATATACCTACGAACAAATTCAAAAAGTGTCTCTGGAATATCCTTCGGATCATAAAAGAATCACCGAAAAAGTAAAAATCTCTGATTCCGAATTACAATCTTGGAAAAAAGTTTCGGACAATATGTACTTCCCTTTTTCGGAAGAACACAATGTGTACTTACAACAAGACGGTTTCTTAGATAAAGATTTAGTTCGAGTAGCTGATTTAGACAAAAGCCAAAGACCAATCAACCAAAAATGGTCTTGGGATAGAATTTTGCGTTCGCCTTACATCAAACAAGCCGATGTTTTGCAGTGTTTCTATTTCTTCGAAGATCATTTTTCGAAAAAAGAACTAAAAAACAATTTTGAATTTTACGAATCGTTTACCGTTCATGAAAGTTCGCTTTCGCCTTGCGTACACTCGATCCAGGCCGCTTTATTAGACAAAATGGACATGGCCTATACCTTCTATTTGAGAACTTCGCGTCTGGATTTAGATGATTATAACAAAGAAGTGGAAGAAGGATGTCATATTACATCGATGGCAGGTACCTGGATGAGTATCGTGGAAGGTTTTGGCGGAATGAGAATTAAAGAAGACAAACTTCATTTTTCTCCAAAAATTCCAAAAGAATGGGAAGGGTATTCGTTTAAAATTAATTTCAGAAATCAAATTTTGAAAGTAGCTATCAATCATAAGGAAACAACATTTTCAATAGATGGCAGCAAAGAATTAGCGATAGTCGTAAATGGTAAAAACATTATTGTAACAGCAGAAAATTTAGTTACTGTTTAAAAAACTAATGGTTAGAACTTGTAGTTAATTCAAATCATTTATTCCCAAGCCTAGCTAGGCTTACAGACAATCCCAATAAACATTGGGATTGTTTAATTGATTTAGTACTCTTTAAAGTCTTACTGCTATTGCAAATTTAATAGCCATAAAAATATTAAATAACAAATAAAATCGGTTCGTTTCCGTTTATAAATATGTGCTTTCTAAAAAAAATAACCTTATTCCTTTTTTTTATGTCTTTAACTTTAAATGCTCAAATTGACAGAGTTGAACCGCCTTTTTGGTATGCGGGCATGAAAAATACAGAATTGCAAATTATGTTTTATGGCAAAGACATTGCTCAATACCAAGTCACGGTTTCTAATGGAATAAAAATCACTAATGTTAAGCGAACAGAAAATCCCAACTATCTTTTTGTTACTATTGATACTAAAAAAATATCAGCAACTGATTTGATTTTCAATTTCAAGAACAACAATAAAGAGTCATTTACACAAAAATATACTTTAAAGAAAAGAAGAGAAAACTCAGCTCAACGCAAAAGTTACGATGCTTCGGATATGATGTATTTGTTGATGCCGGACCGTTTTGCAAATGGAAACAGAAATAATGATAGCGAAGATGCCACTACAGAAAAATTCAACCGCGAATTACCAGGAGGAAGACACGGTGGCGACATTGAAGGGATTATAAAAAACCTGGATTACATTTCCTCATTGGGCGCAACAACGATATGGAGTACGCCACTTTGTGAAGACAATGACGCTGCTTTCTCCTATCACACTTATGGTCAATCTGATGTTTATAAAATAGATCCGCGATATGGGACTAATGACGATTATGTTCGATTGTCTTCTGAAATGCATAAGAAAAACATGAAATTAGTGATGGATTACGTGACTAATCATTGGGGAATTGAACATTGGATGATGAAAGATTTACCAACACGTGAATGGATCAATCAATTTGACAGTTACACCCAAACTAATCATAAAAGAACCGTTATTCACGATACGCATGCCTCAAAAATTGACACAGAAACATGCTTGAACGGTTGGTTTGCCCCATCGATGCCTGATTTAAACTTAGCGAATCTTTTAGCCTTAAAATACCTGACTCAAAATGCAATTTGGTGGATTGAATATGCTGATTTAGATGGATTTAGAGTAGATACGTTTAATTACTCCGACCCAAAAGGAATTGCAAAATGGACAAAATCGGTTACTGATGAATATCCAAATTTTAATATTGTAGGTGAAGTTTGGATGCAAAGCCAAGCACAGATATCCTATTGGCAAAAAGACAGCCCGATAAGTAAAATACAAGACTATAATTCCAATTTACCAACAGTAATGGATTTCACATTATTTGAGGCAACCAGTAAAGCATTCAATGAGGATGATGGTTCTTGGGACAAAGGAATGATCAAATTGTATGATAATTTTACGAATGACTTTCTTTATCCAAATACCAACAATATGTTAGTTTTTGTTGAAAATCATGATACCAATCGTTTTAATGAGACTTATGGGAATGATATCAGAAAATACAAAATGGCAATGGCTTTGATAGCAACTGTTCGCGGAATTCCACAATTGTATTACGGTAGTGAAATTGGCATGACTGGTGACAAAGGTAAGGGTGATGCTGATATTCGTCAAGACTTTCCGGGTGGTTGGGAAGGTGATGAAAATAATGCTTTTATAAAAGAAGGAAGAACTCCTGGTCAAAGCGAATATTTTGATTATACTTCTAAATTATTCAATTGGAGAAAAACAAAATCGGTAGTTCATTTTGGAAAAATGACACATTACATCCCCGAAAACAATGTGTATGTTTATTTTAGATACAATACTAATGAAAGTGTTATGGTTCTAATCAACAACAGTAATGAAACCCACACCATAAATACGCATCGTTTTAAAGAAAACATCAAAGATTTTAAAATCGGAAAGGATGTAATTTCTGAATTAACATTTGATATTACAAGCGAAATAATAATTGAACCAAAATCGGTTTTGATTTTAGAATTGAAGTAATTTAAATCCCGTAAGACATTTAGTAAAAACATAAGGATACTTAACACCTTAAACTTAAATGAACTTATATGTTTCAAAAAACAACTACCAAAAAACCAATCATTAAATTCAACTAAATGAAAAAATATTTAATTCCATTTTTACTAATAAGTATGGCAATTTTGACGAGTTGCACTACTACAAAAACGGTTTCTGAAAGCAACAAAACCGCAGATAAAACTCCGTTTGTTTGGGAAGGGGCCAATTTGTATTTTCTTATGACCGATCGTTTCTATAATGGAGATTCCTCAAATGATGTTTCATTCAACAGAACCAAAACACCTGGAAAACTTCGTGGATTTGAAGGCGGTGACATCAAAGGAATTTCTAAAAAAATTGATGAGGGCTATTTTGATAAATTAGGAATCAATGCCATTTGGTTTACACCAATAGTGGAACAAATCCACGATGGCGTTGACGAAGGAACCGGTTTGAGTTATGGATTTCATGGCTATTGGGCCAGAGACTGGACGAACTTAGACCCTAATTTTGGTACAAAAGAAGATTTGGCAGCATTAGTAGAAAAAGCACATGCACACGGAATCCGAATCATTCTTGATGGCGTAATCAATCATACCGGACCCGTAACTCCCGAAGATACGGTTTGGCCAAATGACTGGGTGAGAACAGGACCAAATTGCGATTATAAATCTTTTGAAAACACAACTGCTTGTACGCTGGTTTCTAACCTTCCGGATATAAAAACAGAGAACAATCAAAATGTAGCGCTGCCTCCTTTTTTAATCGAAAAATGGAAAAAAGAAGGGCGTTATGAACAAGAAATGAAAGAATTGGATGCGTTTTTTACTCGTACAGGATATCCAAGAGCCCCAAAATATTACATAATCAAATGGTTGACGGATTATATTGCTGATTACGGAGTTGACGGTTACAGAGGCGACACCGTAAAACATACGGATGAAACGGTTTGGGCAGATTTCAAAACCCAATGTGATTATGCTTTTGAAACTTGGAAGAAAAACAATCCAACAAAAGTTTTAGACAATAATGCTTTTTACACGATTGCTGAAGTATACAATTATGGTATCAGCGGCGGACAAGATTTTGATTTTGGAGACAAAAAAATAAACTATTTTAAAAATGGTTTCAACAACATGATCAATTTTGAATTCAAATGGGATGCGCAAAAAGACTATGAATTTATATTCTCAAAATATTCCGACAAGCTAAACAATGACTTGAAAGGATATAGTGTTTTGAACTATTTATCTTCACATGATGACGGTGGGCCATTTGATGGGAATCGTAACAAAACTATAGAAAGCGGAACAAAATTATTACTGAGTCCAGGACTTTCTCAAGTGTATTATGGTGACGAAAGTGCTCGTTCCTTAATTATCGAAGGAACGCAAGGCGATGCTACCTTGCGTTCATTTATGAATTGGGAAGCTATCAAATCAAATCCTGAAACACAAAAAACACTGTTGCATTGGCAAAAATTGGGGCAATTCAGAAAAAATCATCCTTCAGTAGGTGCAGGTATTCACAAACAAATTTCGGCTCAACCCTATACTTTTTCCAGAACTTTCTCTAAAGAAAATTATTCCGATACAGTTGTGGTTGGATTAGATTTAGCGATTGGTACCAAAGAACTTTCTGTAGGTTCAATTTTCGCAGACGGAACTAAAGTAAGAGATGCATATTCTGGGAAAACAGGAATCGTTTCTGACGGGAAAGTTTCATTTGATACTAATTTTTCATTATTATTAATTGAAAATCAGTAATCTTTAGGCTTCTATTTTCATTAAAAAAGGGTTGTCTAAATTTTGACAACCCTTTTTTAATGAAAATAGACCTTATTTTTTGGTGAAATCTCCAGCGTAAATTAATACTAACTTTTTCATATCGAAATATTTTTTCAAAGCTGCATTTACTTTATCTACATCCAACGCTTTTACTTTATTTTCGTAATCTGAATAATCGCGAAACGTTTTATTTTCATCTAAATATTCTCTTAATTGTCTCGCTAAAAACTCATCGGTTCCAAGCATTGTTTGTCGTTGTTGCAACCAAGATTTTGATGAAGCATCAAATTCTACTTTTGTAAAACCCTTATCCAACGCTTTTTGAATTTCTTCTTTCAAAGCATTGTCCAGTTTATCTTTAAACGACGGATTGAAAAAAGCGTAAATGCCCCAGCTGCCCGTCTTGTCAATACCATTTCCTGAAACAAAAGAACCTGCACCATAACTCATTCCCTCTGCTTCACGCAACCTTTGCGGTATTCTGGAAGAAAGGAAACCGCCACCAAGCAATTCATTTGCCATATCAACTGCTGGATAATCTGGTTCGTTCATACCAATATTCAAATTGATTTTCCCTAAAACAATAGCATTGGTTTTGTCGTTAACCTGGATAGTATTATTGTAGGCGTTAATTTCAAAATATTGAGTTGGAATCCTAGTATAAGCAAATTTACCACTCCAATTATCAAGTGTTTCCGCTAAAAATATTTTGATGATTTTCTTATCTAACCCTCCTACAAATGCAATTTTACTATTGTTGCCATTATAAAAATCATTGTAATATTTTTTTAAATCATCCAAAGTAATTGTATTTAATTCAGCAATTTTCTCATCGGAAGTTTGTGAATAGTAAGGATGTGATTTTGGATACAAAACAGTCGTCTTTCCGATTGCGTCACTTACTAATGACTGAGGTTCGCTTTTATTAGCTTCTAATCCGCTTTTGGTTTCCAATTTCATTTTTTCAAATTCGGAGGCGTCAAAAATTGGATTTTTTAAAATGTCTTTAAGAAGTGCCAAAGCGTTGTTTAAATTATTTTTATCAGTGCTTATACCAATATACAATCCATCAACATTTCCTTGAACATTTATAGTGGTTTTATATTGATCCAACTGGTCGTTTATGTCTTTTTTACTTCTAGTTTTCGTGCCTAATTTTAGCATTTTGGCCGTTAAATCCGCAATTAAATTCTTGCCTTCCAGTGATTTTTCGTCGCCCATTCGCAATAAAAATCTAGCTTCTATTTTATCTCCTTTTGATGGTTTTTCCAGTAATGCATATTGCCCTCCAGAAGCTAATTTTCCTGTTTCTGTCGTTTTTAAAATATTGGTAACCGAAGTTTCAAAAGTGGCCTTATTTGCTTCTAAAGCTTTCCCTTTATATCCATTTGTCAAAACTGCAATATCTGGTGTGTCGCTTACTTTTACACGTTCTGCATTATTCTCAGGCACAAACCTTCCCCAAGTTCTATTGCTTTGCAAATAATATTTTTTGGCAACGTTTTGAATATCAGCAAGTGTCAATTTTTCAACATTATCTCTATCAATAAAGAACAAACGCCAGTCGCCTGCACCAATATTTTCTGTCAATGCAATTGATAGATTAATTGTTTTATTATAGGTGTTTTCAAATTGTTTTAATAATTCATTTTTGGCTCTTTTCAAATCATCTTCAGTAAAAATCATTTTTGGCACCTCATTCATCGTTTGAAGAAAAGCATTTTGAGTAGTCATTAAATCTTTGTCTTTTGGAATTTCACATTCAAAATAACTAAAGCCTGGATCTTTCAACGTTAAGGTAAAACCAGAAACACCGGTTGCAAGTTTAGTTTCAATCAATGCTTTGTACAAAACCCCAGAAGGATTGTTCGTTAGAATTGAAATCAAAGCGTTGTTTGCGGCATATTCTTTATCCGAAAAACTGGGCGTGTGATAAGCCATTCCTACATACTGAATATCGCCGTTTCTTTTTAATTCAACAAAACGCTCCCCATCTTGTGCTGGTTCCACCGTATATGTTGATTCTATAATTTGTTTTGATTTTGGAATAATCGCAAAGTATTTTGAAACCAAATCCAAAGTTCTCTTTTCATCGAATTTTCCACCAACAATTAATGTTGCATTATTAGGTTGATAATATTTTTTGTAGAAATTTTTAAGAGAAGTTGCTTTTACTCTTTCAATATCTTCTTTACTTCCAATGGATGAATTTCCATAATTGTGCCATAGATAAGCAGAGGAAACTATTCTTTCCCACAGAACACTCGATGGGTTGTTTTCTCCTATTTCGAACTCATTTCGAACAACAGAAAACTCTTTGTCTAGATCTGATTGCAAAATAGCTGAAGTAACCATCCTGTCCGCTTCCATTTCTAAAGCCCATTTCAAGTTTTCATCTGTCGCAGGAAGAATTTCATAATAATTAGTTCTATCATAAAAAGTCGTTCCATTTGCCTCAGCTCCTTTATCTGCAATTGCTTTTTTTATTTCACTAAACTTAGAGGAACGCTTAAACAACATGTGTTCTAATAAATGTGCCATTCCAGTTTCTCCATAACCTTCATTTCTTGAACCTACATTATATACAATATTCACCACTACATTAGATTGTGCGGCATCAGGAATCAAAAGAATTTTAAGACCATTAGGCAAACTATATTCTTTAATTCCTTCAACTGAGGTAACTAATTTTGGTATCTGTGCAAAACTTGTCCCTATAAACAATCCTGTAAAAAGAATTGATAAAATACTATTTTTCATAAATGGCTGTATTTAAGTTAGTTTAAAAAAATTGTCTTCTAAATTTTTTATGTAAATATCCTATTTTTCTTTCATTAAACCATCGCTTTTTTTATAAAAAAAAACAAACGTTTTAAAGCTTTAACTTAAAAAATTGTTCTTTTTTTGTAATAAAAAAATATTCCATGAAAAAAATCGGTCATCGTGGTGCCAAAGGTTATGAACCTGAGAACACGCTAGTTTCTTTCCAAAAAGCATTAGACATGCGAGTAGATGGGATTGAACTCGATGTACATCTTAGTACGGATGATGAATTAATGGTTATCCATGATGAAACAATTGACAGAACTACTAATGGAAAAGGTTTTGTAAATAAACTATCTTTGCGCGAATTGAAGGTTTTTCGAATAAATAGAACATACGAAATTCCAACACTGAAAGAGGTTTTTGATTTGGTAAATCAAGATTGTTTTATCAATATTGAACTCAAAAATTATGATACTGCAGAGAAAGTGGTTTCACTTATAGAAAAGTATGTTGTTAAAAAAGGATGGAAATACGACCGTTTTTTAGTTTCCAGTTTTGATTGGAACGCGTTGCAACAAGTGGCATTTTTAAATGATAAAATTCCAATTGGCGTTTTAACGGAAACAAATTTAGACTTGGCTTTGGCTTTCGCCAAATTCATTCAGGCAAAATCCATTCACCCTCATTTTCATTTATTGACAAAAGAAAATACGGCGCAAATGCAAGAAAAAGGATTGCAGGTTTTCCCTTGGACCATCAATGAATTAGAAGATATTCAAAAAATAAAAACATTCAACGTAAACGGAATCATCACTGATTTCCCAAATAGAATATGAACCAGAATTTCGATATAATAATAGTAGGTGGCGGCGCAGCAGGATTTTTTACAGCGATTAATATTGTCGAAAAAAATCCAAAACTGAAAGTAGCCATTTTGGAACGCGGTGCAGAAGTGCTGAATAAAGTTCGTATTTCCGGTGGTGGAAGATGTAATGTGATGCACGCTTGTTTTGAACCGAACGAATTAGTAAAGTTTTATCCGCGTGGCGAAAAAGAATTAAGAGGTCCTTTTCATCAGTTTTGTTCTGGCGACACGATTGAATGGTTTGAGAAACATGGAGTAGAATTAAAAATTGAAGCGGACGGACGTATGTTTCCGGTTTCGAATTCTTCACAAACGATTATTGATTGTTTCCTAAAAGCCACACAAAAACTTGGAATCGCAGTGCTTACGGGACAAAGTGTGCAATCTATTTTCAAGAAAGATACGGTCTGGAAAGTTGAAACACAAAGCGAAAACTATATTGCCGAAAAGCTAGTTTTAGCAACAGGGGGCAATCCTAAAGTATGGGAAATGTTGCAAAATTTTGGACACGCTGTTGTGAGCCCGGTTCCTTCCCTATTCACCTTTAATATCAAAGATTCCAGAATAAAAGAATTACCTGGTGTTGCGGCACAAGTAACTGTAAAAGTAAAAGACACCAAACTCACATCAACAGGGCCTTTATTAATCACACATTGGGGAATGAGCGGTCCGGCGATTTTGAAATTATCCGCTTGGGGTGCCCGAATCTTACATGACAAAAATTATCAGTTCACCATTTTCGTGAATTGGTTAAATGATGTTGACAAAGAAGATACTGAAAAAACCCTCAAAGAATTAAAACAAGAACACGCCAAAAAATCGGTTTCAAAAAAATCCCCTTTCGAATTAACCAATAGATTATGGGAAAGTTTAGTACTCGCTTCAGGAATTGAAGTGGAAACGAAATGGGCAGATTTGTCTAAAATACAATTGCAAAATCTAGCCAATCAATTGACAAATGGTACTTTTCAGGTCAACGGAAAAAGTACGTTTAAAGAAGAATTTGTAACTGCCGGAGGAATTGATTTAAAAGAAATCAACTTCAAAACCATGGAAAGCAAACTACATGAAAACTTATATTTTGCAGGTGAAATCGTTAATATTGATGCGATTACAGGCGGATTCAATTTTCAAAATGCGTGGACCAGCGGTTTTATTGTGGCGAACTCAATTTAGTATACAGTTTTTAGTCTCAAATGGTACTGATCACTGTAACTAAAAACTGCCAACTACTTATTCAACCACCAAATACTTCCATTTAAAACTGCCGCAAAACTTACCCAAGCCAAATATGGAAGCAATAAATACCCTGCAATTTTATTGATTTTGGCAAATTGAATGTACGTTTCGAATATCATCAACCACAATACAATAATTTCTAATCCGGCTAACATTGGGTTGTGTAATCCAAAGAACAAATACGACCACAAAGCATTTAGTGCCAATTGTATCGCGAAGAAAACCAACGCTTTTTTTACGACTTCTTTTTCAGCTTCTATTCGATCCCAAACTAATCCAGCAGCAACACCCATCATCACATACAGCATACTCCAAACGGGTGCAAAAATCCAATTGGGTGGATTAAAACTTGGTTTAATTAAGATTGGATACCACGTTGTAATTGCAGAACGGGTAACAATTCCAGAGAAATAACCAATCGCAAGACAAGTAACAACAACAGCTAATATTCGGGTGATTTTATTCATTTTATGTTTTTCTAATGTGCGCCAAATTTACTCAAAAGTTTAGTACAATTCGACAAATAAACAAATCTGCTTATAAACCAAAAAAAGTATCTTTGCGTAAATTTTTAAATTCATGATTTCAGCAAACGATTTTATTCCATCAAAATATACGCATTCGGTTGAAAGCGGCAATTTTCAGTGGAGCGCGCCGAGTAATATTGCACTTGTAAAATATTGGGGAAAAAAAGACAATCAGATTCCTGCGAATCCTTCGGTGAGTTTTACCTTGAATAATTGTAAAACGATTACTAAATTGGCTTTTGCCAAAAAAGAAAATGACGGTACATTTTGCTTTGATTTACTTTTTGAAGGGCAACCAAAAGAAGATTTCAAACCAAAAATTCAAAAATTTCTGGAGCGAATCGAAATCTATTTACCGTTTTTAAAAGACTACCATTTTACGATTGACACGGAGAATACCTTTCCGCACAGTTCCGGAATTGCTTCATCGGCATCAGGAATGGCGGCTTTGGCTATGAACTTAATGAGTTTAGAAAAAACGTTAAACCCTGAAATGACCGAGGACTATTTCTATCAAAAAGCGTCTTTATTAGCGCGTTTGGGTTCCGGAAGCGCTTGTAGAAGTGTAAAAGGACAAGTTGTAGTTTGGGGAAATCATGCCAATATCTCCGGAAGTTCTGATTTATTTGGGGTGGAATTTCCAAAGGCAATTCATGCTAATTTTAAGAATTTTCAAGACACTATTTTACTGGTTGACAAAGGTGAGAAACAAGTTTCAAGTACTGTTGGACATGATTTAATGCACAACCATCCTTATGCCGAAAGACGATTTGCACAAGCGCATCAAAATTTAGATCAGCTGATAACTATTTTTGAAAGTGGGAATTTAGAGGAATTCATCAAAATTGTGGAAAGCGAAGCATTGACTTTGCATGCGATGATGATGACCTCAATGCCTTATTTTATATTGATGAAACCGAATACTTTGGAGATCATAAATGCAATTTGGAAATTTAGAAATGAGACTAAAATTCCGATTTGTTTCACGCTGGATGCAGGGGCAAATGTTCACGTTCTATACCCTGAAAATGCAGCAGTTACCGTTTTACAATTTATTAAGGACGAATTAGTTGGCTATTGTCAAAATGGTCAGTACATTTGTGACGAAATTGGAAATGGCGCTTTGTTGAATTAATTTGTTTTTTTCCTATCTTTATTTTTTAAAGAGCTGAAAATATGGACATTCAATCAGAGAAATTAGAGTTGATAAAATTATTGTTAGAAACTGACGATACTGCCATAATAGAGGCTATAAAAAACATTTTCAAAGCACAAAAAAAAGATGTCTGGAAAGAATTATCTCCGGAACAACAAGAAGAAATTAATCTTGAAATTCTAGAGGCTAATCGGGGAGACAAAGTTGATTTATAACAAATTTATTTGTTACAATATATAATTACCAACCCCAAATTGTTAATTTACAATCTAATATGAAAGGACCTTTATTTTACTCAAAAATATTACTCTTTGGAGAATACGGAATTATTCGTGACTCAAAAGGGCTATCTATTCCTTATAATTTTTATAATGGTGCACTTAAAAGAGATGAAAATCCATCTGAAGAAGCCATAAAATCAAATGGAAATTTGAGACGTTTTGTTACCTATTTGGAAACTTTACAAAATGAGCAGCCTGATTTGGTTATTTTCGATTTAGCTACGTTGAAAAATGATGTTGAAACCGGAATGTATTTTGATTCCAGCATTCCTCAGGGTTACGGTGTAGGAAGTAGCGGTGCACTTGTAGCGGCTATTTATGATAAATATGCTCAAAATAAAATCACGGTTCTAGAGAATTTGACTCGTGAAAAATTATTGCAGTTAAAAAATATATTTTCTCAAATGGAGAGTTTTTTCCACGGAAAAAGTTCTGGTTTAGATCCTTTAAACAGTTATTTGAGCATTCCAATTCTTATCAATTCTAAAGATAATATTGAAGCAACCGGAATACCAACACAAAGTTTCGACGGAAAAGGTGCTGTATTCTTGTTAGATTCAGGTATTGTAGGAGAAACGGCTCCGATGGTGAATATTTTCATGGAAAGCCTGAAAGACAAAGGTTTCCGTGCCATGTTAAAAAATCAATTTGTAAAATATACTGATGCTTGTGTAGAAAATTTCCTTGGCGGCGACATGAAATCATTGTTCATGAACACCAAGAAATTATCAAAAGTAGTTTTGAATAACTTCAAACCAATGATTCCAGAACAATTTCACGGAATTTGGCAACAAGGAATTGACAGCAATGATTACTATTTAAAACTATGCGGTTCTGGCGGTGGCGGTTACATCTTAGGTTTTACCGAAGATTTAGAAAAAGCCAGGGCTTCCCTTAAGGATTATAAACTAGAAGTGGTATATCAGTTTTAGCCCCTAACCCCTAAAGGGCAATTTAAAAAAATTAAATTAAAATCTTATAATGTTAAGCAGGCAGCACAAACTTCTTATAATGAAAATTGCAAGTTTGTTCTCTGTGGTTAGAGGCTATAACATTCCTGTCATTATTTTGGCGCAGTATCTTTCGGCTATATTTATTCTTGCTCCCGAAAAAAGAGCATTAGATATTCTGCTCGATTTCAATTTATTTATATTGGTTTTCGCATCTTCTCTTACAATTGCTTCGGGATATATTATCAATAACTTTTATGACAGTCAAAAGGATTTAATTAATCGTCCTAATAAGTCAATGCTGGATCGATTGGTAAGTCAAAAAACAAAACTGAGCGTCTATTTTACGCTCAATTTTATCGTGGCTTTAATGGCTTTGTTTGTTTCCTGGCGCGTATTTTTATTCTTTTCAGGATATATATTTTTCATCTGGTTTTATTCCCACAAAATAAAAAAATACCCAATAATAGGAAACCTGACTGCTGCTCTACTGGCTGTTTTACCTTTTTTTGCAATACTGTTGTATTTTTACACTCGGATTCCATTTGAAGAGATTGAAAATTACAAAAGACAACTAGGCGTTATTTTTTCACATGCCACTTTTTTATTTTTATTGCTTTTGATTCGGGAAATGATTAAAGATTTAGAAAACTTGAAAGGAGATTTAGCTAATGATTATAAAACGATTCCTATTGTTTATGGTGAAGACATATCGAAAAAAATCATTACTGTTTTGACTATTCTGACTATTCTTCCAGTTTACGCTTTAATCGATATTTACGATGTGGGTTACATGGATGTTTATTTTTATTCTTGTCTGATTGTCCTAATTTTTTTCTTGGTTTACTTGTGGAAATCAACAACAAAAACACAATTTTTATTACTTCACAACACTTTGAAATTTCTTATTGTAGCCGGTGTTTTTTGCATTGTATTGATTAATCCGAGTGTTTTATGGCACGGAAAAAGATTGTTGATGACGGTATAGGTTATTTCTTCTTTGGCATTATAAAAGGTTGAAAACAATTTCCTCAAAATCCCCAAATACCTCCATTTGGTTAGCCCCGATTGCAACGGCATCCTTTTTCTTTTTTCTTTAAAAAGAAAAAGATAGAGTGGAAAGCGGGAAATAGCTCCAAAAAATGAAACTAAAACGTATTAATTAGCTTATTAACTAGATAGTTAGCGTTTTTATAATTGGCTGTTATTGATTGTCAACTATATAAATAGTATCTTTGCACAAATTATTGGAATATTATGAATAACAAGGAAGGCAATAATAAGAAAAGTGGTCCTAGAGCAGCTAGCTCAAGACCAAGTTCGAATAAGCCAAAACCTGCCATGCAGAAGCGCGCTCAAGGGCCGAAAAAAGTTAAAGTAAATACTAAAGTTGCCGATATCGCTACTGATAAAGTAGAGAAAAAACCAAATCAAGCACCAAAGAGACCGAAAGTAAAAGACGAAATTCGTTTGAATAAATACATCGCTAATTCTGGTGCGTGCTCGCGTCGTGATGCTGATATTTATATTCAATCCGGGACTGTAAAAGTAAACGGAATTCCTGTTACCGAAATGGGATACATGGTAAAACCTGGAGATGTCGTAAATTTTGACGGTGCCACTTTGACACCGGAGAAAAAAGTGTACATCTTACTGAACAAACCAAAAAACTTTACGACTGCCATGGACGAAGGTCAGGAATATCGTAATGTATTGGAATTGGTAAAAGGTTCTACGACTGCAAAAATTGGTGCAGTTGGGAGAATGGACAAGAATACAACTGGATTGTTATTGTTCACGAATGATACGGATATGATTCGTAAGTTTACTTTACCAAGTCAAAAATCATCTAAAATTTACCAAGTTTCATTAGATAAAAACTTAAAATTTGAGGATTTAGAAAAAATAAACAAAGGTTTGACCCTTGACGGACACCGCGTTTTTGTGGAAGATGTAAGCTATATTGACGGAGAAGCGAAAAGCGAAATTGGTCTACAATTAAGATCATCTAACGTGAAAGTAGTTCGTTCTATTTTCGAACACTTTAGCTATGATGTATTAAGAATTGACAGGGTTTCTTTTGCTGGTTTAACCAAAAAGAATTTACCACGAGGAAACTGGAGATTGCTTACTGAACAAGAAATCATCAATTTGAAGAACGTTTAATATTTCTTTGAAATTATTCATTAAATCCCTTTCGCGTCAAGCGAAATGGGATTTTTTTAATTAAAAATAAACCTGATCACCATGACACCAGAAAAATTACAGTCTATCGCTTTTAAATGGTTCGAAACTTTTAACAACAAAGAATTAGAAAAATTATTATCATTGTATGATGATGAGGCCGTGCATTTTAGCCCAAAACTAAAAATGTACAAACCAGAAAGTAACGGTTTTGTTACCGGTAAAGAGGCATTGCGAGAATGGTGGAAAGATGCTTTTGAGCGTTTACCCAGTTTGAATTACAAAGTAAAATCGCTTACTGCAAATGGTGACCGCGTTTTCATGGAATACATAAGAACGGTTACTGGCGAAGAGGATTTGCTGGTGGCGGAAGTATTGGATATCAGAGAAGACAAAATAATTTCTTCCCGAGTGTATCACGGATAAAAACCCTTTTGAGTAAATAAAAATCGGATCAATTCTAAAAGTCGTGAGAAATAGTAATAAAGGATATTTTTAAATTCAAATTAGACAGCAATGCAAGGTTCCAATAGCGAACTCATCAAGTTATTATTAC